>NZ_JBHTVA010000003.1:0-127244 GCF_042793325.1 Embleya sp. NPDC056575
CCTTCACACGTCGTCCCCGGTCATTCGAGGTGGAAGACCTCTTCGGCCGGAGCCCAGCGCGAGCCGGCGTCGACACCGTCCATCGGTTCCTGGCAGGGATCGGTACGTGCCCACCACTCTCGGGTGACCGGGCACTCGGCGATCAGCGCGCTGTCGGCCTCGTAGTCGTCGCCGGTGTACTCCAGATAGCTGAAGAGCAGGCCGTCGCGCAGGAAGATCGAGTAGTTGCCGATGTTGGCGCGCTTGAGCGTCGCCAATACCTCGGGCCAGGCAGCCGCGTGCAGCGCGCGGTATTCGGCCTCCAGCTCCGGACGCAGGCGGATGACCGCCGCGTGGCGTCGAACGGACACGATGCCGTCTCCTTCCGCGAAGGGTGGTCGGGGCGTCTCCCGCCGGACCCGTCACCGGGACCGGCGGGAGACGCGTCACCAGCCCGGCTGGTCGAAACCGATGCCGGGGGCCTGCGGGGCGCGCACCATCCCGTCGGCCCCCACGGCGGGTTCGCGCCGTACGGGGTTGGTGTACACCAGGGACTCGTAGTACGTGGTGTTGGGGATCGCCATGCACAGATGGGCGTTGACCACCCCGGTGCCGTGCACCTCGGCCCGCAACTGGTAGCTGTCGGCCAGATGAGCGATCCGCATCGCCCCGGTGATCCCACCCTTGTACTGCGCACTCGTCCTGACCCGGCCCGCGGCGCCGGCCGCGATGAAGTCGCCGACGTTCATGTGCGCGCCGTCGGAGGTCTCCGCGACCAGCAGCGGGACCGTGACCTGCTCGGCCAGTCGGCGATAGGCGGTCACGCTGAACTCGCGCATGGGTTCCTCGTACCACAGGTATCCGGCCTCGGACAGCGCGTGACCGAGGTGGATGGAGTCGGCGAGGTCGAAACCGGCCGAGCCGTCGTACATCAGCGGGACGTCGTCACCGACGTGCGCCCGCAATTTTTGGCACAACTCGGCATCGGCCTTCGCATCGCCCCAGGCATGCAGTTTGATGCCGACGTAGCCCAGTTCCAGGCACTGGTCGGCGACGTCGAGGTATTCCTCGACGCTGTCGAAGGTGACCGTGCTCGCGTAGGCGGGGATGGCTTCGCGGTAGGTGCCCAGCAGCCGGTGGACCGGTTGCCCGAGCGCTTTGCCGGCCAGATCCCACAGCGCCACGTCGACCAGGCCGAGGGCGTAGATCGGCAGCTCCTCGATCCGGTCCAGTTCCCACAGCCGTTCCCACAACAGCTCGCGCATCATCGGATCCCGGCCGACCAGGTCCTCGCGGATGCGACGCTCGACCAGGTCGGCGACGATGACTCCGCGCCTGGTGTGCGCCTCGCCCACCAGGCCCTCATCGGTGTGGACGCGGAGGATGCCGCCCACCACCGCCGGCTCGGAGCCCGGAAGCCCGGCACGCCATCGGAAGGGCGGCTGCGCGGGCAGGTCGACCGGTTCTATCGTCACATCGGTAATGCGCATGGATGTCCTTCACTGTTGGAAGTCCGGAGTTCAGGAGTCGGCGTCGTTGCCGGGCACGACACGACGCCAGATCTCCCGGTGGAACTGCTCGGCCGTCATACAGATGTGCTCGGCCATCAGGGTCTCGGCGTCGCCCGGCTCGCCGGAGGCGATGGCCGCGGCGATCGCCTCGTGTTGCCTCGCGGCCACCAGCAGCGATCCGCCCGCGACCCCGGCCAGTCCGATGACGCTGACCTGGCGCTGAAGGCGCCGCACGGAGTCGACGGAGGACGCGAAGAACGTATTGGCCGAGGCGTTCGCAATGCCGATGTGGAACGCCTCGTCGGCGGTGGTGAAGGCCTCGATGTCGTCCTGTTCCGCCGCCAGGACGGACTGCCGCGCGGCTTCGCGTACCGCCTTGACCTGAGTCGGGGTCGCCCGCTGCGCCGCCAGGCCGGCGGCGGTGGTCTCCACGTGCCGGCGGAACTCGAACAACTCGTCCACCTGACGCATGTCCGCGGGGAGGAATTTGGTCAACGCCGTCTGCCAGGACTGCCGTTCGGGTTCGGCCACATAGATCCCACGCCCCTTCTGTACGGAGAGCCGGCCGAGGGCGGAGAGGATCTTCACCGCTTCCCGGACCACGGTGCGGCTCATCCGCACCTCGTCGGCGAGGTCCTTCTCGGTGGGCAGACGCGCGCCGGGTTGGAGTCCGGATGCGACGACGTACTCGAGGATGCGTTCGGCCGCGACCTCGTATCCGGGACGGTAGGCGCCCTCCGCGGACGCGGGGTCCTTTGGTGAGTGGGTCAAACGACTCTCCCCCTTCGCTCTCGGCGCCTGTCGGCACTATATATTTCAGATACATCAAGCGGTAGATGTTCAGTGAACCATAGCCAAACCCTTGACGCCTAGGTTCGATGACCGCAGACTCTCCGTATCTCAGCTGGGCCGATTCGCCCGCTTCTCACCGCGACATCCGTGCCGGATGGCCCGCTTCAAGCCGCACGGCCCGCAGCGATCCTCGGAGAGTCGACCCGTTCCGCGCTCGTGGCTCCGGCATGTATCAGATTTATATCGTGTGCACCGCACCCACTACAGATGGGATGTCCCCATGAACATTCGGCGTATAAACGGACCCGACGGTCGGTCCGGCAGACGCTGGGCGGCGCTGACCGCAGCCGCGGCCCTGGTGCTCGGCGCCGCCGCGTGTTCGAGCGGTTCGGATGGCGGGTCGGGCGGAAAGGTCGAGCTGATCTACCGGATCTGGGACGCGAACCAGCAGCCGGCCATGCAGCACATCGTCGACGCGTTCCAGGCGAGTCACCCGTCGGTCAAGGTGAAGATCCAGGTCACCGCGAACAAGGAGTACTGGACCAAGCTCCAGGCCGACGCCACCAGCGGCAGTGCGCCGGATGTGTTCTGGATGAACGGCCCCAACGCCCAGCTCTACGAGTCGAACGGCATCCTGTTGCCGCTGTCGGACCAGTTCGCCGCCAACGGCGTGGATCTCGCCAACTATCCGTCGAGCCTGGTCAAGCTCTACGAGTACAACGGCAAGCAGTACGGCGTGCCCAAGGACTTCGACACCGTCGGGCTCTGGTACAACAAAAAGCTGTTCGACGCGGCCGGCGTGAAGTATCCCGACGACACCTGGACCTGGCAGACCGTCCAGGAAGCGGCCCACAAGCTCACCGACGCCTCCAAGAAGCAGTACGGCATCCTCGCGCCGGCGTTCGGCCAGGAGAACTACTACGACACCATCTTCCAGGCCGGCGGTTCGATCGTGTCCGCCGACGGGAAGTCGTCGGGCTACGACCAGCCCGCCGCGACCGCGGGTCTGAAGTTCTGGACCGACCTGATCAAGGACGGTTCCTCGCCGTCGCTGAAGTCCATGACCGACACCTTTCCGAGCCAGTTCTTCGAGTCCGGCAAGGTCGCCATGTACTACGGCGGCAGCTGGAACACCTCGACGTTCGCCAAGAACGGCGCGCTGAAGAACGACATCGACGTCGCCGTCCTGCCGCAGGGGACCAAGCGTGCGGTGGTCATCCACGGTCTGGCCAACGTCGCCTACGCCAAGACGAAGCACCCCAAGGAGGCGGCCGCCTTCGTCGGCTTCCTCGGGTCCAAGGAGGCCGCGGACATCGGGGCGAAGGAGAGCGGAGTCATCCCGGCGTTCAACAACACGCAGCAGGCCTGGGTGGACGCCACTCCCGAGTTCCACCTGAAGGCATTCCTCGACCAGGTGTCCTACGCGGTGGCGCTGCCCATCTCCAAGAACACCTCCGCGTGGCAGAGCCAGGAGGCCACCACGTTCGCCCCCGCCTGGGAAGGCAAGACCGACGTGGGGGCGGCGGCACGCACGATGGCCGATCTGATGAATACGGCGCTGGGCAAGGAAAAGTGACCCGATGACACGCACTGCGGCTCCCCGCCCCCCGGGCCCCGCCGCCCGTGCCGCCCGCGCCTCCACCCGGCGCGGGCGGCGCCCCGGCCGCCAGTGGGCCTGGGCCTACTTCATGGTCGCGCCGATGGCGATCGGCCTGGGGGTCTTCTACCTGTGGCCCATAGCGCAGACCTTCTATTACAGCTTCACCGCCTCGGGCCCGTTCGGCGGGCACACCTGGACCGGCACGGCCAACTACAAGGCGTTGGCCGACGATCCGACGGTGCTCAAGTCGGTGCTCAACACGCTGACGTACACCGCCATCCAACTGGCCGGCATCCCGCTCGCGATCATGCTGGCCGCGCTGCTGAACCAGAAGAACCTGCGCGGTCGCACCGTCTATCGGGTGATCTTCTTCCTGCCCGCGGTGACCATGCCGGTGGCCATGGCGATGTTGTGGCGGTGGATGTACGACGGAAACTACGGCCTGGTCAACTACCTGCTGTCCACGGTGGGCATCTCGGGGCGGCACTGGGCGTCCGACCCGGACATCGCGCTGTACGCGCTGGCCGCGATCGGCATCTGGATGTCGCTGGGCTACAACATGGTCATCTTCCTCGCCGGCCTCCAGGCGATCCCCGCCGAGTTCTACGAGGCCGCGCGGATGGACGGAGCCGGGCCGGTGCGCACCTTCCTGCGCATCACCGTGCCCCTGCTCAGCCCCAACATCTTCTTCGTCACCGTGTTGACGATGATCAACTCGCTGCAGATGTTCGATCTCGCCTACATGATGATGAGCACCCCCGGCTCCGCGGCCGGCACCGCCAACCCGGCGCTGCCCGAGGTGCGGTCGATCTCGTACCTCTTCTTCCAGAAGTCGTTCGTCGAACACAACATCGGGTTCGGGGCCGCGGTGGCCTTCGTCCTGGTCGGCTTCATCGTCTTGATGACGCTCATCCAGTTCCGCCTGCAGAAGAAGTGGGTGCACTATGCCTGAGCCCTCGCCCCGCTCCGGGCTCACGCGTCGGTACGCCCGGTCGGTGGCCACCCACGCGGTGCTCATCTGCATGTCGGTGCTGATGCTCGGCCCGTTCGTCTGGCAGGTGGTCACGGCGCTCAAATCGTATGTCGAGACCACCCGACTGCCGCCGACCCTCCTGCCGCAGTCGTGGCAGTGGTCCAACTTCGGGGAGGTGTTCGACGCGCTGCCCTTCGGGCAGATGTTCGTCAATACCGTGTTGATGACCCTCGGGCGCACCGCCGGTCAGCTGATCTTCTCGTCCATGGCCGGTTACGCCTTCGCCCGGATGCGGTTTCGCGGCAGCGGGTTGTTGTTCGGACTGTTCCTGTCGGTGCTGATGGTCCCGGCGCTGCTCTTCCTCATCCCGCAGTACATGATCATCCAGGATCTCGGCTGGCTGAACTCCCTACAGGGCCTGACCGTTCCGGGCATGTTCAGCGCCTTCGGCACCTTCTTGATGCGCCAGTTCTTCATGGCCCTTCCGTACGACATCGAGGAGGCCGCGCGGCTGGACGGAGCCAACCCGTGGCAGGTCTTCCGGCACATCGCGCTGCCGCTGGCCAAGCCGGGTCTGTTGGCACTCGGCATCCTGACCGCCCTCTGGTCGTGGAACGACCTGATGTTCCCGCTCGTGATCAACACCGACCCGGACAAGATGACCCTCTCCGCGGGCCTGGCCACCCTCCAGGGCGAGCACTTCACCGACTACTCGGTACTGATGGCCGGGGCGCTGATGGCGACGGCACCGATGATCGTGGCGTTCATCCTGTTGCAGCGCCACTTCATCCAGGGCATTGCCTCCACCGGCAGCAAGGGTTAGGCGTGTTCACCCGCGGTACCGACGACACGCCCCCGGGGCCTGTCGCCGAAACCCCCGAAAGGACAAGCGCATTGAACGACATCAGGCTCGGCGTCGTCGGCCTGGGCGCCCGCAGCGACCTCGTCGAACTGGCCCACCGACCCGGCTCGGGCTCGTCGGTGGCAGCGGTCTGCGATCGAGACCCGCGGACGCTCGCGGGCGCCCGGGAGCGCTTCGGCAGCGGGGTGAGGACCACCGCGGACCATCACGACCTGCTCGACGACGGGCTCGACGGCGTGTTCGTGCTGACCCCGGATCACACACACGAGCAGATCGGTCTGGACTTCCTCACCGCCGGAATCCCGGTCTTCCTGGACAAGCCGATGGCGATCACCACCGAGGCCTGCGACCGCCTGCTCGCGACGGCCCGGGAACACCGAACACCCCTGTACATCGGGCACAACATGCGGCACATGCCGGTCGTGGTCGCCATGCGGGAGTTGATCGCCGGCGGAGCCATCGGCGAGGTCAAGGCCGTCTGGTGCCGCCACTTCGTCGGCAACGGCGGAGACTGGTACTTCAAGGACTGGCACGCCGACCGACGCAACACCACCGGTCTGCTGCTGCAGAAGGGGGCGCACGACCTCGACGTCATCCACTGGCTGGCCGGAGGTTACACCCGGCGGGTCAACGCCATGGGCGCCCTGACGCTCTACGGCGGCATCGACTCGCGCCGCGACCGCGGCGGGGAGCGGATGACCGAGTGGTTGTCGACGGAGAACTGGCCGCCGCTGAGCCAGACCGGTCTCAACCCGGTGGTGGACGTCGAAGACCTGAGCATGATGCAGATGCGGCTGGACAACGGCGTCTTCGCGAGCTACCAGCAGTGCCACTACACGCCGGACAACTGGCGCAACTACACCGTGATCGGCACCGAGGGGCGGCTCGAGAACTTCGGCGAGGCGGGGCCGGGAGTGGAGGTCCGGGTGTGGAACCGCCGCGGCGACTACCGCGCCGAGGCGGACCTGGTGGTGCGCGTCCACACCCCGCCCGGCACACACGGTGGCGCCGACCCGGTGCTCGTCGCGGAGTTCCTGCGGTTCGTCCGAGAGGGCGGGGCCACCGTCACCTCGCCGGTGGCCGCCCGCGAGGCGGTCGCCGCCGGCTACGCGGCCACCATGTCGCTGCGCGACGGTGGGAGGGCCGTCGACGTCGCCCCCGTGGACCCGAAGGTGGCCGCTTACTTCGAGGACGGCCGGGAGTAGGAACGCCGAAGGGGTTCCGATGGACGGTTGTCGCACGGGTTGCCTTTCCCGATCGGGAAGGCACCCCGTGAGGACATCGTCGATCGGAACCCCTTCGGCGTTCCTGTTCGGCGTTGTTCGTGTTGCCGACCGGTCTGCCGGCCGATTCCGCGTCGGCGTCCCGATGACCGCGGCACGGATCCCGGCTCCGTGATCCATGCCCGGGAGGGCCCACCGGCCGCCGAAGCCGCTTGATCCCATGACGGCCCGACCGACGCAGGACACCCACGACGGTCGGGCCGTTCATCGGCAGCCAGGTCAGGGCTTCGTTCGCGGCACCGTCTTCATCCGGTAGGTGATCCTGGCGTCGGCGATGTCCCCACCGTTGCGGGCGGTGACGGTGAACCTGCTGGTGCCCGGCGTGGTGGGTACGCCGGTGAGGCCGCCGGTGTCCCGGTTGAGGGTGAGTCCGCGCGGAAGGCTGCCGGAGGTGATGTCGTACCGGATCGTTTGCGGCGTGCGCGAGGTCACCTTGAACGCGTACAGGGCCCCGACCCGGGCGTCGGGCGGTTCGGGTGTCACGAAACCCGGCGTGGGTGCCTTGACCCGCTGCGCCTCGCCGATCGGCCGGCCGGCCGAGCCGATCTCCTGGAGCGACCACTCCTGACGTGGCGTCACCTCGGTCAGGTGCCAGTGGGTGTCCGGGTCGCCCAACCGCCCCTTCTGCTCAGCCGTGAACGCGCCGACGCCCCGTGCGGATTCCCAGGTCGCGACCGCGCGCAGCAACGCGGCGGTGTTGGCGCCCGATGCCAGACTGCCCACGCTGGTCTCGAAGTTGATGCCGGCGTTCAGGGATGCCGCGCGCGCCATGGTGTCCTCGATCTTCTGCAGGCTGTCGCTGCCGGAGAACCCCTGCTGCCCCATCATCCCGGGCAGACGGTTGGCGCGGTAGAACGTGTTGCTGCGAAGGATCTGGGCGTAGTCCGTCCGGCCGATCTCGCCCCAACTGGCCCGGGACTGCGCGTCCCAGGTGTTGGACGAGAGATTGCTGCACTCGGTGACGAACTCCTCCGAGTGGAGCTGCCGATGCACGCCGTTGACCAGGTGCGCGAAGCCGTAGCCGCCCCAACCGGTGTAGCCCGCCGATTCCAAACCGTCATAGGACGTGGCCCGGATGCCGGTGTCGTTGTACGCGGTGGCCAGCCGGGTCGCTATCTCGTCGATGATCGGAAGCCCGCCCATCGCGCCGCCGTATCCGTTCTGGATGAGCCGGGTGGCCCGGGTGCCGACCGGATAGGTCTGCGCGGTCGATCCCCATTGCGCCCGCCCCAGGTTGCCCACCCTCCATTCCCGGCCACCGACCTTGGTGACGGATCCGTAGGTGATGAACTCGTCGCCGATGCGCAGTCGTTGGCCGTCCACGCCGGGTCCCAGCGGGCCGTCGGCGTCGACGTGGAGCGTGGTGTCCGAAGCGCCGAGTGGGCGGGTCAGCCCGACACTTGCCCCCACCGCCAGCCGCGGGTCGGCCGGGGCCGTCACGTACGGGTCGTGGGGGTCGATGAAATCGGACAGGGTGTGCACGCCGACCTCGATGTTCTCCTTCGCCGCCGCGGCCACCAATTGGGCCGCCGCCGCGTCGGATCCACCGAACGAGCCGTTGAACAGGTAGTGCCCGTGCGACCGCCAGGGCCCGTCGCCGGAGATGGCGTAGATGTTCCGGATCCCGGCCTGCCGGGCGTACCGTGCGGCGGCGGTGACGTTGTTCGTGTCGAGGTCGTGGACCCAGAAGTGGGACTGCGACGTGCGCTGGGCCGCCTTCTGCCACTGGCCGTCGAGGGTCGGGTAGGCCTGGCCGTGCGCCTGGGCGATCTGACTCAGCACGGTGAGGGACAGATCCGGCGCACTGCCGAACAGTGCGATCTTCGACCCGACGATCCGCCCTTCCGGGCCGGGCAGTGGTCCGAGTGGGATCTCGTATCCATTGGTGCGCCGGCGGAGGCGTTCCCGGCTGTAGTCGTATGTGGCGGCGCGCAGCACACTGCCCCACTTCGTCTTGGCCGCGACATTGCTCGCGAGCCACTCGTCCTTCTCACCGGTCTGGAGACCGTACGGATTCCAGACGAGGTCCGGGCCGAAGCCGTACGCGAGATGCTCGTTCGGCCACCCGCCCACGGTCTTGTCGTTGAGCGGGCGAACCCCCATCGTGACATCGGTGTCGCCGACCATGCCGACGGTCTCACCGATCGTCTCGGTGATCCTCGTCGGCAACGGTCCCCACAGCAGTGTCTGCACATCCACTCCCGGAGCCGCGGTGCATGCGGTCACCTCGAGGGTGGAATAGGTCGGAAAGGCCACCACCCTCACCTCGATCGTGACCTTCCGGTTGTCGAACACCAGCACTCGCGGGTCGCGCGGCGAGACCCGCATCCGGGTGGGGATCTCGTGTCCGCCGTCGGCCACCACGCTGACCAGCGACACCGAAGTGCCCGGCGCCAGGTAGTCGGTGCCGCTGCGCAGGTCCATCAGGCTGTTCACCCGTCCGCGGCCGTCGATGCCCATCGCCAGGAAGCCCGCGATGATCGGGTGCGACAGGGATACCCCGTCGGTGGACGCCTCGTCGGTGGGCGTGCCGTCGACGGTCGTTCGCAGCGCCTGAGCGGGGGAGGCGGCGAGCCCCATGGCTCCCACCGTCGCGATCGAACCCAGGCCACTGGCAAGCAGAAAGCGGCGTCTATCCATGTTTCCTCCTCGATGAAGGTGCTCCCGGAGGTGAGTGGTGTCGTCCGTATGGTTCGTACTCATCGAGGGACGAGTACGGCGAGGGATGCACGCGTGAGCCGGTGCGGCCGCACCTCGATTCGGAGCGGGAACTACCCTGTCTCTTCCGGAAGAAGCCCGACGCAAGTGCGATACAGCGTGCAGCCGACCGTCAGGCGAGTCAAGCCTTTGTTCTGATCTATCCAGAGGCTCGGGACACGATCACGTCTGGCCACCCCCGTCATCGAGGGCACGTGCGAAACCGTGCGACGAGAGAGTGCCGGATCGACGAACGAGCTTTCGCGGGGGACGAGATGAGGCCCGCGCATCACGTGACCCGAACACATTTACCGAGGTGGATGCCTATTTGCCGACGACCATGAGCATCGGTCGCGAGCCGCGATGCACGACCACGGCGGACGTGTTGCCCGCGTCGAAGCGGCGTCGAGCGGTGAAGCGTGCGGACCCCACGATGCCTGATCGTGTCACCGCCAACCGGATCCGGCACGTCAGATGTATCGCATCTATAGTCCATGTGAGGCCCAATGGTTGGGCTTTATCGCTTGACTCCGCGACCAACGGACTTCGATACTCGAACCGCAGCCGACGACGACCGCCGAACCGCCTTCCACCGACACCCCCGGGCCGTGCGGGTGCATGCGGGCGGCCGGCTCCGCGGCCTACCGCGTCGGCGGGCGGGGCGCGTTGACGGGTGTGGATTGTTCGGTCCAGATGCATTTTCCGTCGGGGGTGTAGCGGGCGCCCCAGCGTTCGGCGAGCATGGCGATCAGTTGCAGCCCTCGGCCGTCCTCGTCGGTCTCGGCCGCGCGGCGGATGCGGGGCATGGTGGCGCTGCCGTCGGTGACTTCGCAGATCAGGGTGCGGCTGCGCAGCAGGCGCAAAGAGACGGGTCCCTTGGCGTGTCGTACGACGTTGCCGAGGAGTTCGCTGACCAGGAGTTCGGTGACGGGGGACAGTTCCTCCAGGTCCCACGCGCACAGTTGGTCGCGGACGTGGTGGCGGGCGGCGCCGGCGGCCTGTGGCTCGGCCGGCAGGCGCCAGGTGGCGATGTCCTCGGGGGCGTGTCGGTGGGTGCGGGCGACGAGCAGCACGGTGTCGTCGTCGGTCGGTTGTTGGTCCGGTCCCGTCGTTTTCACCAGGTCGTCGCAGACGGCGTCGGGGTCGGCCGGTCCGTTGGTCAGGACCGTTCGGAGGCGTTCGGCGAGGTGGGCCATTCCCCGGTCGATGTCCCGCGCGCTGGATTCGACCAGTCCGTCGGTGTAGAGCACGAGGAGAGCGCCGTCGGGGAGCTCGAGTTCGCTCGCGTCGAACGGTGGGGCCGCGGCACCGAGCGGCGGGTTGACGGGCAGGTCGACGAAGCGCACGTGTCCGGTGTCGTCGGCGACGGCGGGTGGCGGGTGGCCGGCGGTGGCGAGGGAGCAGGTGCCGTCGGTGGGGTCGTAGACGGCGTAGAGGCAGGTGGCGTAGAAGTCGTCGCCGAGCCCGCAGACCAGGTCGTTGAGGTGGTGGAGCAGTTCGTCCGGCGGTAGTTCGAGGTCGGCGAGGGTCTGCACGGCGGTGCGCAGTCGTCCCATCGTCGCCGCTTCCCTCAGTCCGTGCCCCATGACGTCCCCGATGACCAGGGCCACCCGGTCTCCCGCCAGGGGGATGACGTCGTACCAGTCTCCCCCGACCTCCATCCCCTCGGTGGCGGGCAGGTAGCGGGCCGCCGCGGTGAGGGCCGGAGTCGGGGGAAGGGCACGCGGCAGCAGCCCCTGTTGCAACTGACGGGCCCGGTCGTGCTCGGCGTCGTAGAGCCGGGCCCGCGCGAGGGCTTGGGCGACCAGGGCGCTCAGCGCCGTACACAGCGTGCGTTCCTCGTGCGCGAACCGGTGCGGGCGGCTGTAGGAGATGACGGCGCAGCCGATCACCCGTCCTGAGGCGATCAGCGGCAGGAACGCCCAGGCCTTCTTGCCGCTGAGCGCGACGACGTGGTCGAGATTCGGGTAGCGACGCAGGTACTCCTCGGCCGACGAGATGAAGATCGGAACACGATCGCGTTTGGCGTCCCTTGCCGGCGGGGTGTCCTCCGTGGGGTGCCCCTCGAAGAAATCGATGAACTCCTGCGAGTATCCGGCGGTACCCACCGCGTACACCCGCCCCGCCTCCTCGACCCAGATACCCACCCCGGTCGCGTCGACGAACAGGGGGAGCATGTGGTCGTGTACGACATTCACCACGTCCCGCCCGGTCACCGCGGCAGCGAGGGCCGTGGTCATCGTGGCGATCCGCTCGGTGCGGTCCGCGGCCGCCTCTTGCGCTTCGTCCCGCGGGATTCGGCCGGAGGGCGGTGGCGATGCCGCCACATCCCGTGCGTGCGGATCGGTGACGTCACTCACGGTGCCGATCATGCGGTTCGGTGCGCCCTGCCCGTCGAGCGCGCAATGGCCACGGAACTCCACCCGGTGGTAGCCGCCGTCGCGCCGCCGTATCCGGCACGCCACGCTGTAGGCACCGTGCGCACGGGACGCGTCCTCGACACTCTCCAGCACCCGCGGCAGGTCCTCCGGGTGGATCAGACGCTGCCAGGCCGTGGCCTCCCATCGCAGTTCATCCGGCTCCACGCCGAACACGGCCGCGGCGGAATCGTCCCAGGCGACCGTGCCCTCGGCCACGTCCCAATCCCACATCGCGACGTGGGCCCGGCCGCCGTCATCCTCCCCACCCCGCCGCTCCTGTGGGCTCCGTCCGTCCGGACTCATCACCTCACCTGCCCGGTCGTGCGTATCGGCGTGTGGAAACTTTCGATTGATGAAGTCACTTATATGCGTTAAATAGTTCTTTCATAATAAATAACCCATTTCATGGAGGGGTAATCCGCCCGAACCGTCCGCCGTCTCCCGCGCGGTCGCTCCGGGCGTCTCGGCCGGTTCCCTCCGTGTCCGCTTCTCCGCGGCGAAAAGCAGGTGTGCCAGGCAAGGTGGTGTCGGCAGGATGCCCTGCGTGACCGAGCCGCGGAGCAACGCTGTCCCTTCCCGTGCCGTCCTCGATGCCTTCGGTGCGAAGGGCTCTCCTGTCCCGCTGGTCGGTGGGCAGGGACGAAGCGTTCTCGTCGGTGGGTTCGTGTTCAAGCCCGCTGAGGGGCCTGACGACGAGGTTGAGTGGGCTGTTTCCTTGTTCGAGAGCCTGGCGCCGGGCGGCGGCTTCCGGGTCCCGCTGCCGCTCCGGGCCGCCGATGGTCGGAGCGTCGTGGAAGGTTGGACGGCCAGTGAGTTCCTGACCGGTGAGCCGGGCCCTCGGAGGCATTGGGCCGGTGTGCTCAGTGCCGGTCGTGCCTTCCACGCCGCCTTGCGACAGGTGCCCCGGCCGGACTTCCTGGACCGGCGTACCCACCCGTGGGCCGTGGGCGACCGGGTCGCCTGGGGCGAGCAGGACGTCGACGTGATCGACGACCTCTCCGCTCCGTTCTCGGCTCTGCTGGAGCTGAGGCGCCCGGTACGGCAGGACGCCGCTCAGCTCATTCACGGCGACCTCACCGGCAATGTGCTCTTCTCCGGGGACGAAGTGCCTGCCGTGATCGACTTTTCGCCGTATTGGCGGCCTCCGGTGTTCGCGGAGGCCATCGTGGTCGCGGATGGTTTGTTGTGGTTCGATCTTCCATCCGACCTGCTGACCGGTAGCGGTGGTCATCCCGACTGGCAGCAGATGCTGGTTCGTGCACTGATCTTCAGACTCGTCGCGCATAGCGAGAGCGCGAGGGCGTCGGGACGGGCTCGGTCCGGCGAGCGCGAGCGGTATGCAAGGGCGACCGATGTCGTTGGGGGTCAGTCGTCTGCCTTGAGCCCGGAGGGCTCCTGGGTGGAGGTGTAGCCCGCGATCAGGTTCGCGTCCATGTGCTGCTATGGCTCGGACCCCCTCGCGCGGAGTATGCGGATGAGCGTGGGGGCAGGAAGGCGGGGACTTCGAATCGGCCCCCACCCGGTTATACGCGGCTTCGTGTTGGCTCGCCGTAACCGATTCGGGTGACGTCCTGGTAACTCGCGGGCGCGTAGACCTGGTGCCGCACTCTTTCGTCGTCACGGCGGCGACGACGAAAGGTGCGACAGGACCGACAGAGGACTACCGACGGGAGCGGCAGTGATGACGAGGTTCGGGCGCGCGGGTTCGGGCCGGCCCCTGATGTTGCGGGTGGTCGTGGGGGTGGTTCTGGCGGGTGGTCTCGCCGTGACGACGGTCGGTTGTGCCGACGACGGCGGCTCAGGGGTGAAGGTGGCCTCGGGTGGCAGCAGCGGCGCGGCGAAGTCCGGTGGTGGCGAGGGCGGTTCGGGTTCGGGCAAGGGTGACGACGCCGAACGGCGGGACCAGATGGTGAAGTTCGCGGGTTGTATGCGTGAGCACGGGGTGGACATGCCCGACCCGGAGCCCGGCGAGGGCGGCGCGATGCGGATCGGGGCGATGCCCGCGGACGAGGGGTCGTCGAAGACCGAGGACGCGATGAAGGCGTGCGAGAAGTTCCAGCCGAAGAGCGACTTCGACCCGAACGACCCCAAGTTCAAGGAGTGGCAGGCCAAACGAGCGGCGTGCATGCGCGAGAACGGCGTGAACATGGGCGACGGTTCGGGCGGCGGGATGGTCGCCCTCGACCTGGGCGACGACAAGGTGAAGAAGGCGATGGAGCTGTGTGACAAGAAGGTTCCACCGCTGCCGAAGAAGTGATGACGGGCTACTTCGAAGACCCGGACGAGACCGGCCGGGGCGATCGACGCGGACGGCCGGCTGCACACCGGCGATGTCGGAGGCCGCGGTGGTCGGCGTCCCGGACGCGCGCACGGTCGAGTTCGTCACCGAACTGCCGCGCAACCCGGGCGGCAAGGTCCTGAAATTCGAACTCCGGGCCCGCGCAGCCGAGGAGGAGGCGGCGCGTCACTGACGCGGAGCGGGGCCGGCCGCCGGCTCCGGCGCGGTCGGAGGTCGGAGGTCGGAGGTCGGATCACGGTGAGCCCCGGACGCGGGTTTCCTTGCGGGTGAGAATGCCCGGCGTGACTTGACACGATCTTAGTTCGTTGCATAGAACTTAGATCGTCAGTGGAACGAACTAAGTTCGTGTCGATGTTCCGGAGGTGCGTGATGCGAGTATCCGTGGTCGGTGCAGGTCTGGGTGGTCTGGCTCTTGCACAGGGTCTGCGCGGTGCCGGGATCGAGGCCGACGTGTTCGAGCGCGACCCGGGGATCGCCGCACGCTTCCAGGGCTACCGGCTCGTGCTGAACCCGATCGGCTTCCGGGCGGTACGCCGATGCCTGCCCACACGCTGGCACCCGCTGCTGGACGAGATCGTCATGGACGCCTCCGCCGAGCAGCTGATCCTGGACCCGCGGCTGAACGAGATCGGCAGGCTCGGCGCGGGCCGCACCGGCATCGTGGTCGACCGACAGGTGCTACGACACCTGTTGCTGACCGGCCTCACCGTGCACACCGATGCCGCGCTGACCGGCTACGACGTACAGGCCGACGGCAAGGTCCGAGCCCGATTCGCCCGCCGCGACCCCGCCACCGCCGACCTGCTCGTCGGCGCCGACGGCGTCACCTCCGCGGTGCGCGGGGTGTTGTCGCCGCAGACCACCCCGACCGACACCGGCGTCCGGTTCGTCATCGGCCGCACCCCGCTGACCGACGAGTTCGCCGGCCTGTCCAAGGCCTACGGCTCGAAGATCGCGGGTGACGGTGTCAGCCTGCTCCTCGGCGCGATGCGCTTCCGAACCCCGCCGAAGCAGGCCGCCGAGCAACTGGCCCCCGAAGTCACGCTGCCCGACATCGGCGACTATGTGCGCTGGGCCATGATCCTGCCGCCGAACGGCTCGCCGGCGGACCCGACCGTGCAGGACGCCGTGTTGTCCAGGATGCGAGGTTGGCACCCACAACTGCGCGCGCTGATCGAGCAGGCCGACCCGGACAACAGCACGCTGCTGTCCATCCGGGTGGTCAAGCCCGGCGAGCGCTGGGCGTCCGGCCCGGTCACGCTGCTCGGCGACGCGATCCACGCCACCTCTCCGACCGGCGGCAACGGCGCGAACACCGCGCTGCGCGATGCCGACCTGCTGCGCCACTGCTTGGTCGAGGCCAACGAGGGCCGCCGGGATCTGCTCGGCGCGGTCGACGACTACGAGCGGCAGATGTTCGAGTACGGAGCCGAGGCCGTGCGCAGCAGTCTCGACAAGCTCCCCGCGTTCGCTCCCGAAGCGAAACCGTCCTGAGATCGAGGGGGGATCCCCGCACGCCGCCTCGGGCGAAGCCCAACTCGCGCCGGGGCGGGGATCGCCGGTGCCGGCGCGGCCGTGTCCACGAACCGGCGCACCAGTGGGTTGTCGTCATCCGCGCAGCAGACGACGTGCTGAACCGTGGTGGTGCCCTCGATGGGGCGGGCGACGACACCGACGCGGCGCAGCACCCGCATCGAGTCCGCGAGCACGCCCGCGCCGAACCCGCGGTGACCAGGCGAGTCGGCCGGGTGGGGAGTTGGCGAGCGCGTGTGTTCGCGGCGGTGGGCGCTCGTGCGATTCCGTTACAGCGGCAGGACCACCAGGGCGGTGTCGTCGGTGGCGCCGTCGGATGGGAGGAGGTCGGCGAGGAGCGCGTCGGCCAGGGGTTCGGGGTCGAGGGCGCGGTGGCCGGCGAGGGAGTGGGCGAGGCGGGCCACGGACGTGTCGATGTCTTCGTCGCGGCGTTCGATCAGGCCGTCGGTGTACAGGACCAGGGTGGCGCCGGTGGGGTAGTCGAGCGCCGCTTGGGGGCGGGGGAGGTGTTCGGGGTGGGCGCCGAGAGGGGGGTCGGTGGCCCGGTCGAGGAGGGTGACCCCTCCGTCGGGGGCGAGGAGGGCGGGAGGCAGGTGCCCCGCGCTGCTGTAGTGGAGGTCGTGGCGTGCGGGGTCGACGATCACCGCGACGGCGGTCGCGGCTTCGGCACCGGGTACCGAGCGTGCGTGCAGCCCGAGCGCCTCCAGGGCGTGGGCGGGTCCGTCGGCGATGCGCAGGGTCGCGGTCAGAGCGCTGCGGAGCTGGCCCATGACGGCTGCCGCCTTGAGGCCGTGTCCGACCACGTCGCCGACCGCGACGGCGGTGCGTCCCTCGGGCAGGTCCACCAGGTCGTACCAGTCGCCGCACACGTTCAGCGCCCCCTGCGCGGGCCGGTAGCGTACCGCCGCGGCGTGGGGGCCGGCGTGCGGCGACGGTGACGGCGCGGGCAGCATCGCGCTCTGCAGGACGAGGGCCACTTCGCGTTCGCGTGCGTACGCGCCGCGCAGGCGTTCGTTGATGTCCTGGAGTTCGCGCGCGTGGTTGTACAGTTCCGCCTCCATGAAACTCGCGCGCTCGGCGGGGCATTCGTTCTTGGCGCGCAGGAGTTCGGTGACTTCCTCGACGCGGTTCAGGACCCATCGCACCCGGCCGTCGGGGCCGAGGACGGGGACGTTGAGAATGCTCCAGTACCGCTCGTCCCACACGCCGGGCTCGTCGGATCGCTGGGTGTCGTAGCGCTGTACGGCCATCGTGTCGCGCTGCCCGCCGGCCGCCCGGCGCAGTGAGGCGGCGAGGCGGTGTGTTCCGAGCGCGTCCTTGCGCCGGGGGTTGTCGGGGAACGCCTCGAAGACGTACCGGCCGACGACTTCTTCGCGTCGGCGTCCCGCCAGGCGCAGGTACCTGGGATTCGCCTCCACATAGATCAGGTCCGGCGTGAGCAGCGCCACCCCGGCCGGCAGCGCCTCGAACACCGCTCGGAAATCCACCGGCGACGGGGGCTGCCCTTCGTGCACGGGCGTTCCCCCGCCCGAACCCGGATCGTCCGTCGAATGTGGGTCGCCCGTCGGTTCGGGCCCTGGTGCCGCCGAACCGGAAGGCGCCGCGGAAGCATCGAACGGCCCCAGGTCCGAAAAGATATCCGGGTGATCACGGCGGGGCGGCATCCCCTGTGTCTGTGTCTGTGTCTGTGTCTGTGTCTGTGCCTGTGTCCGTGGGTGGGCCGGCTCGCCCGTCGGACCGCCGGTGCCGCCGTGGCTCCGATGGCCTGCTGATGTGCTCATGGCCACCCTTTCGTCGGTGAAGCCCCGAGCCCGCTCGCCATTCCACCGTACGCGTGCGGGACGCGACGTTCGACGGTTCGTGACCGGATCCGCCCGGGCCCTCGACCGGCGATATTCCCGCGCGTCCCGTCCCTGGTCGAGGGCACCTGGAGCGGGGTTACGCGCACACTGGAATGAGGCAGGAGGTTGGAGGAGGCCATCCCGGCTTCATCTGCCGTGATGGCCCGGGAAGTCCACCCTTGACCCACCGCTGAGAGGGTGTCGCCGACTGTGACAGAGCAAGTCTTGGCCTCCGCCGGGGTGGCGATGGTCGCCGTCTACGTGGTGGACGAGGAGGCGCACGGGCTGCGCCTGACCGAGACGGTCGGAGAGAGTTCCGGCGCCGCGTACGGACTGTGGCCGTGGTACGCGCTGTCCGGGGGGTCGCCCATCGCCGACGCGTTCCGCGCCGGTCGGCCGCTGTGGCTGTCCTCGGACGAGATCGCGGCTCCGGACGGCGACGCGATCGTGTCCGCCGCCGGCGCCTCGCTGGGTGCGTTGCCCCTCGACGTGGACGGCAGGCGCCTGGGCTGCCTGGTCGTGGTGGACCGCACGGGTGACGGCTTCGACGCCCGGCGGCGCGGCCTCATGGAGCTGTACGCGGGCCAGGTCGCCTTGCGTGTCGAAGCGGGGTGCTCGGCGAGCGGAGGCTCCGCATCCGGCGGAGCCCTCGCCGGTGCGTCGGGCGGCTGGACCGAGCACGCTCGCGTGCGAGCCGACCTGCCGAGCGGCCTCCCGGGCGTGGCGGCCGCAGGTGGAGCCGTCCACGACGCGGATGCGAACGCGGCGCTCGGCCGAAGACGGTCGGAGAAGCGACTCGCCTCGGCCGCGAGTGACGACCGCGGCGGGTCGTTCACCCTGGTCCTGAGTACGGGGCGGATCCAGGCGGACGAGCACGTGCTGGACCTGGTCGGTATCGCTCCCGATGACTTCGACGGTCGGGTGGAGACTTTGTTGGCGCGCACCGTCCCGGAAGATCTGCCCACACTCATGTCGGTCGTCGAGCCGGGGCATGCGATGCCGGGCGGTCGGGAGTTGGAGTTTCGCATCCGCCGGTCCACGGGCGAACTGCGGTGGTTGCGGCTGCGCTGTCGGGCGCTGCTGGATCCCTCGGGCCGGCCGGAAAGGCTGCTGGGCGTGCTCGTCGATGCCTCCCACCTGCGGCCGAGCACCGATGAGGTGTCCATGGTGCAGCGGCTGTCCGCCCTGCTGGCGACCGCCCTCGCCGTGCGCGATGTCGGTCGGAGCCTGGTGAGCGCGCTTCGAGAGCCGCTGGGGGCCGACCGGCTGGCGCTGTCGCAGTTGCATGGTGGCCGGCTGGTGGTCACCGTGCTGGACCCGCCGGAGCCGACGGCGTGGCCGGAGAACTGGCGCAGCGAGTGGCGGCTGGGGCGGCCCGACACGCTGACCGGTGCCCTGCCGACGTTGACGGCCGCGCTCCGTGACGGCACCACATGCCTGTTGGAGACCAGTACCGGCCTCGAGCCCGGCCTCGACGAACTCGGTCGCGGTGGTCTCGCCATACTGCCGTTGCCGTACGGCAACCGAGTGGTCGGCCTGTGCCTGCTGGGCTGGGACAAGCCGCACCGGTTCGGCACGGAGGAGCGCTCCCTGTTGACCGCCACCGCGGGTCTGGTGGGGCAGGCCCTCGTACGCGCCCGGGCGTTCGATGCCGAGCACGAACTCGCCGCGATGCTCCAGCGCAGCCTGTTGCCCCGCAAGCTCCCGTCGCTGCCCGGTTGCGTGACCGTCGCACGCTATCTACCGGCGACCGCGGGCCTCGCGGTCGGTGGCGACTGGTACGACGTCATTCCGCTGTCGGACCGATTCGTCGCGCTGGTCATCGGCGACGTGCAGGGGCACAGCGCCGAAGCCGCCACGGTGATGGGCCAGATCCGCACCGCGATCCGTGCCTACGCGGTCGAAGGCCACCCGCCCGACGTGGTCGTCTCGCACACGAACCGCCTGCTGGTCGGCATGGAGACCGACGTCTTCGCCACCTGCTGCTATGTGGCTCTGGACACGGAGGAGGGCGACGCCTGGTTCGTGCGGGCCGGGCACATGCTGCCGGTCGTGCGCGAGCCGGACGGCACGACCCGGGAGGTGGAGACCGAGGGCGGGCCCCCGCTCGGGGTGCTCCCGGACGCGGAGTTCCCGCTGACCATGGCTCCGCTGTCCCCGGGGTCGGTGCTCACGCTGCTCACCGACGGTCTGGTCGAGTCCTCCAAGCTCCCGCTGGAGGACGGTGTCCGGCGGGTCTGCGAAACGCTCTCGGCGGCGGATCCGTCCGACGTGGACCGGATGGCCGACGAACTGATCCGCGGCGCCGAGGCCCGCGACGACGACGTGGCGCTGTTGCTCATGCGCTACGACGGGCTGACCGCGCGTCCGCGGCGCGCCGGCTGGACGGTGTGGCGGCTACCCGACGCGGTCATGCACGCGCGCCGCTTCACCGCGCGCACGATGCGTGCCTGGCAGGTGACCGAGGAGACCGACGCGATCCTGCTCATCGTTTCCGAACTGGTCACCAACGCCATCGCGCACACGCAGGGCGAGGTACGCCTCGACCTCACGCTCGCGGGCGATCGCCTCCGGGTCGCGGTGAGCGACTCCTCCCCGCGTACACCCGTCAAGCCGGCCAGCCTCGACTGGGAGGTGACCGGTGGCCGGGGTCTGTTGCTGGTCGAGGCGATGTCGGAGGCATGGGGCTCGGTGCCGCTGAGCGGCGGCAAGCAGGTGTGGGGGGAGGTACTCCTTTCGCCACAGGGGGTGTGAGGCGCGACGGATTCGAACGGCCTGCCACAGCGCGGCGGAGTATGGTCGGATCAGGTGTCCTGATGTTCCTCTGGATGGCTGCCATGATCCGACGACCCGGCCCCGTGGGAGGCGCCGGCGGGCGTGCGGTCCTGGCTGCCGCGGTGGCGTCGCTCGTCGCCGGTGTGGTCGCGTGCGGCGCGTTGCAACCCGCCGCGACACCCGGCGGGGGTGACCCGAACACGAGGGGCTTCTCCATCGGCCTGCTGCTTCCCGACACCCACACCGCGCGCTGGGCCGCCTCCGACAAGCCCCTGATCCAGGCGAAGGTGGGTCGGCTGTGCCCCGACTGTGAGGTCAAGTACGCCAACGCCTCGGGGGATGTGGCCACGCAGCAGCAGCAGATGGATTCCATGATCGCCAACGGGGTACGAGCCATGATCCTCGACCCGGTCGACTACAAGGCGCTGCGCCCCTCGATCACACGGGCGCATGACGCGGGCATCCCGGTGGTCTCGTACGACCGCCTCGCGGAAGGTCCCATCTCGGCGTACTCCGGCTACGACTCGGAGCAGATCGGCAGGCTCCAGGCCGAGGCACTGCTCACGGCGATGGGGCACGGGACGCACGAACCGCGGATCGTGATGATGAACGGCGACCCCACCGACCCGAACACGGCAGCTCTACAGAGAGGTGCGCTCTCCGCCTTCGAGGGCAGGGCGAAGATCGTCAAGTCGTACTACACCGGCGGGTGGATACCGCAGAACGCCTTCACCAACATGTCCGCCGCCATCGCCGATGTGGGCCCGGACCGTCTCGACGGCGTCTACTCGGCCAACGACGGCCTCGCCTTCGGCGTCCTCACCGCCCTCAAGGCCGCCGGCGTCAAGCCGCTGCCCCCCATCACGGGCCAGGACGCCAACCGCGAGGCCGTGCAGCGGATCGTCGCGGGCCGGCAGTACGTCACGGTCTACAAATCCTTCGTCTCCGAAGCCGGAGCCGCCGTGGAGATGGCACTCGCCCTGGGCCGCGGCGCGCCCATCGACGCCATCGCGAAGGACCGCGTCGGCAACGACACCAGCAACGCGATACCCGCCGTTCTGGGTCCTCTGACGCCCGTGACCGTCGACTCCATCGCGAGCACCCTCGTCAAGGACGGGGTGTACACGATCGCGCAGATCTGCACCCCGGATCTCCGGGCCGCCTGCCAAAAGGCGGGGCTCACCACCTAGCCGCCATCGGTCGCGGCGAAGGAGATGGTCCACGTGACAACGACGCCGCTGCTGGCCCTGCGCGGGATCTGCAAACGCTTCGGCGCCCTCCACGCGCTCACGCGCGTCGAGCTGGAGATCAACGCCGGGGAAGTCGTCGCCCTGGTGGGCGACAACGGAGCCGGCAAGACCACCCTCGTCAAGGTGATCACCGGCGCCGGCCCGGCCGACGAGGGCGTCATCGAGTGGAACGGCCGGCCGGTGCGGATCGCCCGGCCCCGCGATGCCCAGTCGCTGGGCATCGCCAGCGTCTACCAGGAACTGGCCCTGTGCGAGAGCCTCGACGTGGTCGGCAACCTCTTCCTGGGTCACGAGATCTGCCGGGCGGGCGTGCTCGACGAGGTGGCGATGGAGCGCCGCGCGAGGGAGCTCGACCTGCTGGACGTGCTGTCCGTCCGCATCCCCCGGACGAGGGTGCCGGTCGCCTCGCTCTCCGCGGGGCAGCGGCAGGCTGTCGCGATAGCCCGGACGCTGCTGAGCGAGCCCAAGGTCCTGATCCTCGACGAGCCCACCGCGGCGCTGGGCGTGGGGCAGACCGCGCACTTCCTCGATCTGATCGAGCGGTTGCGAGAACGCGGCCTGGGCGTCCTGCTGATCAGCCACAACCTCGGCGACGTCAAGGCCGTCGCGGACCACGTCGCGGTGTTGCGCCTCGGCCGCAACAACGGGTTCTTCGACGTGTTGACCACGTCGCAGGAGCAGATCGTCTCGTCCATCACCGGCGCCACGGACAACGCCGTGACCCACCGGAAGACGCAGCCGTGGGAGGCGACGCTGTGACCGGTACGAGGACATCGGGCGACACCGATCGCAACAGGGCCGGGGCCGTCACCGACCGGGCCGGCGCTCGCGACCCGAGGACCGGGGATCGCCCATCCGGCCTGAAGGGCTACGCGAGCGACTTCGTCCTCAGGCTGCGCAACGGTGAACTCGGCTCGGTTCCCGGTGTGTGCGCGGTCATCGTGATCTGGACGACCTTCCAACTCCTGGACAACCACTTCCTGTCCCCGCGTAATCTCTCCAACCTCAGCGTGGACATCGTTGGCACCGGGCTGATCGCGGTCGGGCTCGTCTTCGTTCTGCTGCTCGGCGAGATCGACCTGTCGGTGGGCGCGGTCAGCGGACTCGCGGCGGCGGTGTTCGCCGTGATGAACGTCAACAGTGGCATGCCCGAGTGGTTGGCGGCCGTCACCGCAGCCCTCGTCGGGGGCGGGATCGGTGCCCTCCAGGGGTTCTTCTTCGCCAGGGTCGGCGTACCCGCCTTCGTCGTCACGCTGGCCGGACTGCTGGTCTGGAACGGCCTGATGCTCTACGTCCTGGGCGCCAACGGCACCATCAACCTGCACTCCGACGGCTTCGTCTCCGCTCTGACCGAACGCTATTTCCACAATGAGGCCGTCGCGTACGGGCTCGCGGCGATCGGAGCGGCCGGGTACTTCCTGGCGTCGTACCACGACGAGCGACGCCGCAGGGCGGCCCGGGTCTCGTCCCGCTCGCTCGGCGGGATCGCCGTGCGCACCGGCACCGTGGCGGTGATCGGCTTCGCGGCGGCGTACGTGCTGAACCGGTTCGAGGGCCTGCCCCTCGCCCTGCTGATCTTCCTGGTCTTCGTCGTCGGTCTGGACTTCGTCCTGCGGCGCACCAGATATGGGCGAAAGATCTTCGCGATCGGAGGTGGTGTCGAGGCGGCCCGCCTCGCCGGTATCAACGTGGTGTGGATCCGCGCCTCGGCGTTCGCGGTCTCCGGGACGCTGGCCGCGTTCGGCGGGCTGTTCCTCGCCTCGCGCGTCGCCTCGGTGGGACAGACCTCGGGCTCCACGAACCTACTGATCGACGCCATCGCGGCGGCCGTCATCGGTGGCGTCAGCCTCTTCGGCGGACGCGGCACACCCTGGTCCGCGCTGCTCGGTGTCCTGGTCGTCCAGTCGATCGCCTCGGGGATGGTGCTCATCGGCATCCAGACGTCGGTGCAGTCGATGATCACCGGTGGCGTGCTGCTCGCCGCGGTGGTCCTCGACTCGCTCTCCCGCCACTCCCGGAAGTCGCACGGTGTGGTGCGGTAGTCGAAACCCGCAGGGAAAACGACCGGGTCCAACAGCCGGTTGCCGCCGCGACGTTGCCGGTGAACCGCACGAACCCACAGAGACGAACGGGATCCACCGCCGGTGGTGGGAAGCCGTTTGTTCTCCGCCGCCGCCAGGCGGTACCGGCATCGTGTCGGCCGTTTATGCGTCGAGTGCCTGCTCGGTCCAGATGCACTTGCCGGTGAGGGTGTAGCGCGTTCCCCATCGTTGAGCCATGGCGGCGACGAGTTGGAGGCCGCGTCCACCCTCGTCCGTCGCGCGGGCGTGTCGGATATGAGGCGTGGTCAGACTGCCGTCGGTGACCTCGCAGATGAGGGTGCGGCTGCGCAGCAGGCGCAACTGGATCGGACCGGTCGCATGGCGGATGACGTTGCCGACGAGTTCGCTGACGATGAGTTCGGTGGCCATTTCCAACTCCTCGCCCAAATGCCAGATCCGGAACTGCTCGTGGACGTGGTGCCGGGCTTGGCCCGCGGCCGTGGGGTCTTCGGGGAGGGCCCAGGTGGCGATGTCACCCGGCGAAAGGGAACGGGTGCGGGCGACGAGGAGGGCGGTGTCGTCGGTGGTGCGGCGGTGCGCCGGCAGCAGGGCCGTGGTGACGGCGTCGCACAGCCCGTCGGGCTCTTGGGCCGGCCCGTCACGGTCGGCGAGAGCGGCGGCGACGGTCTCGGTGAGGTGGCGCAGGCCCTTGTCGATGTTGAGACCCGGGGTCTCCACGAGACCGTCGGTGTAGAGGACGACGAAGCTGCCGTCGGGCAGGGACACGTCGTGGACGCCGAAGGGCGGGGCGGCGATCCCGAGTGGCGGGTCGGGATCGAACGTCAGCAGGGACGCGGTGCCGTCGCGGTGGGCGACCACGGGCGGGAGATGGCCGGCGTTGGCATACGTGAGGATCTGGGTGGTCGGGTCGTAGACGCCGTACAGACAGGTGACGAAGGACTCCTCCCCGAGTTCGCCGACGATGTCGTCGAGTCGGGTGAGGACGTCGTCCGGGGGCAGTTCGAGGTCGGAGAGCGTGCGCACGGCGGTGCGCAGGCGGCCCATGGTGGCGGCCTCGGGCATGCCGTGGCCCATGACGTCGCCGATGACCAGAGCCACACGGTCGCCGGACAGCGGAATGATGTCGTACCAGTCGCCGCCGATGTCCGCACCGTGTCCGGCGGGCAGATATCGGGCGGCGGCGGTGATCGCGGGAAGCGGTGGCAGGGCCCGGGGCAGGAGGGCGTTCTGGAGGTCACGGGCGCGAGTCGTGGCCGCGTCGTACTGGCGGGCCCGCTCGAGGGTGTGGGCGAGTTGGCCGCCGAACACGGTCAGCAGACTCCGTTCGTCCCCGGTGAGGTGTCGCGGCTGGTCGAAGGAGACGACGACCACACCGATCTCGCGGCCCGAGACGATCAACGGAAGGAAGACCCACGCCTGCTTCCCTTCGGTCACCGGGCAGTCCACCAGGCCGGGATGGCCGGCGGTGAGGTCGTCGGGTGACTCGATGAACTTCGGTGCGCGGGTGCGCAGAACCTCTCCCAGAGGTGTGGTGGCGACGACCGGCATGCCGTGGAGGCGATCGAGGAGCGCCGACGGATAGCCGACGGAACCGACAAGGTCCAGTCGCTCGTTCCCCAGGGCCAGGATGACCAGTCCGGTCGCGTGGAGGGGAGGAAGGACGCTCTCGGCCACGGCGGCGGTCACGTCCCGGGTCGTGGTCGCCTCGGCGAGTGCTCGGGTCAGTCGGGTCATGACGGCGGCGCGCTCGGCGGCGGCGTGTTCGGCGGCGGCGCGCTCCGCTTCGCGAAGGCGTCTTTCGGTGACGTCCGTGATGTAGAGGGTGAGTCCATCGGCAAGGGGGACCAGCCGTAGGTGGTACCAGCGATCGGTGCCCGGCCACGGCACCTCGAACCCGTCGGGGACCCCCGTGGCGACGGCTCGGCGCGAGCGCTCCTCCAGCAGGGGCACCTTCCGCACGACGGAGACGCCCCACAACGACCGCCCCACCAGGTCGCGCGGCCGGCCGAACAGACGCTCGGCGGCCACGTTGACGAATCCGATCCGCCCGTCGCGGTCCACGGACAGGAAACCGTCACTCATGTGTGCCAGGGCACGCCCCACCGACTCCAGCGCGGCATGGGTCTCGGTGGTGTACGACATGGTGCCGACCAGCCGGGTCGGCTCGCTGCCCCGGTGCGAGACCGCCCCGCCGCGGAAGCGCACCCAGGCATACGTCCCGTCCGAGCGGCGGACCCGGTACTCGCTGTCCGCCCGGCCACGGGTCCTGAGTGCTTGTTCGACGTCTCCCACCACCCAGGGGAGGTCGTCGGGATGGACGTAGTCGTCGAAGGTCGAGAGCCGTCCGTCGAATGTCTCCCGCTCGATGCCGATGGCGTCGAGCAACCGCTCGTCGAGGACGACCTCGTTCGCCTGCACATCGAATTCGAACTCGAATTCGGTGGAGGTCTCACCGGGGCCCTGTCCGGGAGCGCGCTCCGGTGGCGTCCCCAGCAGAGTGCGGGAGACGGTGTCCGGTGTGGGCGGGGCCAGGCGCAGCCGTTCCGCCGCCCACCGGGCCACCTCCCGGAGAAACGTTCGTTGCCCGACGGAGAGCGCGTCGGTCACCGGTAGCAGCACCGACAGGACGCCGAGCGGTCCGTCCGGTCCGGACAGCGGTACGGCCGCCATCGCGGAGCGCGCCGAGAGGTCCGCGGCGGGCGACGGGTGAGGCGGGTCCGAGGGGTTGCGTTCGGGGCGGTGCGCGGTGGACGCGAACGCGAACTCGCCGGTTCGGAAGGCGCGCGCCGGAGCCACCGAATCGGTGACGCGGATGTCCTCCCAGTTGCGGGTGACGGCCCGGGGCAGTCCGCTGCTCGCGATCAGGTGCAAGCCCCGGGAGGCGCTTGCGCTCAGGTGTCCCATGGCGCCGAATCCACCGAGCGCCGCGGTCGCGTGCTGCGCCGCGGCGGTCAATACGTCGGTGTCCGTCGCCTGGTCGTCCAAAGCCGCGAGCAGGCACAATCTGTCGGTTCGTGCCGTCCCCATCCCCGTCCCCGTCCTGCTTCCCGGGCCCGAGGGGCTGCCAAGACCCGCGGTCGGGCCGGCCTTTCCGTCGGATCCGTGGTGCACGACTCGGCTCCTTAAACACCTGATATGCATGATTCCCAGGAGAAAAATATCACATTAGTGTCTATTTATTGATTTTATAGGTAGTTATCCGTATTGCCGCTTGGCTGAAACCTCCCGCAGGAAAGGCCGCCGGGGCCGGACGCGCGATCGGGCGCCGGCGCCGCAGGACGGCATGAGCGGGGCGGGCCCTGTGCCTAGGGTTCCCTGCGGTACAGCCACACCCCGATCGGCGCGAAGACGGCGATGATCGCCGCATCCCACGCCAGCGCCTGCCAGACGTCGGTGGCGGTCGGGCCACCGAGTACGAGGGCGCGCACCGCGTCGGCGTTGCGTGAGACCGGTTGGTGCTCCGCGAAGGCTTGCAGCCAGCCGGGCATGGTTCCCACCGGGACGAACGCCGACGACGCGAACACCAGGGGAGCGAGCACGGGGAAGGCCGCGGCCTGGGCGGTCTCCGGATCGCCGACCGCCATACCGACGACCGCGAAGATCCACGACATCGCGAAGCCGAAGGCCAGGACCAGGAGGATGCCCCCGAGGAACGCGGGCACCCCGGCGTGGATCCGGAATCCGATGGCGAAGCCCACCGCGGCCATCAGCGCCACGACGAAGACGTTCCTGGCGAGATCGGCGGTGGTGCGGCCGACGAGTACCGCGGAGCGGGCCATGGGCAGGGACCTGAACCGCTCCATCAGGCCGGTGTCCATGTCGGTGGCCAGGCCGATCGCGGTGTTCATGGCGCCGAACACCGCGGTTTGCACGAAGATGCCGGGAATCAGGAAGTCGACGTACGCGACCCCGTGAAGGGCCGGTTGCACGACGCCGCCGAATACGTACCGGAACATCAGCACGAAGACCAGCGGCTGGATGGTGGAGAAGATCAGCAGACGCGGCACGCGGCGCAGGGCGATCAGGTTCCGCCACGCGACGGCGAGTCCGTCCTGCGCGGCACGCACGAGGGGTGGCGCTCCGCGCGCCGGCGGCGCCGGGGCTCCCCTTTGCCGGCCGCGCCGGGCGGCATACGTCGGGGACCCGCCCGGCCCGCTCACGATCCCTCCGCGGAGGTTCGCCCGGAGTCCGGGGCATCGCCCGCGCGGCGGCCGGTGAGTTCCAGAAACACGTCGTCGAGGCTGGACTCGTGGACCGCCACGGCACCGGGCACCAAACCGTGGGCATCGAGAACGCGCAGGATCTCCAGCAGCGGACGCGACCCGTCGTGCGACGTCAGGCGCAGCCGGGTGCCCTCGACGTCCGGGCGGGTGGAGAACCGGGCGCTCACGAGTTCCGCCGCCCGCGCCGCCCGGCGAGTCTCCTCCACGTCGAGTTCGATGAT
This sequence comes from Embleya sp. NPDC056575, assembly GCF_042793325.1. NCBI lineage: Bacteria > Bacillati > Actinomycetota > Actinomycetes > Kitasatosporales > Streptomycetaceae > Embleya > Embleya sp. NPDC056575. The sequence continues at coordinate 28,323 of NZ_JBHTVA010000003.1, forward strand.
CGTGTTGCCCAGCCGCGCCTTGAGCGCGGCCGGCGTGTCGTCGGCGATGACCCGCCCCCGGTCGATGACCACCACCCGCGAGGCGAGTTGGTCGGCTTCCTCCAGGTACTGCGTGGTGAGGAGGACGGTGGTCCCGTCGGCGACGAGGCCGCGGATCATCTCCCACAACGCGTTGCGGCTCTGCGGGTCCAGCCCGGTGGTGGGCTCGTCGAGGAAGAGCACGCGCGGGTCGGGCACCAGCGCCGCGGCGACGTCCAGGCGCCTGCGCATGCCGCCGGAGTACGTTCGAGCGGGGCGGTCACCGGCCTCCGCGAGGTCGAACCATTCCACGAGCTCTGTCGCTCGGGCCCGGATACGCGAGCGCCGGACGTGGGTGAGGCGCCCGATCAGGCGCAGGTTCTCACGGCCGGTCAGGTTCTTGTCGATCGCCGCGTACTGCCCGGCCAGCCCGATCAGACTCCGGACCGTGCCGGCATCGCGGACCACGTCGTACCCGAATACCGCGGCATGGCCGGCCGTGGGACGCACGATCGTGGTCAGGATGCGGATCGCGGTGCTCTTGCCCGCGCCGTTCGGGCCCAAAAGACCGAAAATCGTTCCGGCGGGGACGCGGAAGTCCACCGAATCCAGAGCTGTCACGGCGCCGAATCGTTTGCTGAGGCCCTCGACGTCAATCGCCTCGTTCACGGGGCCTTCTCCCTCGCGTGGAGGACACCGGTCCCGTCCATTCTCGACCGCCGCCCGACCCTTCGCAGCCCCGGACGGCGGTCCCGCCGGCGCCTTTGCGGCGCGGGGGCGCCGGGTCGACGCCGCCGGCGATGTTCCTCGCGGACGCGCTCGCGGTGCGTCAGGAGCGGAGGGCTCCGGTAGCGGTACCCGCCAGTTCGGCGAATCGGATTCGTAGGTCGGACGGCCAGGACGCGAGTCGCGTCTCGATCGCCGTCGTGACCGCGTCCCTGAAGCGCGCGACCAGTTCCGTGCCCTGATCGGTCAAGTGGACCCTGGCCACCCGCCGATCGTTCGGGTCGGGTCGCCTGCGCACCAGGTCGCGCCGTTCGAGCCGGTCGACCAGTCCGGTGACGTTCGTCTTGTCGCAGTGCAGTCGGGTCGCCAACTCGCCGTGCGTCAGCTCGCGTTCGGCCACGGCGGTGAGCAGTTGCGACTGTTGTGGAGTGAGTTCGAGGTCGCGGCTGACGGTGCCTCTGATTCCCTCGACGACACAGCACATCTCCAGCAGTACCTGCGCCAGTTCCGCATCGGGTGTCGACTTCGCCATGCGTGGAGCGTACTTGACAAGTCCATGACGTCGACTATTTAGTCGATAGTACAGACTATCGATACCATCGACTGAATGGGGTCGTCATGCCGAGCAAGCGTCAACGTGTCGCGGTCGTCACGGGGAGTTCCCGCGGAATCGGTCGGGCCACGGCCCTGCGCCTGGCCGCCGACGGGTCGGCCGTCGTCGTCAACTACCACCCGGACGCCGCCGCCGCCCGACGGGTGGTCGCGGCCGTGGAGGAACTGGGTGGCCGCGCCACGGCGGTACGCGCGAACGCCGCCGTCCCCCGGGAGTTGCGGGCACTGATCGACGCGGCCGAGCAGCACTACGGCGGCCTGGACGTCCTGGTGCACAACGCCGCCGGCTTCGTCCGCGGCCCCCTCTCCGACGCCGCGGACGACGACTACGAGCACGTATTCGACCTGAACTCCCGCGCCGCCTTCGTCGCGCTGCGCGAGGCCGGCCGACGTATGCGCGAGGGCGGGTGCATCGTCTACGTCTCGTCGGTGGCCACCAGGCTCTCCCCACCCGGCGAGGCCCTGTACGCGGCGGCCAAGGCCGCCGGGGAACAACTCGTACGCGGCTTCGCCCGCGAGATGGGCGCCCGCGGCATCACGGTCAACAGCGTCCTGCCGGGGCCGACCGACACCGACGGCTTCGCAGCCGCCGGCGCGCCGACCGAGGCACTGGTGGCCCGCACCCCACTGGGCCGGCTGGGCCGACCGGAGGACATCGCGAACGTCGTGGCCTTCCTCGCCTCCCCCGACGCCCGCTGGATCACCGGCCAGAGCGTGACCGTGGACGGCGGCCTGACCTGACGCCGGCGAACAACCACGCCGTCAGAGCACCCGCACGGCGACAACGCCCGCGTCGCACCGCCGGATGGCCCACGCCCGCATGCCGCCCACCCCACCTGTCCGTAGTGTCCGAAGCGGACCGATGGACCGACACGCGAGGTGCCCCGATGGCTCTGCACAACGCTCAGGAACCGGCGGCCGACCCGGCCGTCGACATTTTCGCGTCACCACTGAGTGAACAGCCCCTGTCCAAAAGGTCCATGCCCGACCTGCCCTCACCGCCTCCCGTCGTCTTCCAGCTGCTGCGCAACGAGTTGCTGCTGGACGGCAACGCCGCGCAGAACCTGGCCACCTTCTGCACCACCTGGGCGGACGACGAGGTCCACCGGCTGATGGACCTGTGCCTGGACAAGAACATCGTCGACAAGGACGAGTATCCGCAGACCGCGGAGATCGAATCGCGCTGCGTGAACATCCTCGCCGACCTGTGGCACGCACCCGGCGGCGCCGGGGAGGCCAACGCTGTCGGCTGCTCCACCACCGGCTCCAGCGAGGCCGCGATGCTCTGCGGCCTCGCCCTGAAGTGGCGCTGGCGCGATCGCCGGCGGGCCGCCGGCCGGTCCACCGACCGGCCCAACCTGGTCTGCGGACCGGTGCAGGTCTGTTGGGAGAAGTTCGCCCGGTACTTCGACGTGGAATTGCGCCAGGTGCCGGTGGAGTCCGGAGCGACCGGCCTCCAGGCGCACCAGCTGCGCGAGTACGTCGACGAGAACACCATCGGCGTCGTCGCGATCCTCGGCGTGACCTACACCTGCACCTACGAGCCGGTCGCGGAGATCGCCGCCGAGCTCGACCGCATGCAAGCCGAGTCCGGCGTCGACGTCCCGCTGCACGTCGACGCCGCCTCGGGCGGGTTCATCGCGCCGTTCCTCCACCGCGACCTGGTCTGGGACTTCCGCCTGCCGCGGGTCGCCTCGATCAACGCCTCGGGCCACAAGTACGGCATGGCCCCGCTCGGCGTCGGCTGGGCGCTGTGGCGCGATCAGGACGCCCTGCCGGACGACCTGGTGTTCCACGTCGACTATCTCGGCGGCGACATGCCGACCCTCGCGCTGAACTTCTCCCGCCCCGGCGGACAGGTCGTCAGCCAGTACTTCATGTTCCTGCGGCTCGGCCGCGAGGGGTACCGCCGGGTGTACCAGGCCTGCGCCGACACCGCCCGGCACCTCGCCCGGCAGGTCGCCGAGATGGGTCCCTTCACCCTGCTCTACGACGGCGTCGGTGCCCTGCCCGCCGTGTCCTGGACGCTCACCGACCCGGACTCGACCGGTTGGAGCCTGTACGACCTGTCCGACCTGCTGCGCATGCGCGGCTGGCAGGTGCCCTCCTACCCACTGCCACCGGACCGCCAGGAGACGGTCATCCAGCGCGTCCTGGTCCGCCACGGCGTCGACCACGACCAGATCGAACTCCTGGCCGACGACATGCGCCGAGCGATCAAACACCTCCGGGAGGGCCGCCCGCACGACGCGGACCGCGTGGCTTTCCACCACTGACGGCCCCGGCCGACGGGGCGACGGCCACCGCCCCGCACCCGACGCGCACGCACCCCCTCCTACGCGCCGAGTCCACCGCCGGGCAGGGCGGGGGCCGCGTCCGGGCGGAAGCCGAAGTCGCAGCGCCGTTCGTGTCTTTGGGCGGCGAGGCGCGTCATGGCACTAACTCGTTGTCGACGAGCGGATTCGGTCGTTCAGATAGCTGTCGAGGACTCGTTTGCACTCGGCGATCAACCGGGGGTCGCCCCGCGAATCGGTGCGGAAGGCCAGTTTGAGCACGCTGTCCGCGCATTCCAGGGCCACTCGGAGGACGATCTCCAGGTCGGCGTCGTCCCGGATCCCGATCAGGGTCGCGGTCAGTTCACGCAGCCGTCGGGCGACCGCGGTGTTGTTGTCCAGGGCCGGATCGAGGGTGTGGTCGCGGCCCACCGCGCCGAAGTCGACCACGCCGAAGCCGGTGATCGTCCGGCGCATGGTGACGAACTCGTCGACGGTCACCTCGACGATGCCCGAGACGTCCGCGGGCCTCTCGTGCTCCAGTCGGGTCGAGACCCGTTCGAGGAAGGCGTCCAGGTTGCGGGCGGCCAGTGCGCCGATCAGCCCCTCCTTGTCGGAGAAGAACTGGTACAGGGTGCCGATGGGCACCTCGGCTCTGCCGGCCACTTCCTTGGTGGTCAGTGCGACGTAGCCGACTTCGTCCAGGAGTTCGGCACAGGCGTCCAACAGTCGTTCGAAACGTTCGACGCTGCGTTTTTGGACGGGGCGGCGGCGCGTCGTGCCCGCGGTGCGATCTCTCACGCTTCCATCATTCCATCCGGAGGGATTAACATGAGCCGAACTCATGTTTTAGGAGTCGCGCATGGCACTCGACCACCTGCCCGCAGACTTCGTCTGGGGCGCCTCGACGGCGTCCTATCAGATCGAGGGCGCAACCACGGAGGACGGCCGCGGCCCGTCGGTGTGGGACACCTTCACCGCCCGGCCCGGCGCGATCCGCGACGGGCACACCGGTGACGTGGCCTGCGACCATTACCACCGGTACGAGGAGGATCTCGCGCTGATGGCCGAGGTGGGCCTGACCGGCTACCGCTTCTCGATCGCCTGGCCTCGGATCCAGCCGACCGGCCGGGGCGAGGTCAACCTCCGGGGGCTGGACTTCTACGACCGCTTGGTCGACGGCCTGCTCGCGCGCGGCGTGGAGCCCGTCCCGACCCTGTTCCATTGGGACCTCCCGCAGGGCCTCGAGGACGACGGCGGCTGGCTGAACCGCGACACCGCGTACCGGTTCGCCGATTATTCCGCCGCGGTGGCCCACAGGCTGGGGGACCGGGTCCGGAAGTGGATCACGCTCAACGAACCGTTCATCCACATGGTCTGGGGCTACGGCCTGGGTACCCACGCGCCGGGCCGCACCCTGTTCCTCGATTGCCTGCCGGTGGCCCACCACCAATTGCTCGGCCATGGCCTGGCGCTGAGGGAACTGCGCCGAAGCGGCCTCCAGGTGATGATCGCCAACAACTGCACCCCGGTTTGGCCCGCCTCGGACGCCCCCGCGGACCGCGCCGCCGCGCAGGCCTACGACAACCTGCACAACCGCCTGTTCAACGACCCGATCCTCACGGGCACCTACCCCGACCTGTCGGCCTACGGCGCGGACGCCACCCTCGGCGGTTGCGTTCGCGACGGCGACCTCGAACTCGTCGGCGCCCCGCTGGACGCGCTCGGTGTCAACTACTACAACCCGACCCGGATCCAGGCGCCGACGTCGGAGGGCCTGCCCTTCGAAGAGGCCTCGATCGAAGGCTATCGCCGCACCGCTTTCGACTGGCCCGTCGTCCCCGACGGTCTGCGCGAACTGCTCGTCGGTCTCAAGGAGCGCTACCCGGCGCTCCCGCCGATCTACATCACCGAGAACGGCTGCTCGGTCGAGGACGTCGTCACCGCGGACGGCACCGTCCCCGACTTCGACCGTATCGACTACCTGGACACCCATCTGCGGGCCGTCGACGCGGCGGTGGCCCAAGGCGTTGACGTCCGCGGCTACTTCACCTGGACCCTGATGGACAATTTCGAATGGGCCGAGGGCTTCCATCAGCGCTTCGGCCTCGTCCACGTCGACCACGACACCCAAGTCCGCACCCCGAAGGCCTCCTTCGCCTGGTATCGCGACCTCATCCGCGCCCGGCGCGGCTGAGCCGCCCGTCCGCCGAAGCTCGCACGGACACCGCGCGAGCTTCGGCGGATCCGCAAAAGAGTCGGCCGGGGCCGACCGGAGCGGGAGAACCGATCCGGCCGGGCCCCGGCCCCGGGCAACGCCCCACCGGCGCCGTCAGTCGCCGTAGACGCCCACCTCGCGGAGCGAGTAGCCCCACTGGGTGCCGCGCTCCAGCCCCTGAATCCGGACGAAGCGCGCCGGAGTCGCGGCGAACCGCGCCGTGTCCAGACCGCCGTCACCGGTGGTCGTGGACCAGGCCGTCCGCCAGTTCGTGCCGTCGCCCGACAACTCGACGCGGTACGACTTCCCGTACGCCGCCTCCCAGTCGAGGGTGACGCGCTCGATCGTGTTCGCGGATCCGAGGTCGATCCGCAACCATTGGTCGTTGGTCCACTCGCCGGCCCAGCGGGTGCCCCGGTCGCCGTCCACGGCCCGGCCGGGCGCGAAGCCGACGAACGGGTTCCACCACTGCGACGAGGACGCCGAGGCCGTCGCACCCGAGGCCAGGTTCACCCCGGACCTGTGCCGTTCGGAGCTCCCCCAGGTGCGGAGGTAGGACTCGGCGCCCGCGAAGAGGTCGTCCACGACGCCCTGACCGCCGACGATCCGGATGTCCTCGATCCAGTCCGGGACCATGCCGTAGTGCGCCGCGCCGTCGGTGTTGAAATCCCACGTACGCTCGCCGGTGGTCTGCCTGTCGATCACCGAGCCGCCGTCCGTGCTGCGGAACGGGTACTTCACCGGGTTCGGGGTGTTCGCGCCCCGCGGGCCGGGCCAGCCGCCGACACCGTTCATGTCGGTGCCGTAGCCGTAGCCGACCCCGTACTTCTCGCGCAGCGCGTCCGTGCGCTTGGCCTCCGCGCTGAACGCCTCGGATCCGTTCATGTACTGGGCGGCGAACCCGCCGAGGCGGTAGAGCCGTTCGGTCCAGCCCGAGTCCATCCAGCTGTGCGAGGAGATGACACCCGGATACGACTCGGATTCGAGGATGTCGAAGGCCTGCCCCGCGGCCTTGACGCCCATGTGGTCTATTTCCAACATCATCTTGCGCTTCATCATGCCGCGCACCGCGTACTCACCGAGGTCGGTCAGCCCGCGGGTGTTGCACTGCGCGTCCGAGGCGTACGAGGGGACGGTCACCCCCGCAGGCAGCAGCTTCTCCGCCGCCGTCGCCGCGTTGCCGATCGGGTTGTCGTGCTGCGGGCCGCGACAGGTCTCCGTCGCCCAGAAGGTGCCGGTCGACAGGAACTGGCCGACGTTGATCGCGCTGCCGAGGGTGCCCTGGTCGAAGCGGACCCCACAGAGCGCGTTGTCGAACTTGTGGCACAGGAACATGCTGCGCACGCCCAGCTCGTACAGCTCGTCCAGGCCGCGGTCGATGTCCGCCCTGCTGCACTGCGCGACGTCGAGGACCTGCTTGCAGCCGAAGGGCTCGGAGGTCTCGACGCCCAGGACGACGGCGAGCTTGCCCTGCGCGATCACCTCGCGGGCCTGCGCGCTGTCGGTGACGATGCGGAACCAGCCCTTGCCGGGGCCGCCGTACATCCTGTCGACGAAGGCCTGCATGTCGTACGACTTCCGTGCCTCGAGGCGGATGGCGGTCATCTCGTCGCAGCCGCGGTCCTTGAAGAAGTAGACCGAGCAGATCACGCCGTTGGTGACAAGGTCGTTGACGAGCACCCGCTGGCCGCCGCGCCAGGCCCGCTCGATCCAGGCGTAGTAGTTCTGCTGGTGGGTCAGTGAGTCGTGCGCGGGCCAGTCCGCGAAGGTCGGCCACCCGACGGGGTCGTGCCTTCCGTCGCCGCCCTTGGTGATGAAGTCGAAGATGGCGAGCGTGCCGTCGGGGTAGTGCTCGGGGCAGTCCTTCAGCGCGTCGGCTATGCCCTGTTCGGAGAACGGCTTCCCGCAGATGAGCCGGCCCCCGAAGCCCTCGTTGGACATGATGTGGTCGTGGGCGTCGACGAATCCCCTTACGCGCCCCTGGGCGTCGGTGCCCTTGAAGGGCTCGCCCGTGACGTCGATCCGCGAGTCGGGCGTGGGCCGCGCCGCAGGGTTCCACCAGTCCGGCTCCGCCGCGGAGCCGGGCGTCGGAACGAGTACCAGGGCCATCACGGCGAGGAGCAGTGACGCCATTGTGAGGGATCCGAGTCTGCGGCGCAGAGATTGAACCATGATCATCACCCAGTCCTTGTATATGAGTTGGGCTCATGTTTCGCGTCTTACGTTAGGCAAGCGCGCCCGCAACGCCAACCCTTCACGGAGATATCGTCGGTAAAGGGAAGATCCCTCCACGGAGGGTGGAACCGGCCATCGAAGGCGAGAAGGCGAGAAGGCGAGACGGTGGCGCCGGCGTCGGCCCGGTGACGCGCGGCCGCACCGCGGATGCCTCGAATCACCGGACGGTGCGGAGACATCACCGCGCCCCGGACCCGGGTCCGGGGCGCGGAGAACGTGCGCGATCACGTTCGGGCCGCCCGCGTCGCAGCTCTCGCCGCGACCGGCGTTCGACGATCTTCGCCGACCCGAACGGGCGACGAGACGCGGCCCGCCCGCCCATGCGGTCGTTTCGGACGCCTCGAAGAGTCAAGCTGTATGTATGCGGTCGTTCCAACGCTCGGCTCCCGAATCGGGAGTCGGCGGTCGCAGCCGGGTCCTCACCACGCTCGCACGGTGTGTGCCGTTCGCCATCGCACTCCTGGTGGTGGGGATCGAGTTCTCGCCCGCGCACTTTCTGTACACCGGGCCCCTGCTGACCGCGACGCCGGCGCTGGCCGCGGTCACGATGGGTCCCAAGGGGACGATCTCGGCGGCGGCCGTCGCTCTGGCCGTGAGCGTGAGCACCGCCACCTACAACCAGGCATGGGGCAGCCAACAGGTCTACACGAATTTCCTGGCGATTCTCCTGGTGTCCGCAGCCAGTGTCATGACCAGTCGTTTCATGCGTACGCGCAGACGGAACGAACTCGAGCGGATTCGCCGGATCGCCGAGGCGGCGCAGAGAGTCCTGCTCCGGCCGGTGCCCGCGCGCCTGGGTCCCCTGTGGACCGCCAGCATGTACCTCGCGGCGGAGAGCGGCGCGCAGATCGGCGGTGACCTGTACGAGGCCGTGCAGACGCGGTACGGGGTCCGGATGATCATCGGAGACGTCCGCGGCAAGGGGCTGCCCGCCGTGCGCTCGGCCGCGGTGGTGTTGGGCGCGTTTCGCGAGGCCGTGCACTACGAGGACGACCTGGTGGAGGTCGTGGCCCACTGCGCGGCCGCGCTGCGACGCGAACGCGCCATGCCGTGGGCGATCGATCGGGACGACGACGAGGAGGAGCAGGCGGAGTCGTTCGTCACCGTGCTCGTGGCGCAGGTACCCGACAGGTCCGTGGTCGAGATGGTCAACTGCGGCCATCCGCCGGCGCTGGTGCTGCGCCGGGGCACGGTGCACGCTCTGATGCCCCCCTCGCCGCTTCCGCCCCTCGGCCTGGAGGACCTGGTCACCAGTCCTTTGGGCGAGGCGGAGAGCTATGTGTTCCTCCCCGGCGACCGTCTACTGCTGCACACCGACGGCGTTCTCGAGGCACGCAACCGCGACAACGACTTCTTCGCCCTACCCGAGGCGATGGAAGCGGTGCCGATATGCGCCCCGTCGGAGTTCCTCGAAGAACTGCACCGGGGATTGCTCCGCCACACCCAGGGCCGCCTGGTCGACGATGTGGCCATGATCGTCGCGGAACGGCTCGACGGGGAAGCCGACATCCCCGCGGCGCCGCATGCCGCTCCGGAATGACGCCGCGGTCGTGTCGATCCGGTGCGGAATCAGCGGCGACGAGTTCCCACCCGGGTGGCCGGTTCGGTGATCGGCGCGTCGATGCCGCGACCCGCGCCCGGGACCTGCGGCACCGTCCGACGCTGCCGGCGCCCCGGCACGCCCGGCGACCTGCTCACGGAACGTGATGCGGGGCTCTACGGCCGGCCGATCGTGGCGAGTTGGTCCCACCGGGCGCCCGCGACGCTGCCCGGCATCCAGGACACGACCGTCCGCAGCTTGGTGGGGGTCGCTTGGGGCCGGACGTAACCGGTCGCGGAGAGGAAGACCCGATCAGCGGGGGCGAACATCGTGTCGGCGTCCGCGTTTAGGGTCTGTCCGACGCCGACGCCGACGTCCGCGTACGTTCGGACGGTACCGCCACCATCGGGAGAATGACGTGCGACTTTTCGATGCCCCGAACGTTCCACAGACATCGCACTGGCAGGCATGGCTCGCCTATGCAGATGTGCTGACCGACGCGGGGGACCCGCGAGGCGAGGCGATCCGGCTGGAGCACCGCTGTGCGACCGAGGGTGGGGACCCCGCCCTGGCGGCCGCGGCCTACGCGGACGTGGAACGGCAGTTGGGCCTGGACGGGCTGCGGGCGGACGGTTCGTGGCGGTTCACGTGGTCGCGCGGTTTCCTCGACGAGGCGTCCTTCCGTCTCGCCGAGGACACCCGGTCACGACGCCGGGACCTGGTGGACCGGCTCACGCTCGACCTTCCGCACACCGCGACCGTCGACCCGACGGACCCGGAACGGTGGGAGGGAGTGTTGATCGACGCCCTGCTCTCGCACCCGCTCGCGCACCGTCTGCGCGACCTCGAACTGCACCTCACCGACTGGCACCACTCCGCCGAACACGCCGCGTCCGCACTCGCGAACCGAATACGTCCCCGGTTGGAACGCCTGTGCTTCGGCTACGACTTCGAGCTGCTGTACGCACCCGGCAAGACGTCGACCGGCGGTCGGCTCGATCCCCTGGACCACCACCACACGGGGCTGGTGCGGACCGACGTGTGGGGGGCGCTGCCCGCCCTGCGCACCCTGGAACTCGAGGGAGCCTTCCTTTTCGGCTCCGTGTGCCACGACGGCGTGCGACGGTTGCGGGTACGAGGCCCGGTCGTCGCCGACGGCGCACTGTTCGACCTCGGCGTGACCTCAGGCGTCACGTCGCTGGAGGTCGAGATCGGAACCGACGTATTCGGATGCCTCTGCCCGGTCGGCCAACTCGACGAACTGCGGGCCGCCGACTACCCCGCGCTCGAGCATCTCGACCTGAGCAGGGCGGAGTTCGACGCCTCCCCGTACGAGGTGCTGGAGACCCTCGCCGAATCCTCGGTGTTGCCACGACTGCGGTCGCTCACCATCGGGGAGCTGACGATCGAACGCGAGGACCTCGACGGTGACCCGTCGGCCGCACTGGCCGAACTCGTCGACCGGTTCGCGCATCTGGAGCTGATCGTGGACGGCATCGTCGACGTCGAAGGCGTCGACGACGAGGAGGTCGAACGCCTTTTCGCCGGATCCGGCCCCGAACCGGGGCCGGCCGGCGAAGGCCGAGGCGACGATTGAGCACCCGTCGCCGGCGCTCGCCGCACGTCGATGCCCGGCACCGGCCGGCCGACGGGCGGCCGGCGCCCCGGACGGACGGAACGCCGCACGCGAGGCCACCACGAATCGCCTCCACCCGCTCGGGGCCATCGACCGCGACTACTGCTCAGACCATCGGTGGCACCGCCACCGGCTCCGGCGGCACGTCGCGGATCGGCTTCCAGAGCTACGGCCGGCCGGAGCAGGTCAAGGCTCCGGTCACGGTCGACTGCCCGGAGCAGGTCCGGCCCGGCGGCACCGAGACGGTGACTGCCGGCTGGAGCGCCATACCCGTCGACGCGGCCGACTTCGCGAGCGCCGCCGCGGGGCGGACCGTCACCGAGGGACCAAGGTGCGTGGGTGTGCTTCGCGGACGAGGCGGGACGGACGTTGCGTCGGCCGAAGACACGGACTCGGTCCCGGCGGGGCCACCCGGCCGTTGTGCCGGTGGCCGGGAAGGGCTCGGGGTGCATTTCGCTCGTGGGCGTCCGGTGGCTGTTGCTCGCTGATTCGTACGGTCGGTCGATAAAGAATCATATTCCTTCATCATGTGACCAATAGGAAAAACCGGCCCCGGTGCGAACAGTTCGCCGTCCTAGCCTGATCCACGGCCGCCTGACCTTCCGTCAGGCCCTTCGTCGATCCGAGGTGGGGAACCAGTGCCGAGAAGCCAGCGTCCACATCCGCCCGTTCCGACCCGTCGGCTCACCTTGACCCGCTCGTCCGCCGCGATCCGTCCGGTGCGCGCCGCCACGGCCGCCCTGATCGCCGCCGGACTGCTGATGTTCGGCCTGGGCGCCCCCGCCCCGGCCGGCGCCGCCGATACCCCGTCCACGCTGGTGAAGAGCGTCCGGGACGTCACCCACCCGGGGGCAGCGGCCGTCGAGCACGGGGACACCCTCGACTGGACCGTCCGCTACCGGAACGCGACCGCCGGCGACACTCCCGCCCCGGCCTCCGTGACGGACCCGTTGACAGGCGCGGGCGGCTCCCAGACCTATGTGCCGGGCTCGCTGCGCGTCCCGCCCGGGTGGACCCCGAGTTGGTCCACCGACGGCACTACCTTCACCGGCGCCGACCCGGGGACGGCCACCACCGCGGTCCGCGCGGAGAACTCGCTCGCCCTGGCCGGCGGCACCTCGCTTGCCACCCTGGCCCTCGGTCCGGTGAAGCCGACCCCCCAACCCACCGGCGGCGACGGGTTCACGCCCGTATTGCACCGCACGGCGGGCGGCGAGATCGAGTCCTGGAACATCTACCACCACGCCGCGCCGAACGCCCCGCAGGCCGTCTGCCTCAACCTGACGCTCGGTCAGCCCTGCACCGGCGGCCCGTGGCCGCGCCCGCTGAACACCACGCCCGGACCACTCGGCAGCGGCGCCACCGGTGACATCGGCAGCCCGCTGACCCCGCAGTACGTCCTCGACCCGCTCCACCCCGACCAGTTGCTCTACCCGGCGGTCACCACGTCCGCCGTCGGCGTCGGCTGCCTGGATCTCGCCGCGCACGCCAACTGCGGCTTCGTTCCACTGGCCACCATGGGCGGATCGCCCAGCAGCGCCAACAACCTGGCCGGCCTGGTCCGGGTCGGCGACAACCTGTACGGCGTCGCGAACACCGGGCAGGTGCTGTGCCTGACCCTGGCCACCCGCACCCCGTGCGCCGGCCAGCCGTACGCGCCGATCGTCGCCGCCAACCACGACCTGCCGAACACCCCCGCCGCCCTCTACCTCGGCGGCCTGACCACGGTCGGCAACCGCGTGTTCGCCTCCTCCTCGCCGCAGGGCGGCGGCTCCACCGTGTCCGGCCCGCCCGCTCTCGGCTGCTTCGACACCGCCACCGCGAACACCTGCGCGGGCTGGACCACCCCGCACACCGCCGGCCCGAGCAGCGCCTACTACACCTATGACGCCTTCGCCTCCTACGACACCGCCGGGCATGCCGACGGCGTGTGCACCAGCGCATCCGGCGGACCCAACGTCCTGACGACCTGCTACGGGCTGGACGGCTCCACGCACGCCGCGCCCGCCACCCTCTCCTCCCTCGGCGGCAACACCCTGACCTTCAGCCCCGAGACCGTCACCACCCCCGCCGGGACCCGCAGCTACTTCCCCGCCTGGGGTGGCGCCCTGGCCGGCGGAACGATCTGCCACGACTGGACACTCGCCGCGCCCTGCGCCGGCTTCCCGCTGCCCGCCACCCACCCCGGCGTCAACGGCGGCGCCACCCGCGACTACGGCTACGCCTACGACGCCACCTCCCGCTGCCTGATCGGCCTCGGCGACGCCGGCTACCTGTTCTCCCTCGACCCGACCACCGGTGCCAGCCCCTGCGTGCACGGCGGCGCGAGCGTCACGCTGAAGCCGGCCGACTTCTATTGCGACGGCGGCAGCGGCAACATCCAGGGCTACACCCGGGCCCGGTTGACCGGCCTCGACCTCACACACATCGACTTCGCCACGTCCCGGGCGATCGTCACCGACCCCGACGGCACCACGATCGCCACCCCCGGCCTGGCCGGCGACGGCACCGTCGACCTGACCGGCATCGACCACGTCGCGCATCCCGCGATCACGGTCACCGCCCAACTCGTCCTCACCACGGCGGACGACTTCGGCTCGAACAAACACCCGGCGCTGGTCGTCGAGTACCGGGGCGACGCGCCACAGATCTGCTTCCGCACCACCGTCACCGCCGACTGCGCGACCACCTCGATCGGCAACACCGCGAACGGCACCGACTCGACCGGCACCTTCACGTCCAACACCGTCACCACCGCCGTCGCGCCCGGTGCGGGCTGCCAACCCAAGGTCAGCGTGGAGAAGGAGATCTGCGGCTCCCTCAACTCGCACGACTGCGCACCGGGCGGACCCGGACCTTGGGCAAAGACCAGTCCCGTCGGCCTACTCGGTCTGCTCGGCACCGCGCACTGGCGGATCACCGTCACCAACGCGGGCCCCGTGGACGCCGCTTCCGTCACCGTCAACGACCCCACCACACCCGCGTGTCGGCAGGCCGCCGGCACCTTCACCCTGGCCGCCGGGAGCAGTCGCCAAGTTCACTGCGACTCGCTGCTGCTGGCGCTGCCGCTGAAGAACACCGCGTCCGCGAGCTTCGTCGCCGCGAACTCGCCCGCCGGCACCCCGCGCAGCACCACCGCGCCGTCCGCCGCGGTGGCCTGCTCGCTGCTGTGCATCCTGGCGGTACCCGACAGGGGCTGATCCGCTCTGATCGCCCTCGTTCCCTCCCCGCCCGGCCGGCAGCCGGGCGGGGAGGGAACGTCGGTTCCGCGACGCCCGCCCCTCCTCCTGTTGGGCGCATCCGCGCGGCTTGGCGCGACGCGGGATCGGGTGTTCAGCCGTGGGCGGAGCGGCAGACGCGGGCCTCGGGGGCGTCGTCGCTCCGGCCGCTGAACCGAACCCCGAAGTCACAGGCCGCCCAGGGATTGACGGCGCCCGTCTTGGGCGCGTCGCGCTCGGGCTGACCGCGTCGGGCCGATGTACCGGAAGCGGAGGAATGGTCGGCCCGATCCGATGCCCCGGATCCACGCGACGACGGGGAGGATGCGGCCGATCGGGTGTCGGCGGACGGGGTCGCCCTCGGCGGGTCGGGCGGTACGGTACCCGCCGGGGTCGCGGATGCCGCCGGGTCGGCCGCGCCGAGAGGGGTCGTCGAGGACGGCCCCGCGCCCGACGAGCCGGCGCCGGGAAGTGGCGCGCCGTTGGCGGCCAAGGCGGGATCGAGGGCCCGGGTGGGAGCGGTGGCCGGTGTGCTGTCGCAAGCGGTCACGAGCAGGAGCAGGAGAGCCGCCGCGGCGGCCGGTCGAGTGATGTGCACACGTTCCTCCGAGAACACGAGGTCTGTCCTGTCGGGGCTAACGTCCGCATGCCCGAAGGGTTACTCGGGGGTTGTGGCCTCCTCGCGGTGCGATCGGCGCCTCACGGCAAGGGGTTCACGAGATCGGGAGGCCCGGGTCGGGGCGCCCTTCGGTACCGGAGATGTCGACTTCGGTGACCCCGCCCCGGGCGGGTCTCCCAACTCCCCGGTGTCGTCACCGCCGCAATTCGCCGACCGATCCGTTGCCGGGGTGTGGGTCGCTCGTTGAACCGATGTCGCGACCGGCGCGTGCCACGTGCCGGTGCGGAAGCCGGGTGCCGGAATCACCCGATCGAACGACAGCGAGGAACCGGCCGCGGCCGAGAGGGTCATCCTGTTGCCGCGGCGCGCTCCACGCCCCGCCCCAGGCCGCGGATCGGCCCGAATCGCCGCGCCTCATGGGCCTGTCGCCGACCACGTCCGCGCCCACCCGAACCGTCGGGAGAACCGTTGACCAACCACACCTCCGCCGTCCCGGCCACGCCCCTGTTCGTCATCGAGTACCCCGAGGACGGGGTCGCGACCGTGGACGGCACGCCGGTTTACGTCCCCGAGGGGGCGGAAGCCCGTCACGCCGCCATCGACGAGGTCCGCTTCACGGCGTCCCTGCTCGACCGACCCGTCCGCGCGATCGACATCGATCCGGACGGCACCCGCTATCCCCTGCTCATCGACCCGGACGGGACGCTCACGTTCTTGGCCGAGCCCCATCCCGATCCGGACCCCGACGTCCCCGACGAGGAGCCACACACCCCGTCGGGCGAGGAGGACGCGGCACCGACCGACGACCACGACGGAGCCTTCCGGGAGTGGTGGGTCGGTGTCGACGAGGACGACGCACACGGGCAGGCGCCCGACGAGCACGCCAGGGACGAGCACGCCGGGGACGAGCACACGGCGGACGCGGACACGGGCGACGAGCACGGTGGGCACGAGCGCGACCCACACGAGGTGGCGGACCCGCCCGGATCCGCCCCGCGGCCGGCCGAGGGGCCACCCGCGACCGTGCCCGCGCGACCGGATCGCGCGCGGCGGCGGGCCCCGCGTTCCGGCCGCCGCGTAGGGCGGCCGGCCGCGATCGGCCTCGCGGTCGCCGCGGCGGTCACGGTCGTCGCGTTTCTCGTATGGCCGGACGACGAGTCCGGCGAATCCCGGACGAGCACGACCTCGCGTGCCGAACCCGCCGCGGTCGCCGCTCCGGCCGGCTGGCGACAGACGTCCGCATGGTCGCGGTCGATCGCACCGCCGGGAGCCGGCAGGCCGAGCGTGGCGGCGCTCGGGGGTGTGCTCGCCATCCTCACACCGGACCGTCGAGTCGCCCTGCTCGATCCGCACGACGGCGCGGTCGTTCAGGTCGGCGAACCGCTGCCGACGGGCAACGTCGCGCTGCACGCGACCGGCGACCCGACCGCGCCGGTCCTGGTCGCCGAGACCGAGGACCGGCTCCTGGTGTGGTCCCCACTGCGCGCTCCCCAATCGTCGCGTCCGCCCACCACCATCGAGTTCGCGCCCGGCGCCCGCGTCAGCTACGCCGGTGCCCTCCCCCTGGTGACGGGGCCCGACGGATCGGCCGCCGTGCTGCGCGGCGATGCCCTTGTCCCGGTCCGGTTGTCTCCCGGAACCGTGGCGATGGCCGCCGATACGGCGCATGTGCTCGCGGGACGCGCCGTCGGACCCTGGGAGTTGGTCGGCTTCGACGGACGGACACACGTGGTGGCTCCGCTGCCACCGCGCCCCGGCGCGCGCATGCTGCGCATGGCCGGCGCCGGGCACGGCGTGGTGGCCGCCGTGTGGTCCGGCCCCGTGGACGGCAGCGAGACACTCGCCGTGCACGACTCCTCCTCCGGCCGGGTACTCGCCGGCGCCGACGCCCCCGCCGGATCCCTGTCGGGCGCCTGGATCCACGCGGACGGCAATCCCCTTGCCGCGTTGGGACCGGTCGTCGTCGATCTCGCCCAGGGCCGTGCATCGGTCACCCCGGGCCTCGTCGCCCGCTCCGTCGCCGGCGACCGGGTGTACGGCACGCGCGACCTCCGCCCCGTCGCGGTGACGTCGGCCGGCGTCGTCACGATGCCGGACCGGGCCGCCATTCCCTGGGGTATCAGCGTCGGCCGCGCGATCCTGCTCACCGGCGACGGGGACCGAGCGGTCCTGCACGCCGTGGATCCGACCCCGTGACCGAACCCGGCGGGCGGGCGTGGCGTGTGCCGCACGTCTCCAGCACCCTGGTCTCCGGCAACCACGCCCCGCCCACCGGCCGGGCCGCCCCTGCCTCGCCTACGTCAACCACACCCCGAGCACATCCGTCTCGGCGATGTGTTCGGCCGAGAGCGGCGCCGGTTCGACGAGGCCGGGGTGCTCGTCAGACCTGTTCCAGCCAGAACATGTCGGCCCGGTAGCGGTGTTGCTCGGCGACGGCGCCGACGGACGTGAAGTCCGACATCCCGACGAACATCTTGGTGTGTTGCACCTGCATCACGAACGGTCGCGGGTACACCATGGGGCCGACGCTGAAGAACAGCTTGAACCGCTGGTGCGGAAGGTTGTTGCAGTCCTCGACCTTGAGGATGGCGCCCTCGCCGGGAAGGCCACCGGTCACGCCCATGCACCACGGCCCACCGGCCCACCTGGTCACGAACGTGTACTCGTACTCGAAGACGGGATCGCCGAAGACCGGCCTGCTGCGGCACATGGTCCACTTCTCGTCGTCCCAGTCGTTCCACGGCATCTGGATGACTCGGCCGTGCCAGGGGTCGTCGCTCTGGTCGAAGTCGAGCATCATGCCGCTGCCGGTGTGGAAGACGTAGACGCCGCCGCAATCCATGTCCGACGGCCACGACGGGCCGGCCTGGGCGGGGGGAGAGGCGGTGAGGAGCATCGCGGTCGCGACGATCGTCGTGGTGAGCGCCGCGACGAGGCGTCGGATCGGTAACAGGGTTCGATGGGTGCGCTTCATCGGTTCCCTACCATTTCGGGGTTGGTGGGACGGTCCGGAGTCAGCAGTGCAGACGTGCGCGTGCGGTCGCGCGAAGGGTGCCCGCGGGCTCGGCCTGGGCGCACGAGACGGTGCCCTGATCGGGGGAGGTGTAGGTGACGTAGGTGCCGGAACTGCCGCCGACCCAAACCCACTTGCCGGTATTGATGCCGGTGCGACCGCAGATCTCCATGATCCACTCGCCCTCCACGCGCTCGGTGCCGCGATAGAGCCCGTAGACGCCGGGTTGGTTCAAGTGCACGGTCCGGGTCTGGGTGGTGGTTTTGGTGCTGCCGACGTTGGTGGCGACACTGATCCCGAACTTGGTACCGACGCTGCCCAGGGTGGTCTTGTCCTCGGAGGAGAACTCGAGGTTGTTGTTCACCGACGTGCTGACCGAGTTCACCTCGTTGAGCGTGTGGGTCTCGTCGATCGTGGTGCCCGGGGCGACGGAGAAGCTGTCCCACTCGGTGATGACCGGGCTGAGCACGGCCGTGATCGGGGTGCCGCGGTAGCGGGTGATGTTCGGGTTGCAGTCGGCCGGGTCCGCGTGCGCGGGAGCGGCCTGCAGGCCCACCACCAGGCACGCGAGCGTCGCGAGGGCGGCGGAGGCGGCGAGTGGGCGCCGTAATCTCGGGCGGGGGACCTGACGTGGAACGTGCGTATTCACGATCGGCTCCTTTTCTCGGCGGACGTGCGACGGACGGAACCACCTTTTCGCGTCGGCGTGGGAGCGCGTGGTCGCGGTCGGCGGCCCGCAGTGAGCCTGACATCGGTGACCGGCGTCACCCATCAGCACATGGAAGGGGAGCGGGAGACGTCCCGCCGGAGGATGCGTCGGTGGTCGGTGAGACCACGGTGAGGATGCGGCGTCAGCCGGTCGGAGGATTGTCGAATCACGCGATCTTGTGGGCACAGTCCACCACTTGCGTGCCGGGCGCTTTGTGGGGATGCGCGCGCGCCGTAGCACTCACGCGCCCTGGGAGCCGACCGCGGAGCGTTGCCCGCGCATCCCGGCGTTGTTCATCCCGGCGCTTGCCGCCGACGCGGGTGTGACTGCGGCACGTACGACCCGCTCGGGGTGGTACGGGCCGCCGCCGTCGGCAGGTCGTGCATCGACCGGTGCGGCGCCGCGGCGATGCGTAGGCTGCCGGGCGGAGGACGAACGACGGGGGCCGCCCCCGGGGTTCGCCCGACGCACCCACACGGGCGGGAGAGCACGCACCCGGTGGACACGATCGCAACGCACCGAACCGACGAACGGACACCGCGCATGGAATCCGGCAAGGCATCGCCCGAGGCCCTGATCGCATCGCTCGACGACGCGAACGCCCGGCTCTTCGTACGGTTGCTCGGCCGCCCCGACGGCCACGACATGCTGTACCGCATCAGCGGAACGGTGCACAACCACGTGCCCGGCGACGTGCACGGCAAAGTGTTCCCGCACGGGCAGGCGGTGTTCGGCGTCGAGGGCTACAACATCCGCCGGCTGATCAACCCGCCGGGCACCGAGGATCTGCACCTGGTCTCGCGCGAAATCGTCTTCTACACCGACCCGAGGAACGGCACCGTCCTGACCGAGTGGACGAACCCGCTGGACGGGCGCACCCGCCCCCTCCCACCGATCGCCAACGACCACGTGCAGTTGTCGTACCGCGTCCGGGAGGGCGCCCTGTACGCGGTGTTCGGGCCCGCCGAGGTGCCGCTGGCCGGCTCGGTCACGCCGCAGCGCGTGCACCGCAACCTGGTGTGGACCCTGGACGTGCCGCCCGTGTACCGCCTCGCCGACCGATACGGCATCGACGACGACTTCGGCCTCGCGAACTCGACCTACACCTCCTGGGAGTTGTTCGACTTCCTGGTGCACGAGGACGACGCCCGCGCCCACTCCGACACCGAGACCGGCCCCCCGACGCCGGCGCTGCCGGTCACCAACTGCTGGACCCGGATCTGCCCCTACGTGCCGGCGATGGGCATCGCCGAGAGCGAGACGCCGGGCAACCTCGTCTACCACGCGCGCGCCTGGACACTGGACGACTTCGACGCGCTCGAACCGTGGCTGGCCGACCTCGTGCGCACCCGTCACCCGCTCTACACGAGCGCCCCCGACACCCCCGGCACGGGACCCAACACCACCACCTGGACCGCGTTCCACACCGACGTACTGGCCCCCCGCGGCCTCACCTGGCGGCAATGGCGCGACACGTCCGGCTGATCGGCCGACGTCGGTCGGCTCGGATCGAGAAACGTGGCGCCTTCTCGTGTTCGTGTCGCGGAATGCGTGGATCCAGCCACAGCGACCGGTTGCCGTGTCGCCCCCATCGGTGTCCCGACGCCGTCAGGAGTACCAGGAGGCTTCCGTCGGTCGTGATCGTCGGGGTATCTCCCGGGCGGGCATCGTCCTGCGTTCGCCGTCCACAAGCAGAGTGCTCACCGGGTCGCCGCCGCAGGCGCCCGGGAGCCTCACCTCCACCTCGATGTCGCGAGGTGGATCGGTGGGCAGGGTCGCGGTCATGACGTGCGTCCCGGCGCGGTGGCCGTGGACGCGGGCGGCGGCGACCTCCTTCCCGTCCACGAGGAGTTCCAGTTCCCGCGTCCGGCCCATCCGAAGGGCCACGGTGATCGAGCAGCCGGCGTGCTCGCAGTGAAAGTGATGGTCGCGGCTCATGATCGCCCTCCTGAATCGCCGGGCTGAAAAGGCCCCCACTCCATCGTGGCACCGAGCGGTCGCCGCGCCGCGTACGGCTTTCGAAGCGGCGCCGACCCGATGCCGTCCCGCTTCGAACCGGTCGTCGTTCGGTGCGCTCGATCCCGGCGCGTCCCGCCGTATCGCCGCCCGGGTCGGGCCGGGGCTCCGGCGGATTGTGTCTGTGGGCTGGGCATGGTCCGCTCCCCGCGTCAGGTGAGCGGGATACGCGTTGGTCGCCACCCCGGTGGCCGGGAATCGACAGGTCGGCCGTCGTTACTCTCGCCCCCGGGCCCGGCGGCAGCGGTGGTGCCGTCCTCGCATGTGTCCCGCCGTCGGGACATCCCGTGCTTGCTCGGCGTCTCCGGCCGAGGTGCCTTCGGGAGCAGGCGGTCCTAGGCTCGAAGGGAGGCGAGAAGCCCGACACGTGTCGGCTCTCCCACGCGGGCGTGCGGCACACCTCGGGCATGAGAAACCAGCCGAGGAGGCTCGTCATGACCACCGCGCACGACACACCCGTCCTGGACACCCTGGCCGCCATGACCCTCGATTCGATGGAGCGATGCGGTCTGACACCGGAGGCCCTCATCCTCACCCGCATAGCCGCCCTCGTCGCGATGGACGCCCCTCCGCTGTCCTACGTGGCCCATTTCGAAGCCGGCGCGGCGACCGACCTGCAGCCGGAACAGGTCCAGGACGTCCTCGTGGCGATCGCACCCGTGGTCGGCACGGCCCGAGTGATGGCGGCGGCCGGTCACATCACCAAGGCTCTCGGGATCGAGATCACCGCCGCGGCCCACGAGTCCGAAGTCTGAACCGCGGTTGCACGCTTCGGGCGGCCGACGCGCCATCCCGCCCCGGCCGGCTCCTGGTACCCACCGCCGGACCGGACACACCGCGCTGCGGTTCTCCGGGGCCGCCGAACCCCGCCGCACGACGGCCGCCCCTGGCGCGGATCGTCACTCCGGCGAGTTCGCCGCAGTGACGATCCGCGCCGTCTTCGCCCAGTCCACCGCCGAACCGGTCCGCACCCAGCCGGACCACGTCGCCGGCACGGCTCAGCCGTGAGATCAAGCGCCGCAGCGACGTGGCCCAAATCCTCCCCCGACCCCGACCCGGACGCCCTTGAACGGTGACGCGCGGAATCGACGTGGCGCCGACTGAGCTGCCGGAGAAGGAAGCCGGAGTGACGAACCGTGCCGAACAGCATCCGGGTCGTGTCGCGGATGAGCCATTCGGTCAGGGAGGGCGTGACGGGGTCGCTGTTCGACGGGGAAACACGACGATCTAGATGTGGATCCGGCCCCGCAGAGGGGGAGGCGGCCGGGTTCGTGAGCCGCGGGGGCACCGGAGGAACCCGGGGCGCGGTGGCAAGGGCATGCAAGGCGCCGCGCGGGTTCGACCCCGGTCGTCGCGCACGCAGGGGCCCGGTCACAAGGCCGCGGCGGCCGACCGGTGGGTCGAAATCCTGTTCGGGATCGCTCGTCGCCAGGCGCGACGAGGGGCTGTCGAGTCCGTCGCCTCGGCATGCCGGGCAGGGCACAAAACTAATCAACTACACAATGTAGTTGGTATGCTACTCAGTGTAACGATTCGGGCTTGTTCGACGGTCCTCTCGTCTCGCCGGTGTCGCTACGCCCGCCCCACCCGATTCCAGTCCCAGGAAGCGCGATGAACAATTCGAACGGCCATTCCAACGGCCATTCCAACGGTCGAGTCAACGGCCAGGTCGACGGACACCCCTACGGTCGCGACACCGGCGTCGACCGCGCCGATCGGCAGACTTTCCGACAACTCGCCCGCGAGTTGCTGCTCATCGGCCCCGAACCCGCGAACGAAGATCTCAAACTGCGGTACCTCGACACCCTCATCGACAACGGCCTGCAACCGCCATCGGAGCGCAAACGTGTCCTGATCGTCGGCGCCGGCATCGCAGGCCTCGTCGCCGGCTCACTGCTCACCGAGGCCGGACACGACGTGACGATCCTGGAGGCCAATGCCAACCGGATTGGCGGCCGGATCAAGACCTTCCACACCAAGGAAGGCGAGCAGTCTCCCTTCACCGACCCCGCGCAGTACGCCGAGGCGGGCGCCATGCGGCTGCCCGACTTCCACCCACTGACCCTCGCGCTGATCGACAAACTAGGCCTGAAACGACGGCTGTTCCACAACGTCGACATCGATCCCGACACCGGGAACCAGGACGTTCGGGTCCCACCCGTGGTGTATCGCTCCTTCACCGGCGAAGCGTGGACCAACGGCCCCGCCAGTCCGGAGTTCCGCGAACCGGACAAGCTCAACCACACCTGGATCCGAACCAACCACGCCCAGGCCCGACGCGCGTTGTACGCCGAGCACCCACCCGTGCTGAACGAGGGCTTCAACCTCACCGGCCCCGAATCACGGCTGACCGTGGGCACCCTGGTCCACGACGCACTCGAACCGGTGCGTGACTACTACTCCGAACTGATCGACGGCGAGCGGGTCAACAAGCCGTTCGAGCAGTGGCTCGACGGCTGGGCCGACGTGATCCGCGACTTCGACGGCTTCTCGATGGGCCGCTTCCTGCGCGAGTACGCCGGATTCAGCGACGAGGCGATCGAGGCCATCGGCACCATCGAGAACATGACCTCGCGGCTGCACCTCGCGTTCTTCCACACCTTCCTGGGCCGCAGCGACATCAACCCCAAGGCCACGTACTGGGAGATCGAGGGCGGCAGCCGGATGCTCCCGGAAACCATCGCCAAGGACCTCGAGGGCCGGATCGTGATGGGCCAACGCATGGTCCGCCTCGAATACCGGGACCTCGATCGCGACGGCTCGGCCGGTGGCCGCGCCCAACGCGCGGGATCCACGGACGACGCGGTCGTCATCCAGACCGTGCCGGAGAACGCCCCATACGCCTCACCCGAGACCTGGACCGGCGACGTCGCGATCATCACGATCCCGTTCTCCAGCCTGCGCTTCACCCAGGTGACCCCGCCGTTCTCGTACAAGAAGCGCCGCGCCGTCATCGAGACGCACTACGACCAGGCCACCAAGGTCCTCCTCGAATTCTCGCGCCGTTGGTGGGAGTTCACCGAGGACCAGTGGAAGGACGAACTCGACGCCATCGACCCCGACCTGTACGACTACTACCGAAACCTCGGTGAGGACCCGGCCGAAGCCGCCGCCCCGGCCGGAGTGCGCAACCTGCCCACCGGGCTGCTCGGTGCCCACCCCAGCGTCGACGAGTCCCGGATCAGCGCCGAGCAGGTCGCCTACCACCGCAACACACCGCTGTCCGGCGCCGTCGTGCGGCCCGCCACCGGCACCTACGGCGGCGGTTCCACCACCGACAACCCGAACCGTTTCATGTACTACCCCTCCCACGCCATTCCCGGCAGCCCCGGCGGGGTCGTGCTCGCGAGCTACTCGTGGTCCGACGACGCCGCCCGTTGGGACTCGTTGGAGGACGTCGAACGCTACGGCTACGCGCTGCGCAACCTCCAATCCCTGCACGGGCGCCGCATCGAGGTGTTCTTCACCGGCGCCGGACAGACCCAGAGCTGGCTGCGCGATCCGTACGCGTTCGGCGAGGCCGCCGTGTACACGCCGCACCAGATGACCAGCTTCCACCTCGACGTGGTCCGACCCGAGGGCCCCATCCACTTCGCGGGCGAACACGTCTCGCTCAAGCACGCGTGGATCGAGGGCGCCGTCGAGACCGCCGTACGCGCCGCGATCGCGGTCAACGGCGTACCCACGCCTGCCCGAACCGCCGCCGCCGAACCGGCCGACCGCACCCGCGAGAAGGTGACCACGTCATGACCACCGAGACCTGCACAGTCGCCGAATACCTCGGCATTCGACTCCAACAGCTCGGCATCAAGCACCTGTTCGGTGTACCGGGCGACTTTCTCGGTGCGTTCCTGAGCACTCTGCACGCCAAGACCGATGTGCGCTGGGTGGGCAATCCCAACGAGATCGGTGCGGGCTACGCGGCCGACGCCTACGCGCGGGTGACCTCCGCCGACCGTGACATCACACTCGGCGAACAGGGCATCGGCGCGGTCGCGGTCACCTACGGCGTCGGCGCCTACAGTGTGCTCAACCCCATCGGCGGGGCCTACGCCGAATACGTGCCGGTGATCGCGATCAACGCCGCGCCCTCATACGAACAGTGGCTCAATCAGCAGGCCATCGGCCTGCTCACGTCGCACATGAGCCAGCGCCCGGAAAGCAACCTCGACGTCTACCGACAGGTCACCGTCGACGCCCAGGCGATTTCCAACCCCGGCTTGGCGCCGATGCAGATCGACGGCGCCATCACCGCGTGCCTGACCCACCGTCGGCCGGTCTATCTGGAAGTCATGGCGGACGTGTGGTCGGCCCCCTGCCCGGCCCCGCAAGGGCGCCTGACCAGGCGCGAACGGCCGTTCACCGCGGCGAACCAGCGCATGCTCGACAGGGCCGTGGCCGCCACCGTCGAGTTGATCCGCACCCTGGGCACGCCGATCCTGTGGGCCGGTGAGGAGGTCGACCGCTTCCGACTGTCCGACGAACTCACCGCACTGGTGCACGACACCCGCATCCCGTTCTGCACCACGGTCGGCGCCAAGTCGGTGGTGTCCGAGGAGACTCCCGGCTTCTCCGGCGTCTACAACGGCAAGGCCAGCCTTCCCGAGGTGTACGAGGTCTTCCAGGCCGCCGGCTGCCGAATCGGCCTCGGCTCGTGGGCCACCTCGAAGAACCTCGGCGGTGAACGCTCGATCGGCGACGACTGGGTCGTCGCCGCGCACGATGGAGTGAGCGTCGGGGCCTCCTACTTCCCCGAGGTACAACTCGCCCGGTTCATCCCGGCGCTGCGCGAGGCGCTGCTCCACGAGTTCGGGGCCGGTTCGTTCGCCGCCGACTACTTCGCGCAGGCGAACCTCGCGGGTCTCGACGTCCCCGACAGCACGGCGGCCTTCCTGGCCGGGCTGGTCGGCGGGGACTACCCGGAGAACCTGACGTACGACAGCCTCTTCCGGCAGATCAACGCCTTCCTGGAGGAGCAGACCGTCGGACCGCCCGGGGCCCGCGTCAATCCGTACACCGTGGTCTCCGACGCGGCGTTCGCACTGATCGCCTCGATGAATCTGCACATGGCCGAACGGGCCTCGTACGTGGCGCAGAACAGCTGGTTGGCCATCGGGTACTCGGTCGGCGCGACCACCGGTGTGGCCCTGGCCAGGCAACAAGCCGAGAAGCGTCCGCTGGTGTTCGTGGGCGACGGCTCGTTCCAGGAGACCTGCCAAGAGCTGTCCACCCAGGTACGGATGGGGCTGCGCCCGGTCGTCTTCGTGTTGGACAACGAGGGCTTCTACGGCATCGAGCAGATGCTCTTGCACCCGTGCTACTACGACGGGAACCAGCGGTCCGACGGCGCCGAGCACTACAACAACCTGCACGTGTGGCAGTACGACCGACTCGCCGACGTGTTCGGCTCCGAGAAGGAGCCGATGACGGGTACGCGGATCCGGACCCACGCCGACCTCGGCGAGCTCCTGACCAAGATCGGCGACCCGGACCACCCGATCAACCGGGGGCCGATCCTGGTTCGGGTGCTGCTCGACCGGCACGACTATCCGAGAGCGATGCAGTACAAGATCGACGAGAACTGCCTTTAGAAGTCCACCACTCGGCACCTCACGCGAACGAACGACCCCGCGCACCGCGCGGGTCGTTCGTTCGCGAAGTCGAGCATCCCAGGCGTCCCGCGCGGCCCAGGCGCTCCGCGGCGGCTCGGCGTGGCGCCCGCGCCTTCACGACATCTCGCGGAGGCGACGGGCGCACTCGTGGGCGTTCGTCGCCTTTGGGGAGCGGTCCGCGCACGCCGATGGCGCCCACCCGGCCAAGGCGCCGCTCCCCGCCGGGACGACGCGCGGCGGTACGTTTCAGTCACCTGCATAGCGTCCCGGGCCGTGTCCGCATCGAGTACCCGATTTCCCCCGGAGCCGTTCTTCGCCTGACGGTTTGTGCCGAATGAACTGTCACCTGCTCCCGCCCAAGTCGGCCACTGCGTGTCGGAGGTGTTCCGCCGCGCGGCGGGTGAGTCGGTCCGAGGTGGTGGGGTCGAGGCCGGCGTCGGCGGGGAGCGTGACGGTGGCGAGGTTGGGCCCGATGCGGACGAAGATCGAGTCGACGGTCCTGGCGGTGCCGCTCTGGTTGGTGGCGATGCGCATGCCGAGTGTTTCGTCCCCGACGGTGGGGGCGGCGACGGCACGAAAACGTGCGGTGGCACCCGCCCACGGCACCGGCAGATCCGCGCAGCCGGTCAACATGGCGCGGGTCTTGGCCAACTGAAGCGCGGCACCGTTGCCTTCGTATGCCTGGACGGTGGCGACCAGTCGGATTCCGGCCGCATTCTCGAAGGTTCGCTGTGCGCCGAGGAGGACGACGATCGGGCCGGTCGGGGCACCTGCCAGGGCGTGGTCGCACCCGGCGTCGCCGCTGACGCCCGAGTACGGCGCGGCGGCCGGCTTGGGCCCGGTGTCGGTCGGGGCGCCCGCGGTCCAGCCGGTGCCGACGTCGTCCACGGTCAACACGGCGCGTCTGGCCTGCTCGGGGGTCAGCGCGGCCGTGGCGGTGGTGGGAGGGCCGGAGGCGGTGTGCTTCATGGTCGAGGCAACTCCCGGGCGTTGCTCGAACGCGGAGGCCACCGTCGTGATGGTGCCGGGGTCCTTGAGTTTGACGCGGAAGGACTCCGGGAGTTGCTCGGCCGTCATGACGTCGAGAAGGAGGGGGTTGGCGGCGTTCTGCGCGCGAAACAACTCCCACGCCTGTCTCCGGTCCTCGAAGTACACGTGCTTGACCTGCGGCATGGCTTTGAGGGCGGCGAGGATCTCCTCGCGTTGGGGGTTGGTGACGGCGCCGTTCGAGCAGCCGCCCGTCTTCGGGTCGGAGGCCTGGCACAGGAACACCGCCAGGTCCACCTTCCCGGCCCAGAAGTCGACGCCCGGCGGCAGATTGTCCGTGTCCCAGGAGGGAGCCTCCTCGTCCGCGCTCTCGGAGCCGGGCCCAGCCGACCCCGCAGCCGCCACCGAAGGGGCCGCCTTCGGCGGCTGCGGGCGGGCCTTGGCGCCGTCGCCGCCGGAGCAGGCGGCAGCCGTCGTGATCGTCAGGATCACGGCCGCGCACCGGACGGCGATCCCGCCCGTGCGGGACGTGTCTCGCTTGCCCATCTCATCCCCCCGATGTGAACGTGTCTGGCACCGAGCGTAGTTGCCATGTCTCTCACGGGATCCGACCCGCCCTCGTGGGTGTCCGACGGGTCGGACGTCCGCCGCGACCGCACGTTGTTCCGGATGATCCGGCGTCGTGTTCGGAGGCACGGGCGACCAGGCTGGATCATGGCCGGGGACGGTGGGGATGGCGTGTTTCTTACTGAAGGCCCGAGATCTACCGTTTACGGCTCGCGAGAGGTCCAGTGTCCTGCGTCGCCGAGCGCCTTCGCCCACACGGGGATCGACAACGGACCGAAAGGTTGGCACATGCACGACGACGGCTACGACCAACGGCCCAAACCCTTGCGGACCATCGCGAAATGTGGCAAATGGCATGCTTCGGGGAGGCCGACGGTGGACGTGGCTTCGTCCTCCGGGACGTGTCCCCGGCCGGATCTCCCGGGATCGTCGACCGGCGTGGAGAGCGGGAAGCGGCGCTCCGGCTGTCTCATCGTCACCCGCGCGGCCACGTCTCGCAGATCAGGGACCCCGCGCAGTGGTGAGGAGACGAAGTCCTCGCGCCCGGCCCGCAGGCAGCCGACGGGTGTGCCCGGCGGCAGGCGCAGGACGGCGACGATGTCGGCGAGGTTCGATCATTCGTGTGAAGGGGTCCACGAACTCGTCGCGTAGCCAGCCAATCCCGGCTGCGGCGCCGGTGGCCGCGGTGCGCGACCAGGCGGGGACGGCATCGCCCGGGGGTGCGACAGGACTTCCACGGTTGCGGTTCGTCAGTTGCTGTGTCGAACCGGGCCGCCCGACGACCTGGTGGGCTCGCGTATTGCGTCGCGAGTTGACCGACCGTGCTGCCGCCCCGCCAGTGAGCGGAACGGCTTTGGGGGAGATTCCGGGTGCCAGGGGCATCCGGTTGGATGGGCACGTGACTGTCCATGACGTAGCTCGCCTGCTCCCTTCGATCGCCGATTTGCGGAACCTGTGCCGTTCACTGGCGATGCTCGATGCGATCTTGAGCCCGGATCCGGAAGGGCGGTACCACTCCTTCAATGCGGGCTGGGCCGATGGCGAGGCGATGGCGTCGATGCACAACGGGTCGGGGGACGAGTACTCCATCGTGTTCTCGGCGGTCGGGGCCTGTGTTCGCGGCTTCGACCACGAGGCACCGATGAGCCCGTATACCAACGATGGCGAGCCCTGGCCGGGAGTGATCGACGAGGTTCCGGAGGTCTTCAAGCCGTTCGTCGAGGAACCTGCGTTCACCGACGAGGACGACGTCCCCGTCGTGACGGCTTGCCTGTGGCGGGAGTCGACGGATGATCGGTGGCGACACGGCGCGATCGACTTCCCCGCCGGGTCTTCCGACCCCGACGGGGCGACGCGTCTGTTCGAACTCCTGGTCGACCGTTCGCCGGAAGCGTTCCAGCGCTTCGCCGAGGACTACCACGAGGTTCCCGTGGACCTGGGAGCGGTGCGCGACGTGTATGCCTCGCGACCGCTGACCCACAAGCTCGTGTCGTGGCTGAACGTGGAGGTCTCACTCGCAGACCTGGCCGAGGACATCACGGAGATCGACTACCCGCGGCCGGGCCGGGACGAGATGTGAGCTTCAGCCGTCGTTGAGGCGATGGGGGAGTTCAGCCGCATGGTGACCATGGGTTGTCGCCGGCGGCGTACCGGCTTCGGGTCCGCTTTCTCCGAGCCTGCTTCGAGCCGTTTGCCGACTTCATCACCCTCGAACCGACTCACCGCCGTTGAGGGCCAAGCCGGCGTCGCCCGACTCGTCGAACTGCTCCCACCGGTCAACGGACCACACAGATCACCGGCATCGGCAGGCGCCAGTCTCCCACGAGGTCGACGAGCAGCCGGCGGGACGACGTGCGGACCTCGATCCATCCCGAGTCGGCGAGCAAGGCCTCGCGAGCCCAACGCTCGACGTTCTCCCGGCCGCTCATTTCCTCGAACAGCACATCGATTCCGCGGAGTTCGGCCACGACATCCCCATCGAGGCGCTCTGCCTCCACGAGACTCGGGACGAGACGATGGGCATGATCGAAGTCCAAGGCCAAGTCGTCCGGTCCCACGCAATACTTGTCCAGCCAGGCAAGCTGGTCGGCGTAATCCGCGGCGAGCGTTGTCAACGACTCGATCAACAGTCGCCACGAGAAGGAGACATCGGGATTTCGCACAACGCATCATCGCACCGAATCGAGATCACAATCGGAGTGAACTCGACTCCCGACGACTTCGATCGAGCCCGACCCACCGAGCACCTTCATTCGTGCATCGTGGAGCAGATGGACGCGCCGACAGCGCGTAGCCCGCGCCTGCCGGATCTTCGTGCCCGAGGCCGCATCGCGTGAGCATGAGCATCAACACCCGATGACCGGCGCCTCCAGCCCACGCTCCGCGCACCGCTGCAACCAGAGGGGGCCCGGCGGATGTCGCTCGTCCCTCCCGGCAAACCGGATCCCGGCCGTGCGTCCGCCGCCCGCATCACCGCCGCCGGCGCGACCGCGACCGCAGTCTCGTCGACTGTCTCCGAGCGGACCGACCGCCGCATCGACGCAGGCTCCGCGCCTCCCGGCAACGTCGCCGGGGATCGAGAGCGGTGCACACCCGGTGCCGGGCGAAGATCCACGTGGTCTCCCCATTCGGCGATCGCGGGGGTAGTCTCGGGCGCCCGATCGGCGCCGCCGCAGTGTTGCCCGAGTGGAGCGTGCTGGACCGCGCCGGCTGCGATCTCCACGCCCTGACCACCGACGTGTTCGTCGCCCACGAGGTCGGACACACCCTGGTCATTGACGCCCCGATGCGCAACCTTCTCGGACGCACCGGCCGGGACCCCGACCGCGCCGGACGCGCATCGGTGAAGTGCGTGACCGTTGGCACGCGGGGCGAACTCCCTTACGGACGAACGGGTATACCCCTCGACACGACGCGCGGGCGCGCCGGGCCCGGGTAGGATCACGCCACCGCTGCGACCGTCCGCAAGCGCTCGATTCCGCTGCGCAGATACGTCCGGCGCCCGCCGCACGGCCACGCCCCAACATCCGATCGCACCGGACCGCGCCCTGCCACAGCCGCGCCGGTCACCCCGCGATCGGACCGAACGCCCGCCGGCCCCCGCGTAGTCAGAAATGGAACACCGTTGAAGATCCTTCCCGAGGTCTCGCGCACCCTGAGCGAGTACCTGCTCCCGCCGAACCTGACTGACCACCGAGGACTGCACCCCCGCCAACGTCGACCTGACCACACCGATCGTGCGCCACCGCGTCGGGGGAGCCCTCGCCGATCAGGATCGCCACCCCCTGGTCAGCGCGATCATGGAGGCCGTGTCCTCGCCCCGCCTCGCCGTCGCTTTGGCGCGCACCGGCGGCATGGCGTTCATCCACCAGAACCAGGACATCGCCTCCCAAGCCGCCGACGTCGCCGCCGTCAAAGGCCACAAAGCCGGATTCCGCCGCGCCGAACTGCACATCGCGCCCACCGCAACCCTCGGCGACGTCACCGCTCTCACCTGCGGCTTCGCCCAGGATTTGCGCGCCGACTACGAGAGCGCCACCCGCTTCCGCCACGAAAGCATCGACACGGACAAGCGCTTCCGCGTCGGCGCGGGCATCAACTCCCGTGACCACATCGACCGCGTCCCCGCCCTCGTCGACGCCGGCGCCGGGAACGTCGTGGACGCCCGGGCGTTCCGCTACCTGGCCGACGCCGGCGCCGCCTGGGTCAAGGTCGGCATCGGCGGCGGCTCCATTTGCACCACCCGCGAGAGCAGGGGATTCGGCCGCGGCCAGGCCTCCGCCCTCATCGACGTCGCCCGCGTACGCGACACCTACGCCGAACAGACCGGGGTGTACGTGCCGCTGTGCTGCGACGGCGGCCTGCTGAGCGACTACCACATGGCCATCGCCCTGGCCCTCGGCGCGGACTTCGTCATGCTCGGCCGCTACTTCGCCCGCTTCGACGAAAGCCCCAACCGCCGCGTCCGCATCGGCGGTCGGCTCCTCAAGGAATACTGGGGCGAAGGCTCCGCCCGCGCCCGCAACATCGCCCGCTACGAACAAGGCGGCGACGACATCGCCTTCGAGGAAGGCGTCGACGGCTACGTCCCCTACGCCGGAAGCCTCCAGGAGACCGTCCCCGATCACCGTCGCCAAACCCAAGGCTACGCTGCAAGAAGGCCCGTTTGAGGTGCTTGGCTGTCGTCGGCGTCGCGCGGTCCAGGCAAGCAAAGATTTTCAGTGCTTCGGTAGTTCGCAGCCAAGATATCCACGACCGTGTCGAATATCCCTGCACGGCGATGCCTTGTGTGGGTCGCTCAACGTCATCCGCGTCGTCACGCGGCCAGGTTGGGTGCGGGTCGATGCCTCACACAGTCGAAACGACCGAACGGATTCGGATGAAGGGTCGCTGACCGATCACCCGTCCGGGAGTCGCTGCGGCAACCCACACCGCCGTACGTCGGTTCGGAATCGCCGCCGGCATCGTCCTTGCGGGCTCCGGTGGCGGCGTGGTGTCGGCCTACATGGGTAACTGCTCGAGGCGGTACCACCGAAGGTGCCCGGTTCCCTTGCCCGAGAGACGAGGATGCTCGACGTAATCGGGAGGCGATACGAGCGGGGAGGCGGGACACTTCGCCGAGTGATCACGATGCAGCCGGTCCTGGAGGTCCACACCCCTGACGGCTTCGACCTCTGGCCTGTCGCCGGGATCGAGCCGTTCGGCTTCCTGCCTCTCGGCGGTGAGCTCTCACCCGCCGAGGTCGGAACGGCCGTGATGCGCATCGCGGGTTGCAACGACATCGACCCCGACGGTGATCGCCCGCCTCGTCCAGGCGACGCACTCGGTTCGTTCCTGCACGGACTGCTGACCTTCGAGTACCTCTTCGCGGCCGGTGGCCTGCGGGTCACCGACGACTCCACGGGTGTCGTCTTTCTGCCCGGCTGCTGCGACGGACTGGAGGACTGGCGCGACTGGCACCGGCTCGTCGACGATGGCAGCCCGCTCGGCTTCGGTCACGACCCCGTGTCACCGCTTGCGGAGCGCTTCGGCGACACCGTCCGACTCACCGTCGACGCCGAGCAGAACGACAGCCCGGTGATCGAACTGTCCGCCGCCGAACTCAGCCACCTGCTCGCCGGTGCGGAACGCGACCTGACCGACTTCCTGGCCCTGGCAGCCGACTGGGCCTCCAGGCACCTGCCCCGCCACCGCGATCCCGTCACAGCCGCCCTCGCTCGCGTTCTCGGCCTTCCCGCGCCGGCGATTCCTCCGAAGCCGTAGGACGGCGGGCCAAGGCTTCGACGGCGGAGAAGCGGGTGGGGCCGGGATTGTCATCGTGTTACACATGATGAGTGTATTTGTGGTACCCCCCAGAGCACTTCGGTAGCTCTGGCAAGATTTTCGTAGCCGGAGATCATCCCGAGATGATGGTCTGCCGGGTTGCCGGTGGGAACCTCTGACTGTGTTCTGTCGAACTGTCGGAATTGATACCGAACTTGGCCGACGTCCCGGTGACCTCGACTGATCTCACGGGTCCTGTGATCGGGACCCATGCCCGTACGAACTCCCATGTCGCGGCGGCCTGTACGGGGTGTGGTGCGCCAAGCGAGTGGAGCCACTGCCGCTACGTACGTCACCTCGCAGATGCCGCAGTCGGGGGACGGCCCGTGCGGATCGACCTGAGTGTGCGCCGTCTGTACTGCGAGAATCCGGCCTGCCCGAAGGTGACATTCGCCGAACAGGTGCCGGGGTTGACCGAGCGCTACCAACGGCGGACTCCGCTGCTGCAGCGCGTGGTCGAGGAGGTCGGAAACCGACGAAGCGGCGACAACGGCGGACACACGCGCCGGTCGCCACGCACGGCGGCTGTTCGAAGCCGTGCGCGCGGCCACCGACACCGGTCGCTCCCACGGCAGCGTGGCCCGCGAACGCGGCCTGGACCGCCGCACGGTGCGCAAGTACGCCCGCGCCCGCATCTGGCAGGAGGTCGTGCGTCGGCCACCCCGGCGCCCGTCCTTACTGGACCCATACCTCGACTACCTGCACCAACGCTGGGTTGAAACTCCAGAAACGCATCATGGCGGGACGCGCCGGCACCCGCGCCCGCGCCGAACAGCAAGGCGTCGACTGACCCACCGCCCGCACCACTCGACGCTATCCGGAGTTGGCGTTCCCGAGTTCGACCGCCGACACGGCCATGTCCCGCAGGCGCTCGTTGCACTCGATCGCGCCGCCCTCGTCATCGATCGACGGCAGGACCTTCTCAACGGTCGCGACGCAGCTGAGAAGGTCCTGCAGCGCTCCTGGTCAAGAGGTGCCGAGACTCTGCTACTACACGAACACGCCCCCGGCACCCTGCCCGACCCGCCGCTTCCTGCACCGACGAGCCGGGGCGGCATGGTCGGCGCCTTGTCCCACCAGATCTGGTGCTAACGGTCCGGTATAGCCCCGCTTTTCCGGCCCGGAGTGGCCCCGCTTCCGGTCTGTGGTGGCCCCGCTTTGAAAGGGCGGGGTCAGTCGTCGCTGGGCGTCACGTCGTATTCGCCGACATCCAGATCTGCGCCGGTTGCGGCCAGGAAGTCCACCACCGCGCGGTCCAGGCGCCAGCCGAAGAGGTTCGTGTCGTCCGGCGAGCCGGAGGGCTGCTCGTCATGCCGGTTGAAGAAGCGCTCGACCTGGAGAATCGTGCCCCCGGGGCCTTCCTCGGTTGCGAGACGGGTAGTCAGATTGGTGAGCGCCTCCAAGCGGGGTCGGAGCCTGCCGATGACCTGGTGGATCTGCTCGTCGACGGACAGGCCGGGCTCGCAGCAGCGAATCTTCCAGCAGTGACAGAACGGGGTGATGGGAGGTGAGGTTGGCAGGCTCCCCCGCACCGTGACCTCGTCCGGTTCCACGCCAAGCAGCTGGGTGATCTCGTCGGCGGTGGTGCCCACGCTGGCGATCGCAAAGTAGACGTACTGAGTCAACGACACCCGCGGAGATTACCGACGCAGCCGCACGGCCGCCTGACTCTTTCGTCGCCTGCTGCCTGGCTTTGGTCTGCGCGAGGCGATAGGACTCGGTGCCGGTCTCGATGAAGGTGGTCCGACCAGGTCAACCGGCGTCCTTCGGACTGGCTTCGTTGGGACAGGACACCCGGTCTCGGGCGATCCGGTCCGGTTCGCTCCCGGTTTTCGAAGATCCGGTCGGTTGGGCTGCTGTCGGTAGGGGATGGCAGGTTGCGTCGATGAGTCACGACCTTGCTGTGTGGGAGGGCGAGCGGCCGGCAGACAAATGCCGCTGCGGCCAAGTGCTTTGCCGACGGTGGCCGGATCCCACGGAGACGGAACAGCAGATCGTGCGAGGGGGCGTGCAGCGCGAGCGCCGTCGTGTCGGTGGGTGCTGGTTATGGTGGTGGTTGTGGAGACTCCTGGTTCGCCGTTGCCGATTCGCGCGTGCTGGCTCTCGTGGATTGCCGTGCACGGGGCAGGCCAAGCCGAGTTGGCGGCGCTGCTCGGGCTCACGGGCGTCCGCGAGACGACGTGGGCGGAGGGCGCGGATCTTGTCGACGACGTGGCGCACAGCGGCGAGGAGCGATTCTCGACCGTCGTGATCCCTCCGCCGATCAACGCGTGGACGCTGGTGATCGGGGCCTGGGTCGGGCTTCCGTATCTTGAGCGCACCGCGTATGTCACCGAGCTCTGCCGGCAGTTGAGCGCCGAGTTCGGGCGAGCCCATGCATACTTCCACAGCGAGCAGAACGACGGCGAGGCATGGCTGATCGCCGAAGATGGCCGGGTGGTCAGGCGGTGGATCGCCGAGTATCCGGGCCTCGCGCTCGGCGAGCCGTTCGGCGTCGAGCGCCGACTGCTGGACGAGTTCGGGATCCCCGGCAGGCCCGAGGACCTCGACCCCGAAGATGACCGGGCGAGCAGTTGGGGTGCCTCCTGGGGCGAGTGCTGGGCGCCGGTCGTCGCGGCGGAGTCGAGCATCGATCCGCGGCAGATCGGGCCTGAGACCGCGGCGCCCGGGGTGGTGCTCGTGGCCGACACGCCGCTGCCCGATGGGCAGTCTGAGGGAATGGCGCCGTCCTGAGACAGCCGCCGACTGACACGTCGTGAGACAACTGCTCCCGTCGTCCGGTCCGTCCTGGGCGGCGAATTGCCGGCGCAGGCGTTTGCGGGCCCGTTTGAGCAGGTCCCGGGCCCGTTGGTCGCTCACGCCCGGGAACGCTCCCGTCTCGGCCGAGGTCAGACCGTCCATCCTCAGGGTTACGGCGATCCTCTCCTTCTCCTGCCGAAGCAGACCCGCCAATGTGGCCACGATCGATCCGACGTCGCCCGCCGCTGCGCCGCACGAGGTGCCGCGTGGGTGGCGCCTTTCGCCGGTTCCGCGTGGTCGAGGAGGGCCAGGAGGCGGTCTCGGTCGACCTTGCCGCTGTCGGTGGGAGACGGGCCGGCCGCCTATCGGTCGGCGGACCTGCCGCGCCGGAGCGGACCACGACGCCTGTGGGACGAGGTCGAGACCGCCTGGCGCTGGTGGGACGGCCGACAACGCTCCACCGTCCACGACTTCGGCCTCACCGCCACCATCGCCGATACGGCCGCAGTCGAGCAACTGGTCTGGTATCGCGACCGAGACCGGCGGACGGTCATCGAGAGGCAACACGCGTGACCGCACGCTGCCTTCCGTGGCCCGCCGATTCATTCCGGCGGGCCCTGCCACGTCGCCCCGCTCCGGGGGAGTCAGGACTCGGGATCGGCGGTTGCCGTCTCCTTCTCCTGTTTGACCTCCACGGATTGTTGGGCGTTCTCGGCGGCCTCTTCGGACGAGAGGGTTGAAGCTACGTGGTAAGTCTTCCAGTCGGAATTCCGGTAGAGGGTCCTGGAGGTTTCGGCGGGCACGAACTCCTGCGACGAACCGGCCACATCCTCCTCGAGGTACCTGTTCGTGTGGCTGACGAAACGCAATGTGTCACCGGCCCGAAGCACCCGGTGGCCGCCTGCGGTGATGTTGCCGGTAGCCGTGATGTTGCCGGTCGTGCTGATCGAACCCGATGTCTGGCTGATGCTGTTCTCGACCGTGAAGGCGCCGTTGATCGTGGACTTGACCTTGATGACGGCGAGGGTGCCGTAGACGTTCATGTTGGCCGTGTCCTTGATGTCCAGGCGGCCCGTCTTGAGCCAGATGTATCCGTTGGCGCCGGGGTCGACGGTGACGTTGCCCTTGGCTGTGATGGTGCTGTTCGTGGTGAGCGGGCCGTTGGCGGTGAGTTCGCCCGTGGTTGCCGCCGGGCCGGCCTTCGCGGTGAGGGCGCCGAAGACGGTGATCTGGCCGCCGTTCTGCGGGATGGTCAGCCCGGCCTTGCCCTCGAGTGCCAGGGTGTTCTTGACGGCGATGGTGCCGGCGGTGGTCGGGGCCGCCACGCTGGTGACGGCGATGTCCGGGGTGTTGACCTTGATGTATGTGGTGAGGTAGCGGACTTCGTTGCCCATCTTGGCTTCGAGGGTGAAGCTGGAGTCGTCGACCAGGGCCACCGGGGAGGTCCAACTGCCGTTGCTCGCCGGGGCGGAGCCCTGGGTGCCGTCCGGCTTTCGGTAGTACATGGTGTACGTCGCGTGTGGGGTGCCGTCCCACAGGAGGGTGGCCTTGGTGTTGCGGGCGATGGCGACGGTGGCCGGTCGGAAGCTGTGCAGGTAGAACGAGTCGTCGCGCTTGCGCACTTCGCCTCGACCCTCACGCTCCTCGAAGCGGCCGGTGGCTCCGGTGGTCGACGTCGATTCCTCCCAGACGATGTCGACCGGGCCGACTCCGCCGTTGACCTCGATGCCCCACAACTCCAGGACGACGCTCCAGGTTCCGTCGAACGCGGCGGGCTCGTCCGGCGGCGGCGAACACGTGAAGATCACCTGGTTCGGGTCGCGGGTGTCGCGGTCCACGGTCCACTGCCGCTTTCCGGCGGGGACGGTCAACTCGTACTTGATCAGCCCCGGTTCGCTGGTCAGCGCGGATGCCTGACGGCCGGTCGGGATTCGGACCTTGAACCACTTGCAGTGCACGGGCCAGGTGCCGCCCGACTTCACCTTGCCGTAGGTGAGGGTCAGTTTGGCGTACTCCGGTTTGGCGAACGTCGAGACGTTCGGCGTCCCCGGCTCGGGCACCATGGCGGGCGGGAGCAGCATGGGAAGGGCGGCGGTGGTCACGGCTCTCCAACTCTCTCGGACGGCGTGGCGGTGGCGGTGCTGAGAGTGGTGTTCCCGGCGCGGCGCTGCGGGGGGCCGTCACCCGGCGCGGTGTCCTCGGTGATCCGGCTCAGGGTGCCGAGCGGGGTGCTGATGTCGAGGATGAGGGTGAGGGTCCAACTGCCGTCGAAACCGGCCGGTTCGGCGGGGGTGAGGGTGAGGAGGGTGGTGGTCGGGTCGGTGGTGCCGGTTTCGACCAGCCACTGTCGGCCGCGCCCGGGGCCGCGTCGCACGTCCAGTCGGGTGCGCAGGATCACGGGTTCGCCGGTCCGTACGACCGTGTCGTGGGCGGTCGGGAGCGCGAGGGCGATCCGCGCGCACCGCACCGGCCAGGCGGTGCGGCCTTCCGGGTCGTCGCCGACGGTGAGCCGGACACGGTGGAGGGCCGTCTCCTCGGGTCCGGTGGCCGGCGCCGGGGTGTGCTCCAGGCGGTACGGGAGCAGCAGCGCCGAATCGGGGCTGGTCACGAAGCACTTCCTTCCTCGACCGGGGCAACCGGGGCAACCGGGGCAACCGGTGCGGCCGTCGGGGTCTCCGTCGGAGCCGGCGAACCCCCGCCGCCCGCCGCCGCAGCGCGCCTGCGCACCGACCCGGCCGGTTGCAGTTGGAGGTAGCCCGAACGAGCCACCGGCAAGGGCGCGTCGGGGTGGGACAACGGGTCCGCGTTGTGGATGACGTGCTCGTCCCAGTCCGGCAGTGCCGCGCCGTCGGCCGTGCCGTCCACCACGATCGGCTCGGCCCAGGTCCACTCGCCGTGCCAGGCGGCGGGACGGGGCATCACGAGGGAGCTGTCCGGCGGCTCGGCCCGCACGCCGAACTCCCGGACCGCATACGGCTCGTCGGCAACGCCGGTGTACCGCAGCCGCAGGAAGCGCACGGCGAGCGGGGGTTCCACATCGTGGTGGATCTCCGCCATCCGGCCGTAGCCCCGCAACACGGTCCACTGCTCGCCATCCGCCGATGCCTCCAGTTCGGTCGCCGCCGGAATACCACTGCCGTCGGCCCTGCCGAGGAGGATGTCGACGCCCTCCACCGCCCGTCCCACGTGCAGGTCGAGGCCGACCCAGTCGCCGGCGACCGGCGGTTCGACGCTCTCGTAGGAGGTACTCGGGTCGCCGTCGGCCATCGCGGCGGCGGGATGCCCGGCACCGGCCTCGGCGGAGGCCGAGGCGGTGGGCGGGCCGAAGCGGTCGGGGGCGAGCAGGGGGTTGAGCCGGAAAGAGGCGCGGATCCGGGCCAGGGCCCGATGCGTGGTGTCGGCGTCCACCCCGACCTCGGCGACGGGCAGGATGTCGGTGGTGGCGTGCACGGCGGTGTGCGGGCAGGCCAGCAGGGTCAGGTGGTGGGTGGCGGGACGATCGGCGGGCCGAGCCGGCACGGTGAGGTGGGCGCCGGTGTCGATCGCCGTGACGTACGTGTTGGCCGGACCGTTCGGGTCGACGGCGTGGAAGCGGTGGTACCGGGTGCGCAGGTCGTGGTCGTCGGCGGCGAAGTAGCCGATGAGCCCGTCGGAGAGCCGGTCGGGATCGCCCAGCCGTACGGTCCAGCGATAGTCCGGGTAGTCGCGATGGTCGGGGTACTCACCCGCGTCGGGGTAGGGCTCGCCCGCCGGCACGAGCGCACGTTTCCAACTCGGGTCGCTCAGCGGCTCACCCATCAGATCCAGGTTGAGCCGGGCCCGGACGAGTGCGATGGGGCGACCGATCAACCGCGCCGGGGACCGGTCCTCGTCGGGCGCGGGCTCGACGATGTGGTCGAGCGCGGTGTCGATCGTCTCGGTCAGTGCCTCGAACGCCGCCGGCTCGTGGCCGAGCAGGCCACGCGCGAAGGCCGCGAGGTGCGGGTAGGCGGCGGCGAAGTCGTCGTCGTCCGGGTGCCGGAACGGCGCGTGCGGAAGCGTATTCCAAGCAGTGGTACGGATGTTGTCGACGTCGCGGACCACCCGCAGTTCACCCAACGGCTCCCCGTCGGGGCCGTAGGCCAGGAGGGTCCGGTCGAGGTGGTTGACCAGCAGCCATCCGGCCACCGGCGTCTCGGCGCCGGCCGATCCCGCGACCTCGACGGCCCCGGTTCCGGCCCCATCCACCTCCGCGGGCGGCTCGTCGACCCGCAGCGGCACGGGATCCAGCCGCACCCGGGCCGGTTGTGCGATCCGGGGCGGCAGTTGCACGAAGCGCTGCGGGCCGGGCGGGTCGAGGAACAGATCGCGATCCGGCACCACGCTCTCCGCCCGCACGAGCGGAAAGTGGATGGGCTGGCTGCCGACCGGCTGCACCAGCGAGCACACCCGGCCGAAGCGGTCGACGACGATCAGTTCGATGAAGTGGAACTGGCCGGCCCGTACCGGCTGGAAACGCCGCGTGCCATGACCCTCCGCTCCGTCGGGGACGTGGTTGGTCTCCCCGGCCAGGGCCAGGACGGACGCGTCGGTGACGGCCTGGGCGGCGCCGTCCTGCTGGAGGAGCCAGTCGTGGAAGCCGTCGAGGCTCTGGGAGAGCACATCCATCGTCTCCAACTCCTCGCGCATGGCCAGCAGTTGCCGGGCCGGCTCCGGCGGCGCGTGGCCGGCGAGTCGGCGCGCCTGCTCGCGCAGTACGTAGCGGGTGGAGGGGGTGACGAAGGCACGCGCGCCGAAGGCGGTCCACCGTCGGCCGCCGTCCCCGTCGCCCTCGGCCGCGTTCGTACCCCTCCAGCGGTAGCGGTGGATGTCGGGTTCGGGGTCGCCGTCGCGACCGGGGCCGAACTCCCAGTTGAGGGTGGCGTCCGGACTCCGGTACGGGGTGGCGCAATACTTGACCTCCCACTGGAGGTAGAGCGGCAGCCACGGTTGCCGCCACACCCCGGTGTATTCGGGCCACGGACCCACGGAGTTGGCGTCCGGGTCGGCGACGACGGCGTCCAGCGCCGTGCGCGCGGGCTCGCCACCGGTCGCCGGGGTGCGTACGGCCCGGTCGAGCAGCGCGAACTCCGCCACCAACGCCCTGATCCCGCCCGGCACTTCGGGGGTGTTGACGGGCAGCAGCGGGGTGCCGGAGACGTCCGCCCAAGTGCCGTTGATCTTCACCCGGGTCAGCAGCCGCGACGGCAGCCGGCACGGCAGCGGGTCGTCCTCGTCCCGGCCGAGCGGTTGTGACGTACCCGAGCCGGTGAGCGCGAGGACGGGGTCGGCGGGGCTGTGGAAGCTCTGCCGAGGTGTGCGCTTCAGCTCCGACTCGGCGGGCAGTTCGCGGGTTTCCGCGTAGCGATCGATCGCGGCCTGGAGCGCTTCGGGAGTGAGCCCGTGCGGGACCTTGGGCGCGAGCCGTTCGACTTCGGCCCGGCAGTCCGTCACCCGCGTGCCGGCGTCCCGGATCCGCGCGTCCCAGGCGGTCTCGTCGAGGTCGAAGTCGAGCGGGCGGCGGTTCTCGGGCAGGTGGCGCAACCACCACAGGCGCCAGAGCCGCCACTGCGCGGCGGCGAGGTCGTGGCCGGCCCGGTCGTAGTCGTCCTGGTCGCCGTTGAGATCCGCGATCCAGTCCGGTTGCGCGGGCGGCGGGGCCTGGTTGTCGGCCTGTCCGCCGGGTCGGTTGACCACCTGCCAGCGCGCGCCGCCGTCGTGTCCGCTGAACCACGACCGGCGGGTGATCTCGTCCAGGGAGACCTTCCCGTCGGGGTGGTCGAGTTCGTCGGGGTTGCCGTGAAACAGGGCGCGGACCCGGTCGGCGAGGTCGGTGTCGCCGGTCGGCCGCGCGGCGAGCGCGGCGACGGCATCGGCGATGCTGTGGCCGATGGCGACGTTGACGCTTCCGCTCGCGGGCCGGTCGGACTCGGGGTGTCCACCCTCGCGGTCCCAGGGGATGCCGAGGGCGGTACCGACGTACCGGGTGCGGGTGATCGTGCTCGGCATGCCGTCGGGCGCGGCCCAGCCCAGCGCCCGGAGCACGTCCGCCGGGTCGTCGGGGTCGGCGTCGGGGGGCAGCAGGCCGGCGATGTCGCGGGCGGTGGCGAGGATGTCGGCGTCGTCCCGGCTGTACCAGCCGATCACCTGGTAGCTCACGGTGCACGGCGGTGGGTGGTTGTCGTTGGCCTTCAGGTCGGCGAGGGTGTCGTGGAAGAGGAACACGTTCTCGTGGTACGGCGCGAACGCCGCGAACGCGGGCAGTCCACTGCCGATGGCGGTGAGGAACAGCGGCCGGGCGGCCGGCTCGCGCCAGGGCCCCTCGCTCAGCGCATGCACCCGACCGATGTAGTCGGCGCGAGGCCGCTCCATGGGCGACGCCGGGTCCACGAACGGGGTGAAGGCGGACTCGACGGGCCCGCCGTCGGCCTTCTCCAGGTAGTCGGAGTGGACCAGGAACCCGGCTGCCTTCAGCGTGCCGCGCACCTCGGCATAACGCACCACGAGCCAACGGTTCGGCACCAGCGGGAACTTGCTGACACCGGTGGCGGCGTCGATCACGCCGGTGCTCAGCGCCTCGGGCAACTGCCACTGGACATGGATGCCCTCTTCGGGGTTGCCCTCGGCGTACTGGACGGGCGGTTCGGCGTTGCTGCGGAACTCCTCGGCGAAGGTCCACGGGTAGCGCGGGCTCCAGCGACGAAAGTCGTCGTACGCGGCCACGTCACGCGTGGCGAGGAGCGCGTGGACCTCGACGGGGACGATCAGGTCGGTGTCGGCCGTCGAGGCGCTGCCGGTCGTCGGATCGGTGTCGGTCATCGGGCGCTCTCCCGTTCCGGCGCGGGGTCGAGGGTCAGGCGTTGCTCGACGGGGGCGTTGACGAGTTGCAGGGCGAACTCGCCCGGCGCGAGGTCGCGCAGCGCGGGGTCGAGCCCGGCGGCGAGCGCGGGTACCAGGCCCCGGTCGCCGCGCAAGGCGAGCACCTGCGGGACGTCGCCCTCGTACGGCAGGCGCAGGTGGCGGGTGAGCAGGCCGCCCTCGGCGGGGTAGTTGCGGCGCAGCGGGTGGCCGAGGTTGTCGCCGGGCCGGTGGTCGCGCAGGTTGATCACGCTGTTGTCGCCGGCCCCCGCCTTGCTGTCGATGCCGAAGTGGATGCCCTGGCCGGGTTCGCGGATGACGATCTCGTCGGGCACGGCGTCCAGGAGCACCAGCAGGGTGTCGGGGGCGAGGTGGTCGCGGCGCAGTTCGCCGACGTCGGCGCCGGCGATGCTCGCGATGAGGTCGAACACCGGCCAGGCTTGCACGAGTTCGGAGCGGATCAGCAGTCCGGCGCGGCCGGCCCGCCCGGTGCGGGTGCGGGTGCGGCGCCGGTCGACGGCGGCGGTGAGCGCGGTGTCGACGAGGGCGTCGAGGGAGCTGTGTACGCCGACGTCGCGCGCGCCCGCGAGCAGTGCCTCGATCCAGTTCTCGTCGATGCGGAAGAGCCGGATCGATTCCGGGGGGAGCATCGCGGGGTGTGGGACGAGGTAGTTGAACGGTACGCGGCGCAGCAGGGTCAGTTCGTCCAGCCAGGCCGGCAGCGTGGGGCTGTGTCGTTCGGCGGCGGCGGTCAGGGCCACCGTCGCGGCTTCGGCCGCGAGTGCGGCGCGGGCGCCCTGCCGGGTCGGGCGGTTACGCCGTCGCCGCGTCGGCGTCGGGGCCGCCCGGTCGGGCGTGGCCGGCGGGCGGCCGAGTGCGTCGAGCAGGCGGGCGGCGAAGCCGGGATCGGCCAACTCGCGCAGGGTCCGCCCGTCCGGGTCGCCGTCGGCGAGCGCCCCGCCGGCCGCGGCTCGGGCCATCACGGTCGCCGCGGTGTTGGCGAGTTCGCGCCGCGCGCGGGTGATCTCCTCGCTGTAGTCGGGGTCGCTCAGCGCCAGGGTGCGGCCGAGGGTCCAAGCGGCGGCGTAGGAGACGTCGAACAGGCCGTGTTCGGGTTCGTAGATCAACGCGTGGTCGGCGGTGGTCTTGGGCGTGTCCCGGGCGAAGTCGCGGGTCTCGGCGGCGATCACGGGGACGAACGGGCCGCGGTACCAGCCGTATGTGGTCTCCCCGGACAGCAGCCGGTACGGCAACGGGGTGTAGCCCAGGTGGAGTCGGCGGCGGGTGTAGTCCTCGGCGTCCCCGGTGGACCGGGCCGCGACCTCGCCGTTCGGGCGCAGGCGCAGCGCCAGGTTCTCCCGGTCGGTGCGGGCGGGTGCGACGAGGTTGCCCAGCAGCGCGGCGGCGTCGCGGGTGCCGGCCGGGTCGCTGGTGAACGTCCACGAGTGCAGCACGCACAGCCGCACGAACCGGATACCGGCGCCCAGTCGGCCGGGGTCGAGCTTGCCGTCGAAGCCCTCCAGGGAGACCAGGTGCGCGGTGTAGGTGCCGGTGTGCCGGGGGAGTCGGTTGGCGGCCAGGACGGCGTATCGACCCTCGGTCGGGATCTCGCCGTCGTCGAGGAGTCGCGGCTTGGTGGCGACGTCGCGGACGTGGGCGAGGTAGTGCAGTTCCTCCTCGCGCGGTACGAGCGCGGTGAACAGCGCTGCGGGCACGTCGATGCTCTGGCAGCGA
Organism: Embleya sp. NPDC056575; assembly: GCF_042793325.1. Classification (NCBI taxonomy): domain Bacteria; kingdom Bacillati; phylum Actinomycetota; class Actinomycetes; order Kitasatosporales; family Streptomycetaceae; genus Embleya; species Embleya sp. NPDC056575. Next base: position 72,993 of record NZ_JBHTVA010000003.1, read on the forward strand.
CTCGCCGCGACGCCCGGGGTGATGCCCTCGTCGCTGAGGTCGGGGCCGAGGATGCCGGCGCCGGGGTCGCGCAGTTCGGCGATGGTACGGGTGGTGGTGCGGCCCATTCCCTCGGGGTCGTCGGGCAGTTCGCCCGCCCGGAAGACCATCAGCGCCGGCCACGGCGCGTGTTCGGGTACGGCGCGGCCCTTGGTCAGCCGTTCCCAGGGCAGGATGGAGCGGTCCAGCGTGATGTGCGGCAGGGTACGGCGGAAGTCGCCCGCGGCGCCCTCGGCGGGGTAGTGGGCGTGCACGGAAGCCGGGTCGAGCACGAACCGGACCGCGCGGATCTCGAACTGCCGCGTGGTGGTCGGGATGGCCGGGTTCGCGTCGACCCGGTTGCCGTCCTTGGTCAGGTGGTGCTCCGCCGTGAGTGTGTAGACGCCGGCGGGGGCGAGCGGGCGACGGTAGTCGTGGAAGGCGACGAGGAGGTCTTCGGTACCGCTCAACGTCGGTTCACCTCTCGGCTGTGGTGGTCATGGGCGCGGTGGTGAACGTGCTCCGGGCGAGGTCGGCGTAGCGGGTCGGCGGTTTGTCGGTGCCGGGGGCGAGGCCGAGCGCGGCCAGGGCGGCGTGTACCGAGGCGCGGCGTTCGGCGGTGGTGGGCGCGGCGATGCCGGTGTCCGGGTCGACGATGGCGCGGATACCGCCCTCGCCCTCGTCGTCGGGGATCGACGGCGGCCCCTCCGGGTGGGCGCCCAGTCGTGGGATCTCGGCGTCCGGGAGTCCGTCGGCCTTCAGCGCCTTGCCGTCGACCCAGCCGACGGCGGGGCCCAGTTCGGGTTCGGGGATCTCGAAGGTGAGGCCGGCCGGGCGGTCGGTGAGCAGGCCGTCGCCGTCGAGCACGTCGGTGGGCTTGGCCAGTGGCGCGCCCCACATGCCCTTGGGCATGTCCTGCCGGTGCACGGTGACGCGCCATCCGGTGGGGGTGTACTCGGTGTCGAACCGCTGGAGCGTGACGTGGTGTTCGGAGACCACGCCCTGTCCCTTGGCGCCCATCGGCCGGATGTCGATGGTGTCGTCCGCGCTGCCGGCGAAGGTCTTGCCGTTGAGGGTGATACGGCTCGCGGGCACGGCGGACTCGGTGCGTACGGTGAATCCGTCGCCGGAGACCAGCAGTGGCTCCCCTGCGGCGGACCGGCTCGCGGTCTCCTCCGGGTCGACGTCGACCAGCAGTCCGGCCAGCGGGGCGATCGACAGCGGCGCGGGCAACTGCACGGCGAACTCGGGCCATTCGACCGCCGGTACACCGGCGCGGTCGGTACCGAAGCCGATGGTGAAGCCGATGAACCACACCTTGATCCGGGCCCGGCCGCCGATCGGCGGCCCCCACAGGTCCAGCGACACCCCGACCGACAGGGAGACCCGCACGCGGATGAACAACACCTTGACGGTGGCCGCGACGCCGATGCTCAGGCCCATGGAGAGGTCGAAGTAGAAGGGTTTCCACTGCACGAGCGCGTCCAGCCAGGCGGTGAACCAGGCTTGCAGCTTGATGCCGTGTCCCTTGTCGTAGTTCGCGGACAACTCGCCGCCGGCCATGAACGCGCCGTCGGTGAGCGCCGCGTACACCCGGCCCCGGATGGCCACCGGCCCGATCGCCCAACGCCAGCCCACACGTGGCGGGTTGGGGTAGTACGCGGGTCGTTTGAACCGCGGGTGGTAGCCGCCCAGGGTGAACACGAAGCCCTTGCCGCCGCCGACGGCGGTGCGGTCCTTGCCCCAGATGTACAGGGACAGGCCGCCGGTGAGTTCGGCCGCCGGGTCGATGACGTAGGAGCCGGGCGCGATGACGGCGTCCATCGAGAACAGGCCGTGGTCGTGGTGGTATCCGATGGCCAGGTCGATCACGACGCGGGCGATCGGTTTGGCGGCGGCCTTGTTGCGCGGCAGGTCGATCGTGGTGCGCCCGATCAGCAGCACCTTCCACTGTTCGCCGCCCTCGACCAGGAGCAGCGCCCGGGAGCGGATGAACTCGAACGAGCTGAACTCGATGCCGCCCGCGCCCCAGTACCGGCCCTCGCGCGGGGTGATCCAGCCGCCGGGACCGGCGAGTTTCTCCAGCACCTGTTCCGGGGTGTCGCCGCTGCCGCTCCCGTCCAGGCGGTTGACGAGCGGGAAGGTGCCGACGTCCGCGATGGTCGGGGTGCGCACGGTGCTGTTGACGCCGAAGCCGAGCGAGAGGGCGATCACCCGGAACGGGGGCGGGCCGAACAACCCCCGCTCGCCGCCGGAGAGTTCGCCGAACAAGAACATCGACGACCAGCCGTCGACGGCCTTGGCGTACGAGCCGGCGGCGTGCAGGGCGAAGAATCCGGTCTCGATGGAGGCGAGTCCGATGAACTGTTCGGTCAGGCCGGGGGCGACCTCCGAACCGGTGCGGCGCTCGACCATGCCGCTGATCCGCAGCGGCGGTTGGTGCAACTGCACACCGGCGCCGCGCAGTCGGGGCGAGACGGTCAACTCCCCGTCGATGCCCAGGCCGAGGCCCATCAGCACGAGCCGGACCGGGCCCACCGACAGCACGGCGTCCAGCGCGACGAGGATGCGCCCGTCCGCGAGGCCGACGCCGATCCGCGAGATCCGCACCGCCCCGAAGGTCAGGTCGAGGTCACGCGCGCCCGTGTCGGCCGGGGCCGCGTGCACCGTGAGCGGGGTTCGGGCGGCGGCCACGAGCGTGCCGCCGGGGCCGGTGGTGATCGGCAGCAGCAGCGGGTCCTGCGCCACCCCGCCGATGCTCATCTCGATCTGTACGGCGAAGCCGGGCCCGGCCGCGGTGCCGCCGGCGAAACGCGGCAGTCGACGTTCGCGGCCGGAGTCGATCCGGTGCAACGCGTCGTTGATCGCGGCGGCCTGCGGCGCGTCCCAGCCGGGGGGTGTGGAGGTGAAGGCGACGCCGTCGACGACGAGGTCCGCGCCGGGCGGGATCGCCTCGCCGACCAGCGGCAGGTCCGAGGCGCGTGCCCCGAGCCGGGCGCGCACCGCCGCCGCGTGCACCCGGGGCGCGCCCGGACCGGTACCGGGGCGGGCGGCGTAGACCCAGCCCGTGTGTTCGGTCGAGGCGGTCAGCAGCACCCGGCCGGTCGCGGACTCGTACCGCACCGACAGTGCGGTGAGTACGGGCCGCAACACCTTGGGCAGATCGGGCAGTTCGATACCGAGCGCGGCCACCAGGTCGGTCAGCGCGACACCTTCGTCCGCGTGCCACGTCCCGGTGATCGTCGCCGCCGGGCCCTGTTCGTGGTACTCGACGGCGAAGACCAGCGTGCGTGGGTCGTCCTGCCCGTCGGGGACCTGCACGGTCAGCGTGCCGGCGACGTTCTTGTCGTACCCGCCGGCCGCCCGACGCGTCAGCCGGGCCGTCAGGTCGAGCACGGCGTCGGCGTCGCCGAGCGGGAAGGCGCAGGAGCAGCCGAGGTCGAACTCCCGGCCGCCGCTGTCGAACGACACCCTGGTCTCACGTACCGTCAGGTCGGCGAGCAGCGCGGGTGGCGCCACGCCGAAGAGGGCGAACAGGTCGGCGGGTACCAGGTCGTTGGCGATGCCGGAGAATCGCCACAGACCGTTGTCGTAGCGGGCCGCGATGCTCAGCCGGGTCCCGCCGACGGCGGCCTGGGCGCTCAGCCCGACGGTGCGGCCGGCTGTCCCGGTGCCCTCGACGGACAGCGTGATGCCGGTGAGCGCGAAGACGTCGCCGATCTCCCAGTCGCCCGCCAGGTCCAGTTCGACGCCGAAGTCCTTCGACCGCGCGTCGAGCCACGCCCCGAACGCCTCCACCGTCCCGGTGGGGATCCGGGCGCCGGGTACGAAGAGGGCGAGCACGTCGGCGAGCGGGAGCGGTTGGAGCAGCTCGGCGGTGAGGTCGAGTTCGGGCACGGAGACGGACACGCCGACGAAGGCATCACCGACGCGCAGGACTCCACCGAGCCGGGCGTGCACGTTCGCCCCGGTGCTGCGCGGGGACGCGATGCCGAACTCGACGTCGATCTCCTCGACGTCGAACACGCCGGGGATCAGGTCCCAGCGGGCCGGGATGCCCACCCGTACCGACGCGCCGAGCACGGGATCGAGACCGGCCGCCGCGCGCTGCGCGTCGGGGGTGAACACGACGCTCAGTTCGAGGAGTTCGAGCGTGGCCGGGAGCGGCAGACCGGGCAGGTCCGGCAGTACGAAGCGGCCGGCGGGTACTCCCGGGACGAGTTGGCCGAGGTCGCCGAGGGTGGTGAAGCCCACTCCGGCGAACGCGCCGTGCAACGTGTACGTACTGGCGGCCGGGCCGGTCTGCACGAGCGTGCGCAACCGCAGCGCCGCTTCCCCGGCGGCGGCGAACGGCAGGTCGCCGCCCACGGTCGCGACCGTGGACACCGCGTCGTCGGCGCCGGGTTCGGCGGACAACACCAACAACAGTCGGTCGAAGCCGTAGGCGCGCAGGAAGCCGGCTTCGAGCCGGAGGTAGGGGAGGTCGATCTTCCACTCGCCCGGGTCCGGCGCGGTGGTCAGGGTGACATCGACGGTCAGGCCGGCCACCACCGGCGGCGATGCCGTCGTGTTCGCGGTGAAGGTGATCGTCGCCGCGGCGCCCGGGGTCAGGCCGGGCACGGTCACCGCCCCGGAGAGGGTGAGGTGTTCCGGGTCGACGGCGGTGACCCCGGTCACGGCCAGCGGGCCGCCCAGGTAGGTGCCGAAGAGGTCTTCCGTGCCCGGCACGGCCAGTTCCGCGGCGGTCAGGCGGAATTCGCCGCCGATCGTGGGAAACCTGCGCCGGAGTTCGTCTGTGGTCAGCGCCATGGCGTTGTCCCCCCGGGTCTCAGTAGCCGATCATGACGTTGCCGGCGGCGTCGAGCGTCAGGTGCCATGTGCCGCAGATGAAGCGCTCGTCGTCCGGTGTCGTGGGCGTCCAGTTCGGGTTGACCATCAACTGCGAGGTGAACACGGCCCGGTCGGTCTGGTCGACCAGGAACGACGGGTTCGGCGCGGCCCGGTCGTCGAAGTAGGTGTACTCGTGCGGTTCGGCGGGCTGGACGACGCCGGACCACGTCTTCACCTGTTCCAGGTGGCTGATCTTGGGGATACCCGAGCCGTTGAAGGACTTGGTCCCGGAACTGACGGTGAGCCGCTGCGGTTTGATCAGCTTGATCCACCGCTCGCGGGAGGAGGTGTCGCTGCCGTGGTGCCCCATCTTGAGGGTGACGTTCGCCGACGGCAGCCGGGGTGCCCAGTTGGCGAGGATGAAGTCCTCGGTGACCACCGTCGAGTCCGCGGCGAACACCATCACGGCCTTCTTGTAGACCAGCGCCAGTACCGCGCTGTCCGGGTTCGGGTCGTAGCGTTCCAGTTCCTTCCGCAGGCGCGTCTTCTCGTGCGGATCGGTTGCCGGGGCCAGGTACTTCTCCCACTTCGCCTTGCGCGTCGCGTAGGTGCCGGTGGCGTTGGCCGCCACGGCGTAGAGCCCTTCGTCGGTGCCCAGACGCACGATCGGCTGACCGTACTGCCAGGGCACGCCGGTGCCCCCGCCGGCCGGGGGTCCGCTGAACGCGAGGGAATTGGGCAGTGGTTGCGCGCCGTTGGCCTGGAGCCACCGGTAGGTGGCGTTCGGTAGACCGCCGGACTTGTCGCGACCGTTTTGGTAGTCCTCCAGCACCCCTGTGTAGTAGGCGGACTTCACCGTGAATCCGTCGAGCGCGCGCACCAGCAGGTTGTAGTGGTCCTCGTCGGCGTGCGAGATGAACAGGTAGTCGATCGTCTTCCTCGGCACGAAGGTGGCGAGGAGGCGCTTGACATTGGTGAGGGCGTCCACGACCTCCTGCGTGGGGGTGGTGATCAGGCAACGTGCGCCCTTGGTGGAGCCGCAGTCGATCAACACCACCTCGCCGGTGCCGTGCGGTGGGTCGGGGAAGATGATCAGGGTGCAGTCGCCCTGACCGACACCGACGAAGATCACCCTCGCGTGGGGGCCGGGTGGCATGGGAATGGCCATCGCAGACTCCAGACATCTCGGATGTGCAAGGCAGCGGAGCGGCTGGACAACAGGTCGACCGGGCGACCCGGCGGCCGGGCAGTGCGGCTCGGGTCACGACGGCCGGGCGCGCCTCGGGAGTCGGGCCCTATCCGGGCGCGGGACGAAGTCCCCTCCGCATCGGATGACCGACGAGCGGATCCACCACGGACAACGGCACGAGACGCCCCCTCGCCCTCTACGCGCGTGACCTGACACTGCCTACGGCTCTGCCAGGTCCCGATCAGATCACACTTCGCAATCACTCGGTACCACAAAGCGATATCTCGCCATGCGATGGCCGAATCCTCCACATCACCCGCCTGTGTCCAAGGTTCTCGCCTCCCTGCCCACCGGCGAACTCGCCGACACCGCCGGCCTGATGGGCCTGGACGTGCCCGCCGTCGCCCTGCACCTGGTCTCTGAGCGCCGGGCCCGATACCCGCCCGCCCGTCCCGGATGTATGCACCTGTTTCATACCGGCCGACCGGGCGGGTCCGGGCCCGGGTTGCCGTTGCGGGGTGACGGCGTCGGTGGCCGATGAGAGGTTGTGCCGCATGCATTCCGTCACCGCGGCCGATTACGGCTGGCTACGCTCCTCGCCCTTCCTCGGGCTCGGCATGGAGGTCGGATACTGCCTCACCCTGGTGCGCGGCGTCGCGCCGGCGGAGGTGCTACGGGTGATGGAGGCCGAGCCACTGGGGGCGTGCACAGGATTTCGTGGCCTGATCGAGCGGCAGAGTGAGCTTTTCGCCGCCGAGACGTGGGACGGGTCGTTCCTCGCGGGCGCGTTCACCGTGCCGGGCGAGGGCGGGGACTGGACCCTGGTCCTGCACTTCGACGGTGGTGTCGGGATGCGCGGTTGGTTCCTGGAGATCCTGTCCGCGGGGTCGCGCGCCGTCATGCATTCCAGCAACGGCGGCAAGCCCATCCACCTTTTCGACTGGTACGAGGACGGCGAACTGCGTATCACCTTCGACAGGCCCGAGGCCCGCGCCGGCAGCACTCCCGACGACCTGCTCCCCGTCATGGAGGAGGTCTGGTGCGACCCCGACGGCCGAGCCGACCTCGACGTGTACGACGACAAGGCGAACGTCCTCGCGCTCGCCGAGCGGCTGACGGGCGTGCGGGTGACGGAGGAACTCCTCTCGGAGGCCGAGTACTTGCTCGGCCACGTTCGAGAGGATCCCACCCGGGAGTAGATCGGTGTCGTCAGCGCCCGATCCGTACCCCGGGCCCGGAACAGCGCGGCTTCGACCGCGCCGGATGTCACGATCCACCGACGTTCAGAATGGAGGTGTGTCCGTGCCACCGGTCGCCGCCGGCCAGGCCGGCCTGGGGCTGGGCCGTCGTAGGTGCGCCACGGCTTCCTCGATGCGGCCGAGGTCGATCAGATACCGGGCCAGGAACTTCGGGTTGGCGGTGGGGTGTCGTTCGAGCTCGGTCACGGCCTCCTCGGGCCGGCCGGCGTCGGCGAGCACCTCGGCGATGGTCCACGCCGCGTACGAGCTGTCTCCCTCGGGGTGTGCGCGGGCCTGGGCGATCGCCTCCTCGTGCAGCCCGCACGCGGCCAGCAGCGTGATCCGGCTGCGGAAGAACTCCCAGTCCTGTCGCCCCGGGATCAGGTCGTCGAGGTGGGCCAGGCCTTCCCGGGCGCGGCCGTGGTCGGCGTACAGGGTGCACAGCATGGACACGGTCCAGTCCTCCGGGTGGTCGTCGGCGAGTGCGCGCATCACCGTGATCGCCTCGTCGACGCGGCCGTGCCGCTCCAGGAACCGCGCGAGGTGCACCTCGGGGTGGGAGAAGCCGGCCCGCGCGTCCACGCGATCCCGAAGCACCGTGATCGCGCCCTCCACGTCGCCGCGTTCCTCGAGCCACTCCACCAGACGCGCCGCCGCGTGGCCGTGGTCTTCGACCATCGCATAGGCGCGCAGTTCCTCGAACCGGCCGTGCCGCGCGAACAGGTCGGCGAGCGCGTCGCGGTTGCCGACCGACGTGGACTCCCGGGTGCGCAGGAGGGCGACGGCGTCGTCGACACGGCCCTGGCGCTCACGGATCCCGGCGAGCAGTTCGACCGCGTTCCACGGGGTGACGCCACGGCCACCGCACGACGGTGAGCCGCAGCGCCCACAGTCGCGCACCGCCCGGATGCGGGCGGTCAGCAGGTCGGCGGCGTCCTCGTCGCGACCGGCGACCGCGGCGACGTCGACCAGCGCCGCCGCGGGGATCCACTCCGCGACGTGCGGAGCGAGCATCGAGAACGCCTCGTCGGCACGAGCGTGCCGGGCGAGCAGACGGGCACAGAACGCCAGTTCCGGCGAACCCCCGCCCTCGGCGTGCGGGCGCACCAGCGCGATCGCCTCCTCGGCCTTCCCGTACCCCTCCAGCACCTCGGCCGCCGTCCACCACCCCGTGGCCACGTACGGGTCGAGCACCCGCAGCGCCTCGGCGTGGCGGTCCCGCGCGGTCAGCCACCGTGCGTGCTCGCGCGCGCAGAACCACTCCCCGCGCGCCGCCCAGCCCTCCACCACCTCCTGGTGCCCGAGCTCGAGAAGGCGGGTGACCAGGTCCGGAGGAATACACCCGGACTGGGTCCGGGTCCGATAGTCGAGATCTTCAACGTCCACAGCGGCGCAGCATAGGCCCCGCCTGCGACACCCCCGGGGCCTCGAGACGCGCCCCCGTTCACCCGCTCCTGGCGGGCGAGCCGGGTCGAGCCGGGTGGAGTGTAGGGCAGTTCGAGCCGGCCGCCGATCGGCACGTGTTCGGAGAAGAGGAGGCTGCTGCCGGTGAGTTCGCGAAGGCGCAGTTCCGGAATGCCGCGCTCTTCGAGGGGGTCGTTCCTCGAAGACGGTGGTCCGGGGCAGGGATGGCGGGTATCGCCGGCGGGGCGGTGTCCGTCCGGGTGATCACGCCGGTCGCGGGGTCGGGCCGTACCGAAGAGGGGCGCTCCGACGGCCGGAGGCCGCAGGAGCGCCATGGGGGTTGTCGGCTGTCAGTTGAGCGCGGCCCAGTTCTGGGTGGTGGTGTTGGCGGTCGGCTTGGTGATGACGGCGGCGCCGATGGTGACGGAGGCGCTGTCGAGGGTGAATCCGCTGGCCGGGTTGGTGATCGTGAAGGTCCCGCTGCTGTTCTGGGTGACCTGCCATTCCTGCCAGGCGTTGGAGGAGTTGACGGCCCGCAGGGTGGCCTGTTCGCCGGCGTTGTAGGGCGCGGTCAGCACGAGTGCGTCCGGGCAGCCGTCGATGAGTTTCGCCGTGCCGTTCGCGTTCGCCCTCAGCGTCCACTGCTGTCTGGTGCTGGTGGGATCGTAGGTGTAGAGGTTGGCGGGGGCGCTGCCGGACGCACCGCACTGGCCGACGCGTTCCATGGCCAGGCCGCCGCCGTTGGTGAGGGCGTGGGTTCGGCCGTCGCCCACGATCGTGGGACCGTAGTCGATGGCGTGGGCGGCCAGGCGGGTCAGCGCGCTTCCGGTGGTGGCGAGCGGGGGGTTGGCGGTGGGCCGAACGGCCTTGAAGTAGTCGGCGAATGTCGAGGGAGTGTGCGTGGTCAGCACGCTGATCGTGCCGTTCCAGCCGCCGTCGACGTTGTTCCACAGGTCGAGCAGCGAGCCGTCCACGTTGCCCTGGACCCGGTCCCCGGTGTCCCAGCCGGTGGAGTAGGTGAAGCTCCGGCTGTCGCCGGTGGGCCACACGTAGCGGTAGTCCCCGAGGAGGTAGGCGGCGGCGGAGTCGGCGAAGCCCTCGACCCAGGCGCACGTGCCGGAGCTGGCCTTCTCGATGTAGTGCGGGTTGCAGCCGGTTACGTTCGGCCACCACCCGTCGTACAGGCGATGCAGGAGGAAGTGGCCGCCCTCGTGGAGCACGGTGTGCTCGGAGTCGGGGTCGGTGGCGGAGAGGTGGACGGTGTTGGCCAGGTCGTAGGACGGGCCGTCGACCGAGTCGGCGGTCCACCGGATGTTGAGTTCGGTGCAGGCGTTGTTGTTCGCCTCGTGGGTGGACCAGCAATCGCTGACGGAGTTGTTGCGACTCCACCACAGGAGGTTGACGGTGTCGAACGCGTGCCAGGCCCGTGCCATGTCGGCAGACGGCTTGAGGGTGCCGAGGTCGATGCCGGTAGAGATGTCGGCCTGGGTGGGTGAGTCCTGGATGTAGGGGGTGCCGGTGGAGTCGCCGACCTTCCACAGCTTGGTGCTCTCGGTGCGGAACCGCACCCACATGCTGCTCATCGAGGTGGTCGAGGTGGGGGTGTAGCAGAGGTTGAAGCCGCCGTCGTTGCCGGTGTACCGGTAGTCGGGGGTGAGTTGGCGCGGGGCGTCGGTGGACTTCTCCTTGCCCCACAGTTGGGCGTTCGCGTTGCGGACCGGCTTGGTCATCGTGGGCTTGTTCGTGCCGGCCTCGGCCGATTTGTAGTCGTACTGGAACTTGCCGCTCAGACAGATGGGGGACGCCGCCGCGGCGCCGGACGCCGTCAGCGGAACGGAGACGGCGGCGAACAGGATGGCGAGCAGGGCGGTGCCTACGGCGGCGAAGCCGCGCGGCAGCCGAATTCGGATGGGCAAGAGGTTCCTCCCCTGGGGCACTTCGAGGTCCTGTCCATACGGGCCGCCGCCGTGCGAGGAACCGGGCCGGCCCGTCACGAACGCGACGAAATTCCGGGCGCACGAGCAGTACGCAAGTCGCCCTGAAATACCTGGCGTTACGATGCCAAATCAGCTTGTCACCATCCATCCTGTGAGTTGCCCTGTTTAAGAAGAAAAGGCGATATTTTCATCGGCGGAGCGGTGGCGGTACGGGTCGACGTCGACCGGCTCGAACGCGTGAGCCACATCGTCGCCTTCGACCACGAGGCACCCTGCGCGACCGGGTCTGACGATCACCGCGATTGACGAGCGGGCCGGGACGGAACGCAACATCGTCACGCACCGCCCGGCTCGGTTCCGCCTGCGCATCGCGGGCGCCGATATCCCGGAGAACGCGACGCCGCGCGCCCCGCCACGCGCCCGTGCGCCCGAATCCGCGCCGGCGCCGCACGAACAGGCCCCGAAACCCGCGTTCACTCGCAGGAGTTGCCCACCACGGGATGCCCGGTTCCCTGGCATGGGGGCGTGTCACCCGGGCGGGGGAGTGGCACGGACGTCGAGGGCACACCATGGACCAGGACACCGATTCCGGCCCACCCCCGATCGACCCGAAAACCCCCGGCGTCCCCCGCATGCACGACTACCTCCTCGGCGGCACCGACAACTACCCCGCCGACCGCCGCGCCTGCTCGAAACTCCTGCGCGTCGCCCCGACATCCGCGCGCTCGCGCTCAACAACCGCACGTTCCTACGACGTGCGGTCCGGACGCCGGCGCGCGAGCACGGGATCCGGCAGTTCCTCGACCACGGCTCCGGGCTGCCGACCCGCGACAACGTCCACCGGGTCGCCCAGGCCGTCCACCCCGACTGCCGCGTCGTCTACGTCGACAACGACCCCACCGCCGAGACCCACGGCCGCACCCTCCTCGACGAGAACGACTGAACCGAGGTCACCGACCGGCACCCCGACACCGAATCCCGGGTCCTCCAGGGCGGCGACTTCATCGAATACGGCAGCCTCGCCCGCATCCTCTGAACCCCCGTCGCCACACCGGGCACGCCGGGGCCGTTCACGACGACTCCCTGTGCGGATGTTCCGCCGGCGTACTTCCGATCCCGGCCACGCCAGTTTCCGGATCCCGGCTCAGGGCTTGTCCCGGGCCGAACGCGCCGCGTCTGCGGGCCCGTTCGCGGGGCCGCGTCCGACGCAGACGGCGGATTGCGGCGGGGGAACAACGCCTACGGCAGGGGTTTTTCGCACGGCGCGACGCTTCCGGTGGCGCGTCCTTGATCCGTCGTGGGCGCGGCGTCCCACTCCTGCAGGATCGCCCGCAGGCGCAGAGCCACCGCGGGAGCCACCCTCGGGCGTTGTGCCAGGTGCCGCAGATACGGTTCCGAGCCCTGGGGCAGCGCGGACTGCGGGTGGTCCTGCACCATGCCGACGTGTGTGCCCATGCCGAGGACGTGACTCCAGGCGCCGATGTCGGGCGGGGCGAGTGCGCGTCGAACGCCCCGGGGCCCTGCCGTACGGACGCCGGGTCCGGGGCGTGTGCGGGCCGGGTGGGGTGTGCGACGTGTGGATCGTGTGCTACCGGTTGGGGGCGCTCGGTCGGTTCGACGAGCGAGCCGTGTCCTGGGCACGTCGGGACCCGGGCAGGGTGGTTCGAACACCGGGACGGCGACCCCGGCACACCCACGACGTGGGCGGGAACCCCGGCCGTGTACCGATCCCGGTGATCCACTTTCGGGCGCGGCCTCGAGCGGCTCGCCGGCCACACTCGCGTCCCCCCGGTCGGCGGGCCGACGGTCTCGGGTTCGACCGGGTCCCGTGCGAGATCCGGGACATCATCCGCCCTCGGGCGGGCGACCCTACGGAGGCGTCACGATCCACGGACCGCCCTGGGAACTGACACCCGACACGCTCGAGGAACGGCCGGTGGAACGGGCCCGGTTGCTTCTCGGGGCCCGGGGCTGCGCGGATCTGTCCCTGCTGGTGCTCGACGCGGACACCGGCCGCTTCGTTGCGCTCGCACCGCCGCCTGCGGACACCGGGGTCACGGCCGCAGCCCTGTCGCCCGACGGACGGTGGGTGGTCTTTCGGGTGCGGTGGGCGCGGCGGCCCATCGTGCGGTGGGTGCTGCACCGGTTGGCCGACGGCGGGCGATTCGTGTTCGACGGATGGCCGGACGACATCGACCGCCTGGTCGCGTTCTCCCCTGACGGACACACCCTCGCGACGGCGGGTGACGACGAGTCTCTCGCGACTGTCACCACGATCGACATCCGTACCGGGGCCAGGCGGCGCATGTGGTCCGGCCCGGGCGGCTCGTCCTCGCTGGAGTGCGCGATCGGGTTTTCGCCCGACGGACGCCTCCTGGCCGCCACCCACATCGACGACCGCGATACCGAGGTGACCGTGGTCCTCGACCCCGCCGACGGTCGCCTGGTCGCCCATCACGAGGGAGCGAGCATGCTCGGCGTCCCGAACGGCGCCTGGCTCGACGACCACCGACTCGTCCTGTTCCCGGAGGAACACGAGGATCTCGTACCGCTGCTGCTCGTCGCGGACCTCGACGACGGCACCACCGTCGCCCACCGCTTCCACGGCCGACCGGAGGACAGCGGCTCGTGCCACGCCGTCGTCGACGGCCGACTGATCCAGACGTTCGCCGACACACCGGGCCCCGCCCCGACCCTCTACAGCTGCGCACTCGACCGCACCGACCCGCGACCGTTCCTGCACGTCGACCCCCGACTGGGCCACCAACTCCTCGACCACGCCCCACGGTCGACGCAGACCGCCCGCGCGGAGCACGGATAGACGCCCCCCCGGCCCGCACCACCCGTTGCACGGGCGCACGCCTCGACGCCGGCGCAATGCTCCGCTGGGCGCTGGGCGAAGGCGTACGGCAGCGCGGTCGGGGGCGTCATCGAAGTCGCCTGGTGCAGCAAACCGGGGCCGAGAGAGGTTCCGGGGCCGGAGGGGATCAGGTCCTCGGATCCGGTGGCCTTGCGAACGCCGGCCACGGTCCACGTGCCTCGACGGACTCGCGCACGGTGGCGAGACACAGGTTCCGATTCGCCGAGTACTCCGTGACCCGTGACGTGTCGAGCGATCCGCCGGACGGGCAACCTCGCGGTCGCCCGTCCGGCCTTGGGCCGATCAGTACTTGGTGCATGTCACGTTCGGTTGGCCGTAGGGCCATCGGGCGATGTACTTGGCGCCGTAGATCCAGCCCCAGTCGGTGAAGTACCACCAGTTTCCGGCGGTGTTCCGGTACTTGCAGGACGCGTACACGTAGCCGCCGGGCATTCTGCCGTCACCGCACGCGCCATACGGCCCGTCGTGCGTGACGGTGTTCTGGATCGCCACAGCGACGACGGAGAAGTCGGTCTGCTTCGGCCTCCAACAGTCCGTTGCGGCCGACGCGGAGGCCGCGGGCGCTATGGCGGTGCCCGCGGCGATGAGGCCGACGGTGGTGGCGATCATGGCGAGGGCACGTCGTATTCGGATCATGTGGCGAAAGACCCCTTCCGTATGGGTGGTGAGTCGCCGGAACCCGTCCGGGCCCGAGGAACGACGTGGCATCGGCTGCGCCGGGACACGTGGACGAACCAGAGAAGCCCGCACGGCGGATCCGGGGCCCGGAATGTCGGCCCTGTTCCGACGCGACCAATGTGACGAGGGACGGAAGAGTCCTCAACCACTACACCGTGTTCGGGACAGCGCCCTCGTGTCCGTGCAGGTCAACGGACTTGTCCCGGTGTGTCCCGAACAGCTCCTTCGACTGCCCCGCACGCAACGCGTCGTGGATGCTGCCCTGCGCACGGGCGAAAGCAGCGAAACCGGTGCCGGATGTTGCCAAATCCCGCCGCGACCACGGCGTTCGAGTACTTCACCGGCGCCGAAACGATGTGCCGCGTCGTGTCGCGTGTAGACGCCTCGTCACGTTCGATCCGTCGATACGCCGCCGCGGGCGCCGGCCCACCGTCGGCCGGGACCCCCGGGTTTCCCGGGCACCGCCGTGCCGGCTTCGTGGAACAGTCGCCGAAAGCGTCGTCCGCGGCCTCGATCATCGACTCTCTCGGCCCGTGGGCGCCGCGCCGGATGATCAGGTCTCGGCCTGCGCGCGAAAGCGGAGATGGGCCGCGGCGAGCATCTCCTTACTGCGGCTGCGGCTGCGCGACTCCGCGGCGAGGTAGAGCCGTTCCACGTGCGCGCGGTAGCGCTCCACGTCGCGGCAGCGGCTGATGTAGGCGGCGGCCTCGACGTGTTCGAGGTACAGCATCTCCTGCGGTCCGCCGTGGGGGAATCGCGACAGTGCCATCGAGGAGGGCGGCGTCAGGTCCGTGGCGCCGGCGAACCGCACGATCCGCGCCCACACCCACTGGCGTTCGATCGCTTCGAGCAGGAACCCCATCTGGCTGATCAGCCGGCGCAGCCAGCCGGCGGTGACGTCGGCGTAGCGGTGCCACCAGGGTTTCTCGTCGCTCTTGCGCAGCAGGTCCTCGACCGTGGCCGGCGTCGCGGGCTCGCGCACCCCGTAGGCGTGCAACAGGCCCATGACGTCATGGTGTTTGGGCGGGCTCTCGCCGCGTTCCAGGCGGGAGATCTTCGAACGGGACCCGCGCACCACCTCCGCCGCCTGCAACCCCACGCTCCGCCCCACCCGCACGTTCCGCAGCATCGACCCCAGGACCTTCATCGCGGCGGAGGGCCGATCGGGCACCGTGCCCCGTGGCCGAACTCGCCGCGCTCCGCGCCCACTCGGAGACGCCCAGCGTTCCCGCCGGCGCGCCGTTCGTACCTTCCCGCACGTTGATCACCGCTTTCCCACCCACCGGAGATCCGCACGCCCCCTATACGGTCGCGCGGTCGCTCGTGCAATGTTGCACGAGCCGATTTCCTCATGCTGGTGCCGCATCAGGCAATGTTCGCCCTGTTGATGATCCGGAGTAGGCGCTGGTCTCGGGCGTGCTTGTTTCGCCAGATGATGTATCGGCGGATCATGCTGCCCTGTTCCTTGTGGCTTTGATCGTCGGTGCCGTCGAGGGTGAAGTAGCGCAGGGCGGTGAACTGGGCCTCGATCCGGTTGAGCCAGGAGGAGTTGGTCGGGGTGTAGGCGATCTCCACGTTGTTTGCGTCCGCCCACGTCGCGACCCGTCGGCACCGCCTCGTGGTCAGGTGCGGGGAGTAGTTGTCACAGACGAGGGCGATCCGCACCGTCGCGGGATTGAGGCTGCGCGGGTAGCGGCAGAACTCCAGGAACTTGGAGCGGTTCTTGGCCTTCTTGATGTGGCTGTAGAGCCTGTCGCAGTCGGTATCGCGGGAGGCCTTCCAGATCTTCACGCGTTGATAGGAGACACCTTCCTCGCGGAGCAGGCTGCGCAGGCCCTCGTGGCTGATGTCGTCGACCACCCCCTCGGCGACCAGGAAGTCGGCCGGCTTGGCCAGGCTCCAGGTCGAGAAGGGCAGGCCGTGCTCGGCCGGCTTGGACTTGGCGGTCTTCTTGATCTCCCGGCGCTCGGGCAGCGTGAAGGTCCTCGGTCGGCCGCCCGCGACCTTCACCAGGCTCATGCCCTGGGCGGCCGGCAGCACCATGTGCGCCCGCCGCCAGGTCACCACCGACCCGGTGCCCCTGCGGACGATCCGCAGCAGCCGCCTGCCCTCGTCGTCATCGATCTCCCGCACCTGCACCCGTCCGGCCATGCCGAGCAGTCTGGACCGAACGCGCCGGCCGGGAACGGGTTCCGGGTCAGCGCGCCGGGTGCTGGGATCTCGTGTCAGCTCAGATGCCGGGCGAAGAACCGCAGCGAGCTGCCCACTTCGAACGACGGCACGTCCGCGTGTTTGCCGGGGTTGGCGTGCAGCGTCTTCTCAGCCGAGGCCAGGGCGTCGAACAATGCCAGGCACTGGTCCCGCGGCACCATCTGGTCGTCCCACTGCACCAGGAACTGCACCGGCACGGTGATCCGCCCGGCATCCTCGGCCAGCCCGTGCACGCCGAGCAGGCCCAACACCGCGGCGCGGATCCGGGGTTCCGCGGCGATGAGCGGTATGCCGAGCCCGCAGCCCATCGACATACCGCAGTAGCCCACCGGGCCGACGCCGACCTGGTCGAGGCGCTGGACCGCAGTGAGGATCGCTTGCCAGTCCACGACGGCCTGCGAGGCCAGATGGCTGTGCATTCCGGCGACAAGCGCGCCCGGACTCTGACCTGCGGCAATGCCTGCCCGCAGTTCGGCCGTGATCCGGCCGAACTCCTCGTCCTTGGGCCGGTCTCCGTGATGGGGAGCATCGATCGCGACGACCGCGAAACCCTCGGCTGCGTAGTGGCGCGCACGGGCCACGGTGCCGGGGGCCGTCTTGTGTTGCCCGCCGCCGTGGCCCAGCAGAATCAGGGGACGAGTACCGCAGGCGTCTTCCGGCGTCCACAACACGCCGGGGATCTCGCCGAGGGTGAAGAACTGTTCAGTGACGCCGTCCGAGGACGTCTGGGAGCTGAAGCGCATCAGCGGTTCAAGCCTTTCGGGATGCCTTGTGCGGGCGCTCCCTAGGCCATGCAAGGGAGGGAGTCCCGACTGGTCGCAGCGTTGATCGGACTCACCTCCTCGAATGTGCAGTGGTGCACGGCGACGCCGAAGGTACCACAAAGATCATCACCCGCACCGCGCCAGGGCGAACGTTGCTTGATGCGGCACCGGTTGGCCGGCCGAGACCGCGAAGTCCCACGAACGAGTGACGGTTCCGCCCCCGCCCACCGCCTCTTCCAACGCTCCACCGGACGAATGCCACGCGGCGGGAGTCGGCCCGAGCTGTCCGGGAGAGTTCCCGGGCCGTGTAACCGCAGTGATGTCCGGAACATCGCCGTCGTGACCCGAGCGAGTCGGGGTCCGATTTCTGGCCGGGGTGATGCAGGGTGCAGGTGGTGCGGTTCGAGGGGCCGGGGTGGGCAATTCGGGTGAACTCATCCGGGCAACGCGCGAGTTCGTATCTCCTGTCGCTGGATCGACGCGGACCGGGACGGATGCGACACCCGCGCCGAGGTCCTGCTCGCCGAGGCCACCGTCCAACCCGAGGTCACCCGCCGCTGCACCATCACCGCGAACACCGGCCAGGGATGGTCCTGGTACGACGAGACCACCCAGACCGACAAGTTCGACGTCGACGTCGACCACATGGTGCCTCTCGGCGAGGCCTGGGACGTCGGCGCCGCCGCCTGGAGTGCGGCCGAACGCCGGGCGTACGCCAACGACCTGGACGACTCACCGACCGGGTCGTCGTGAAAACCCGGTGGGGCCTGAGCGTCGACACCGCCGAACTCGCCGCCCTCGACCGCATCCAGGCCCGCTGCGACGACCCGCTCACCACCGTTACCCACGCCCGGTAGACGCCCGCCCATCACGGAGGCGAGACCGACGATCGGCTTTCCACGGCGACCACCACCCGCGACAGCATCGAACCGGGTCTACAGGTCCCGATCCGTCACGGAGCCGCGAACGGCGACGGACGTGTGCTCCGGGTGCCCGCTGCGTCGTGAGCGCGGCGGCCTGCGCGGCCGTGGGCTGGGGATCGGCTGGGGGATCGTATGGGAGGGGGCAGACGGGCTTCGTGGGGATCCGGACGGGCAGGCCGTCGCGCTCGTCGGTGGTGAAGGAGCGGTTGCCGATGATGTCGCACAGGTCGCGCTTCCAAACGCCGGGGTCCAGGAGCAGGGTGCCGCTGATGCTGTTGGCGACGGCGTAGGCGAGGACCTTGCCGTCTTTGGAGGCGTCGACGAAGTCGAACGAGCGCTCTCTCGAGCTGTTGTCGGGAAAACCGAATTCGTAGGATTCCGCGTATGCCTGTCGGCCGATTTCGTAAATGCGAACGAAGTTGTTGGCGCCGATCATGTAGTGGCCCTTGTCGTCGATGAACCGAGCAGCTCGCAACCCCGGAGACGTCGTGGGTTCGAAGCTGGGCAGGGGCCCAAGTTCTTTCCGCAACGGGGCGTGCCGCCACAGTTCGACCACGTTGCCTTGGCGCACCAACGCGAAGTAACGGCCACCGGAGTCGAACTGGACGCTGCGCACGTCGGTGAGGCCGATGTCCAACGACTCGGTGGTGTGGCCCGTGACGAGGTCGACGATCCGAATAACGGGGTCTCCGAGAGCGACGAGTACGACCTGGTTCTCCCGGTGGGAGGGATTCGCGCTCCAGTTGTTCGTGTTCACCACGTTCGGGGGGAGAAGCGCGCCGACGTCGGTGGTGGCGAGCAGTGCGCCGGTGCGCGCGTCCCATTGCTGAAGCAGCGTGCCGGAGACAGTCACCAGGCGGCTCGTCCCGACAAAGAAGTACTCGAAATCCGCCAGGCGGTATTCGGTCCGGATCGGCGGCATGGTCCCAGTGATGCGTGCAATCGGCCGCAGCGTCGCGGCATCACGCACTTCGACAATGTTCGGGGCTTTGCCCTCCCGGAGCGCGATGAGGGTGTCATCCCGGTTGGACACCAGCCGTCCCCCGTGGAGTTCAGGTCTCGGGGCCTGGACAAGCAGCCTGCCGCCATCACCCACCGTGCGGAGCTGAAGGCTTTCATCCTTCAGGAGGTGGATGCTTCGGCTGCCATCGCCGAGGAGGATCCGATCGCGGCTTTCGATAACGCCTTCGTGTGCCGAGACTTCTTCGTATACGACGCTTTTGCCTGACCCGCCGACCAACAGCAGCCGCCCGTCGGCGGCGGGGACAAGGGCGGGCGCGTAAAGCCTGCTGTAACCGGAATACGGCCGGTTGACCACCGTTCCTTGATTCGTGTCCACGAGCCTCAGCGCTCCGGCTCCTGCCTCCCCGACGAGAATGTGGCGTCCGGTCGCGTCCACCGCCTTCGGTTTGCCGTCCGACCCTCGGGAGAGATATGGCCGCCCCACGTCGGCGCCGTCGGCGAGACGGCGGACAACGACAACGGTCTGCGTGGACCCATCGCCGGTGTCTTCGTCGCGGCTGACTGCCACGGCGGTCCGGTCTCCGGAAGGCAACACCTTCGTGTACCGGGGTTCAATCACGGTCCGGGTCGCACCGGTCGCCACGTCGATGGAGACGAGCCCTTCGCCGGAACCGGCGGTTGTCGTCGCCAGCAGCGTCCGGTTGTCCTGGCCGAACCACAGTTCGACCTCCGTGTTGCCGCCGGAGGAGTCGAGCTGAGGCACGGCTACCTCTCCTGCACGGCTTCCGTTGTCGAGGTCCCACCAAAGGAGGCGCTTGTCCACGAGCGCGGCCACGCGCGTACCGTCAGCCGACATCGCGACTGCGGTTCCGGACTTCCCCGCTGGGAAGGGCGACAACCGGTGCACGGCACCGACCGGGTCCGCCGCCGACGGATCGATGGGGAACCAGCCGATGTCGCCGAAGGTGACAAAGGCCGCGCGTCGGCCGTCCGAGGAAACCACGACGTCCCTCGCGTAGCCGAGGTCTACGGGCCGAGAGCGCACCGGACCGGAAAGGGCTCCCACGAACACGGTCGTCAGTGCTTGGTCTGTCAGAGACAGAACCACATTGCCGTCGCGACTCGTGTCGAAGTCTCGGACCTCCCCGGGGACCCCGGACAGCACCCGGCGTTTTCCCGCGAATCCGAGGTACTGTCGCAGCAGTTGATTGCGTGCTTCCTGCGTCGGCGCGGTCTGGTAGCCCGCGATCGCGAGCATCGTGGCCTGGACCGGGTCGAGTGCCGCGGTGTCGCGCGAGGCTTGGGCCAGCGCCCGGGAGTCGGCTGCCGCCCGGCGTTCCCGGGCTTCCTCGCGGGTGGAGGCGAACAGCAGGCCGAGGAGCACGGCGGTGACCGTCAGGATGGCCAGGAGACCGCCGAGCAGGGTGCGGTTGCGGCTGCGACGGCGGGCGAGTCCCGCGCCGGCGGCGAGGAAGTCCCGCTCGGTCCGGTTGAGGGGGAGGAGGCGGCGGCCTGTCGCGGCCCAGTCCCGCGCGCGGTCCAGGGCCGTGCCCTGGAGGAGATCGCCCTTTCTGCGGCCGTGGTCGTTCCAGGTGCGGGTGGCCTCGGCCAGGCGCTGGTGGATGCTCAGGCCTTGGCGTTCGGCGTCCACCCAGGTGCGCAGCCGGGGCCAGGACCGGATGAGCGCGGCAGTGGCCAAGGTCACCGCGTCGCCGTCCCGGATGAGGATGCCGGAGGCGGTGAACTCCCGCAGGACGCGGTCGACCGCCTCGTCCGAGGCTCGGTCGTCGGCGAACTCGGCCCGGCGGGCCGAGCGCAGCGTGTCCTCGGCCCGCTCGCCCGGCGCGACCAGGCGCAGCAGGACCGCGGAGACGGCCTCCTGCGCCTCGGGGTCCAGCCGGGCGAAGACCGCCTCGGCGATCTCGGCGCGGGACGGATCGCGTGGTCCACGCCGCCCCCCGCCCGCCGCGGTCTTCACGGCGGCGGCCAGGTCGGCGCGGCCGACCAGGGACAGCAGGAGTTCCTCGGACGTCGGCCGTTCCTCCGGGTCCTTGGACAGCGCGGCGTCGACGAGGGAGCGCAGCGGCTCCCCCAGCCCGGACGTGTCCGGGTGGTGCCCGGCGACTCTGAGCATCAGCACGGCGGGGCTGTCGCCGTCGAAGGCGTCGCGTCCGGTCGCGGCGAACAGGATCACCGCGCCCCACGCCC
The DNA here is from genome assembly GCF_042793325.1 of Embleya sp. NPDC056575. Classification (NCBI taxonomy): domain Bacteria; kingdom Bacillati; phylum Actinomycetota; class Actinomycetes; order Kitasatosporales; family Streptomycetaceae; genus Embleya; species Embleya sp. NPDC056575. The sequence goes on from NZ_JBHTVA010000003.1 coordinate 94,237, forward strand.
ACACGTCGACCTTGCCGTCGCCGGGTTCGCCGTTGTAGCGCTCGGGCGGCATGTAGCGCAGGGTGCCCATGGGCAGGCCCGCGGAGGCGCTGCCCACCAGGACACGGGCGATGCCGAAGTCGATCACGCGGGGGCCGTCGGGGCCGAGGAGGATGTTCTCCGGCTTCAGGTCCCGGTGCACGACGTCGGCGCGGTGAATCGCCACGAGCGCGGTGGCCACGCCGATCGCCAGGCGCCGCAACTCCTCGGGCCCGAACGGGGCACCGGATGCGACCGCGCGCCGCAGATCCGCACCGGCAACGTACTCGCTGACGACGAACGGGACCGGGCCGCCGATATCGTCCTGGAGCACCTTGGCCGTGCAGAACGGTTCCACCCGCCGCCACGCGCGGACCTCCTTGCGCAGATTCTCCCGGTCCGCGTCGCCCACCCGGTGCAGGGCCTTCACAGCCACGCGCGTGCCGTCGGGGCCGTATCCCTCGTACACCACACCCTGACCGCCCGCCCCGAGCCGACCGTCGAGGTAGAAAGCCCCCAACTGCCGTGGATCACCGGGCAGAAGCGAACCCGCCGAACCCCCCACAGGAGCGGAACGCGCCGTCTCGCCCGGGGCGCCGGACGCCTCGGTCGACCCGGTTGGGTCAGGCCCTGTCTCCGCACCGCCGTCCCACCTGCCTACCACCGCGCCCCCGAACTCCCGTGGTCGATCCGAACAGCAACAAGCCTGCCAGTGACGCGACTTCGACAGACGATGCCCCGTAAACCTCCCGACGGTCGAGAGGGAAAAGCCTCCTGACGCCCGTCGCGACCGAACACGACGTCCACCCTGACGAACTGCCGGCTACCGCGGCCCCTTTCCGGCGTATTCGGTTTCCGCGGTCGTGGTACTCGGTCATGAAGTTCGAGGACCGGGACTCGAACCTCGAACTTCTTCGAGTCCGACGCGCACGCCGTGTCGCAGCGCGGCCTCGCGCGGCCGATGCGCTCGTACGCGGCCACCGAGGTGAACTCCTCGGTGAAGCCGGTGAGGAAGTCGGCGTTCTTCGGCGTGCGACCTCCTCCTTGAGGGCCGCCAGGCCGGTGGGCTCGTCCAGCGGCGCAAGCTTCGGCACGGCCATCCACGGCTCGCCCTTGCGGGTGGTGACCTTCACCCCGCCCGACGATCCGTCGGCGAGCGCGCCGGACAGCTGGTCCAGACCCGAGGCCATGCGCTTCTTCGGGTCCGCGATGAAAACCCCCGGATCGAGGGGCCGGCGGATCGCGGCGTAGTGCACGGCACGGGTCGCCTCGAAGCCCCCCGGCAGGTCGTCCTCCGGGGTACGCCGGCGGGCCGCGCCCTCGACATGGATCTCGCGGCGGCGCGCCGCGTCGCGCAGCGCGACCAGGGCACACAGCTCGTACGGGATGCGCTCGATGCGGCCCTTGTCGTCGACGACCGCCTCGCGCCTGAGCACCACGCCGTCCATCGGCACGGTGTCAACGGCCTCGTACAAGCGGGTCTTGCCGTCGACGCCGGCGTACCTCTTCAGCAGCTTCATCGCGTCCATCACCGGCCGGTAGGCAGTGTTGTCGCACGTGAACCCGAGCATGGCCGGCAGCGGCGGCAGCACCTGGCGGTAGTACGAACTGTACGAACCGCGCAGGGGGGTGCGGACCTTGGCCTTGAAGACCTTCTCGTTCGCCTTCGCCTCGGCCACCAGCTCACGCAGCGTCTTGATCCCCGACCACCGGGAACAGGGCCGGGCGTACGACCTCGGCGGGCTTGTCGAAGGCGGCTGCCGCCGCCTTGAAGAGGATGCCCTCCTAGCCGCGGGCGGACCTTCTTCAACTCGGCGGTGATCTGCTTCTCCACCCGACGCTCGGCGCGTGATCGCCCGCGCCCGCCACGCGGCCACCAGTTTCTCCGAGCAATCCGCGAACAACCCGTCGGACAACCCGAGCCTGCGCACGTCGTTGACCAGCGTCCAGTTCGCCAACAACTCCTCTGGCGACCGCCCTTGCCGCACACTCGCCCCTTTGACCTCGATCACTCGATCAGACCAACGACGGCACCAAGGGGAGGGAAACGGGGCTCGTCCGGCTACCCGCGACCTGCGGCTGGTGTCTGAGCCAGGACTCCGGGGCCCTTTGATGGTGGTCTTCGGCGTCGTTCGTTCGGCGCCGGGACGGGCCCTTGGTGGCGGCTTGGACGCCGGCGATGAGCGCGGACATGAGGTCGACGACGTTGTTCGCGGTCGTGGTGCGCTCGGCGGCCTCGTCGGGGTGGGCGCCGCCGGCCTTGGTCTCGACCAGGGCGTCGAGGGCGCGCTGGTAGTCGTCGTGGACTTCGAGAGTTCGAAGTCCACGCCTGAGGGTGTCCATGAGCGAGGCGGCCGCACCAGGCCCTTGACCACCTGAGCTTGTTCTCTGTCCTCAGTGGGCTTCGGGGCAGTCCACTGCGACCCAGGTGGCGGTGATGTCGTTGCACGTGACACTGACCGACCCGGGTCTGAAGGCCATCTCGTGAGTGCAGCCCTCGTCGTGGGGAAGGACCTCGTCCAGGATCAGCGTGCCGAGATCGTTCCAGGTCGACGGCTCGTTCGCAGTCCCGATCCGGACGGCCGCCACTCCCGCGTAAAAGAGGACCAGGTCCTCGTCGTGCTTCCAACAGTTGTGACGGAGACGGAGGTCGAGGGCTCGACCGCCGTGGAGGAAGGTCGCCCGGTGAAGTGACAGATCCTTCACACAGCGCCGCCCGGAGAAGTCGTAGTGGCTCGGGTCGGTGGCGAAGGCCCTGGCACCCGGGGGCAGGTCGGTGCTCAGCGCGGGCAGAAGTTCAAGGTAGGGACCAGGGTCGAGGACCCCGTCCAGTTCGCCGACTCGGGCATCGAGATCGACATATTTCATTGCTCACTCCCGCGATGGTCCGGCGGCCGGCCCTTGGGCGGCCCCAGGGTGCCATGTCGACGTGTGGCGCGGCCCGGGGATTTTCACCGTTCGTGGGACGCCGGAGCGGCCTCGGGCATGTGTGCTGTCGAGATCGATGATCAACGGCGAGGCCGTGAAGGTGAGTCTGCCGGACGATTTTTCGCGGTTCGAGTCCCTGGCCGCATTGTTCGGGTCCAGGGTCGACTTCGACGACCGACCTACCGCCTGGGCGGTCCCGCTGTTCGAACCGGCCCACGCACTGCCGTGCGTTGACGGCCCGGCGACATCCCTGGTCGACCTCACGCCGACCGCCGAGCACCGGCGCGGCCAGGGCGCGCTCCACGACGGGCCGAACCGCGACCGGACCGACACGGTGTGCCCTCCGTCGGTTCTCCGCTCCGGTCGTGTCCGTCCGGACGGCTCGTCCACGGGCATCCACCCGCGTGACGAACCGGCGGATGTACTCGCGATCCCGAGCCGCTCCCGACCACCGACGGTTTCACCTTGACCTGGGTGGCGAGGACACAGGCTCCCTACTCGTCCCGGTGCCCGGAGGCCGGAACCAGGCAGTAGGCACCCAGGTCGTGTTCGTACGCGCGCCGACTCACGGCAGGGCAACGAAGCGGTACCGGCTCCCGGTTGGCCCGCACCGCGGACGATCGCGGAAGCGGGCTGTTCGGCGCGGGTGTCGACTGGGCACCGCGAGGCATACTGTGCCCCGGGCGCCGAAAGGACCGCGGGTGCGGGCGCGGCCCGGACGCCACAGGGAGGGACGGCGGTCCGGACCGCGCCCCGAATACGGCCGGCGGATGCCCCGGCTCGAGGCCCGCGAGCGTCGTCGGCGCCGTCGAGCAGGCGGTGGTCAGTGGTGTGCGCCACCGACGAACGAGAGAACGGGGCGTCCCGTCAACCACGCCCCGAGACGGTCCCGGTCGATCAAGACCACGGACTGGGCGACGCCGAGGTCCCGCGCGGGGGTTGTGAACACGGTGGTGGTGGCGAAGATCAGGACGTGGGCGCCGTGGACGTGCCGTCCGGAGCCGAGGAAGCGCTGCATGTCCGGCGAGCCGACCTTGGAGGTGACCGCGAGCCTCTTGCACTGGACGACGAACCGGCGTCCGTCGGGGAGCAGTCCGACCACGTCCGCCCCCAGATCGCCCGCGCCTCCCGACACCCGCACCCGCGAACAGCCGTCCCGCAGGCACAGGTCGGCCACCAGGTGCTCGAACTGCCTCCCGCTCATGGCGTCCACGCCCGCGAGCGAGACCACCACCGATCCCGCCCGCGCCGACGGCCGACGCCAGGACGACGAACCGGACAGGACTCGCACCCGTTTGACCGGCCACCCCGGTGGGGGTGCCGCCCGAACCGGCGCGGACCGCGCCGCGTCAGCCGGGGATCGGGCCGACCCGATGCGCCCGATCGCGTCGGCTTCGACGAACACGGATCGCTACTCCGAAGCGTCCGCCGTCTCACGCGCGAGTGCGGCCATGGCGGCCTCCTCGAGGGTGTCACGGTCCGGGGCGCTGTCGGCGCCGGCGTCGGCGCGGGCGGTGATCAGCGCGCGCATGGCCTGCAGGCGCGCGGCCCGGCACCTGTCGAGGATGACGTCGTTGTCGGTCTCGGCGGCGCGCAGGCACGCGAGGTGGGCCCGTTCGAAGGCGAGTTGGTACTCCAGCAGAGGCCGGACGCGATCGGGCAACGACGACAGATCTTCGGACATGTGTTCGGCCATACGCAATGGCTGCGGCGCGGTGAACGAGACGCCCCCGCCGCATTTCGCGGCTCGATCGGGTGAATCCCGCCCCGGGCGCCGGGACGTCGACATGCCGATCCTCCTCGACGGCCGCCGCTCCGATTCCCGAGCCCTTTGCCCGGGCACGGCGTCGGGTCGCGGCCGGGAGCACCACCGCGACAGACGAAAGTCCCCCACGGGAACCGCACGTTGCCGCCATCGCGGCGTTCGGGTGGGCAGGGCATCCCGGTTGCCGGCGGTGCCTACTCCGAGAGCGGTGAAGGTGGGGGAGCAGGTTTGCGACGACGTCCCTCGGGGGTGAACGTGAAGGTGTCCCGAAAGGGGCCGTCGCCATGGCGAACGGCCAGGAGCAGGGGCTCGGGGTCCGTGGGCGGCCAGGGTTGTTCCGCGTCGTCGTCGGTGCCGTTCCACAGGTGGAAGAACACCATCGGTTGTCCGGCGTCTTCGCTCAGGTAGCCGAGCGTCTTGCCGTACAAGGGGTTCGTCCCGCCGAACAGGATCGAAGGCGGCCCGAACCGGGCCAGGACGTCGCTCCACACGCGATCCCGCGCGGCCCACTCGCCCGCGCTCTCGCGCAGCGACGCGTATGCCGCCCCATCCAGTACACGGTCGGCGACGAGCCGGCCCTGTCGACGCGCGATCTCCGCGTACACCGAGGACATACCGTGGCCGTGATCGCGAGGCAGCAGAGCGTCCAGTACCCCCTGCACCCCCGTCGAGGCGAAAGCGCCGCGCTGTTGCAGGGCGTGCTGCTCCTCGTTCCACACCTGCGGGCGCTGCTCGACGAACAGCAGGTGGTCGAACAGCATCCGGATGGCGATCTTTCCGCCGAACATCCCGGGCCGCCGCAGGGCGAGGTTGAGCTGTTCGACGAGGTATGCGCGTACGGCGTCCGACGAGGCGAGGTCACGACCGGGGATCATGCCGCCAGTGTGCCGAAGGCGTCCGTTCGAGGTACAAGCTCACGACACGACCTTGCGTGTGAGCTGCCCTGCGGATCGGTGGAAGCGCTCGTCGCGCCAGATCCGGACGATGCCGATCGTCGAAGCGGGCATCGGGCCCGGGAGAACGCCTCCACCCGCCCGGTGCCGGCCAGGGCCTCTCGCCTGACGCGCCCGCAGATCATCGCCGCGCTCAAGCGAGCCGGCCGTAAGCGCGGCATCGAGGCTGAAGCCGAGCGGCTCCGCGAGGCCTTCCGCCAGGGCTGGACCCACCAGCCGCCCCTGGTCGAGGACGTGTAGGCAGATGCTCGCCGCCGCCCAGCGCAACCTCTTCAACCGGCTGCGCGCAACCTCTTCAACCGGCTGCTGGGCCGGCTCCATCACTGCCTCGAGAACCGGCGGCTATTCGACGAATTTGCCGCCTTCCCGCCTTCGGGCGAAGCCCTCGGTGCGGCGGTCGCATAGGCCGAGGACCGCTCAAGCCGGAGGTTTCACCCAGGAGGCCAGACGTTCCCCGACTGCCAGATTCTCGCGCCAGTAGCGGAAGACGGTTCCCCGGACGATGTCGAGCTGCCCAGCCGCGACCAGGCCGGAGGCCAGACTCGGCCCCCCAGCATCGGCCTCGAAGGCAATCAGCACGGGAGGTATCTCACCGACCTGCCGAGCAACGAGTCGGACCTCGTCAGGCGTCGGCGCACGAAACACCGGGTCCTGAAAGAAGGACGGGCACGTGACGAAGACCGGGTCGCTGAACACCACTTCCAGGCCGTGGGCATACGAGATGTCATGCCCGGTGCCCAGACGCAACCGCCCGGGGGTCCAGTCGACAATGTCCCAGTCCCACCATGAGCCTTCCGGAAGCTCGATCACGGCTCGTTGACCGCCCGGCATCGCGCGGTCAATCGGGAATCACCAAGCCCAGCTCACGCAGCCGCGGAAGGCAGGCCTCCAGGCACGCCTCCAGAGACACGGCGTCCATGCGAACCAGGAGATCATCCCGCAACGGAGCCCCGCTCGCGACGAACGTCCAAGGTTTCGTCGCATCGCGCATGCGCTCGGCATCGACCTTGAACAACACCGTCACACCTTGCCCTGCCAACGACTCCATGACCCGCGCTACGTCCATTGCATACCCACCCCTTGCCTGAAATCGAACAGCCGGAAAGCTACACCGGCCTCTCACGACCCCAGCTTGACCGCTTGGCACCGTGAGGTGTCTACCGCTACGCCCAGACCCGCGCCCGCGCGGAACAGCGGGCTGCCGGCTGAGAAAGCGATCGGGACGGGCCGACTGCCGACGACCTATTCCTCGCGCAGGAACTCCCTCAGGTCCGCCGCCAGGGCGGTCATCCCTTCGCCGGCCTCGATCACGGTCGTCACGGTGCAACTCCAGTCGCCGGGGAAGAATCCGGAACTCAGGGTCCAACCCAAATACACGTGACCACCCGAGCCGAACACAGCCTTCACGATCAGGTTGTTGTTGACCCAGACCCGCTCGCCCTCCCAACCCCGGAAGTCGCGCGCGAGGCCATCGAAGAACTTGCCCATGTCGTCCCAGACGGTCACGGTCACGGTCCCGAGCCGTGCGCGCACACCGTCATCGACGGCCTCGACGGCGAAGGCGACCTCGTACTCCGCCCGCGACCAATCGAACAACCGGACCGAGGCCGCCTGCGCTCCCGGCCCCTTGACGAGGAGCTCGACCTGCCCTGGAACCATCTCGATCAGACTCACCCGCCGAAGGGTACGGACGCCACCAAGTCGCTGTCACCACCATTCCCAGGCACGGGAGCCGCAGTTATTCCTCATCGACATCTCGGGTTCCATCAGCCACTTGGTGCTGCCAACTCTCACCTTCAACTGCTCTTCGTTCCGACCTATGCAGCCATTGTTGCGGCCTCCCGAGCACCCAGGGCACGGCGGCGGCCGATCGTGTCGGCAACGACAGCGTGTTGTGCGTGCACACCGACAAAGGCCGTGTCGCCCGTACCGACACTGTTCATTTCCCCACCGGCGAGGGCATCCCTGTCCACGTCACGGTGTGGCCGCTGCCGGGCTGAGGCATGGTGCCTCCGGAGGTCCTCGCCGTCGGGGAGGCTACGGGCACGGGGCGACAACCCGGTTTACGCACGCCACCACGTCACCGACCCGGGCGCAGGGTCGACGGGTCGAGGGCGGGCCCGGTTCGTGCCTTCCCGCCGTACGTGCGTGCGACTACCGGTTGGTGGTGTTCATCGGCGACACGGGCGCTGTCGGGGCCCAAGCCGGGGTTGTGTCGTCGGTTCGTCTCGGCGCGGTTCGGTGGGGCGTCCTGATCGTCGGATGTGCGGGCGGGAAAATCCGGCGAAGTCACGTGTGGGTTCCGGTTACGCTGCCACCGCATGAGTGAACCCGCCACCGTGAGTGCCCTGTTCCATCCCGACGACCTTGCCGGTGCGGTCGAGCGTGGTCTGGTGGCGCGTCGGCGGCATCCGCAACTGCCACTGTCGATCTACACCTACACCAGGACCTGCGTCTTCGAGCGCCGCTGGTCCCCGGTGACGCTGCACTGCCGCGGCCTGGTCGTGGAGGACGGGACCGACCTGATCGTCGGGCCCTGCCTACCCAAGTTCTTCGGTCTCGCGGAGCACGACCTCGGCGCCGCGTACGCCCCCGCGCTGCCGGACGGCGGATTCGAGGCGTTCGACAAGGAAGACGGCTCGCTGGGACAGGTGTTCCACTACGCCGGCCGTTGGCGAACCGCGTCCAAGGGCGCGTTCACCTCCCGACAGGCCGGATGGGCACAGGCGTGGCTGGACGAGCGCAACACCGACCGGCTCGACCCGGCACTCGGCTACGTCACCGAGATCATCCATCCCGACAACCGCATCGTGGTCGACAACGGCAGCGAGTACACCCTCGTTCTGCTCGCCGTACTCGCCGCCGACGGCTCCGAACAACCGCTCGCCGCGCACGCCGACACCTGGAACGCCCTCGGTGGCCGGGTGGTTCGCTCGACGCCGATCGACTCCCTGGACGAACTGGCCCGCGCCGCCGCCGAGAACCGCCTGCCGGACGGCACGGCGATCACCGGGACGGCGGCCGAGGGCTGGGTGCTGCGCCACGTCTCCGGCCGGCGGGTCAAGCTCAAGTTCGCCGACTACGTGCGGCTGCACCGGATCCTGACCGGGGTGACCGAGCGGGACATCTGGCGCTACCTCGGCATGCAGCGCTTCGCCGACCGCGACCCGCGCCACGTGGCGTACGCGCTCACCTGCGCGGAGGCGGAGGTCACCGCCCAGACCGCCCCCTTCGACGCACTCCTCGACCTGGTCCCGGACGAATTCGACGCCTGGGTACGGACGGTCGCGGACCGGCTGATGGGCGAGGCCGCCGCGATCGAGGCGGCCACTCGGGCGGCGTTCGCGGACGCGTCCCATCTCCTCGACGACCGCGCCGCCTCCGCCCGAGCGGCCTCCGCGCACACGGACGCGCGGATCGGGGCCGGGATGTTCCAACTCCGCGACGGGCGCCCCATCGACCTGCCGATCTGGCGGACCGTCAAGCCGGGCCCGACGCACGCATTCCGCCCCGACGACGAGACCTGACCCGACCCCACACCGCGCGCTCCGCCCCCCGGAGCGACGACCAGCCTTCGCGGAGTCCTTCGGCCCGCCCCTTGATGCCCGGGGGACGCGACGGCCTCGGGCGAGGGCGGGGAGAGTCCAGGTGCGCCGAGATAGGTGGGGACCAGTGGAGCGGGCAGGTTGCGGAGGGCGAGCCGGACGCGGTTGCGGGCGGTCATGCGGTGATAGCCGGCGTCTCGCTATCGGCGCGGAATCCGTCGTCGGGGTCGAGACGATCACATCGACGTCGGCCGCGGCACGCAGGTGCGCGATGGCGACGTCGCGTCCGCCGGACACGCCGAGGTTCTCCGGCAGTTCGATCCCGGTGACTCCGGGAGGCAACGTTCGTCAGCGCGTTCGTGCGTCGGTGTGCTCGGTATCGGTCGAACGTTCGGGCCATTCGTGACGTCGGGCGTTCCTTCCCGGCCATCCTGAGTCGAGGAACGGCGGGCGATCCACCCGATCGAAGCACCGCAGGAGGAAATCGGTGAATGTACCGGCCGTCTCGAACCATTCTCCCCGACGACGACGCGCCAGTCGTCGGGGTCCGGTTCGAGGACCAGGAAGAAGTACGAGTTGCCCTGTTCGTCGTGGCCCCATTCGAGGAGGCCGCCCCTCGTCGGATGGAAAGGCCAGGAAGAGGAATCGGGAAACGACGCTTCCCAGACGCCCTGGTGCCATAGTCGTTCGGCCTCCTCGTGGCTACCGTCGATCGGCCGGTCCAGCCACACGTAGCCGTCCACGGCACCGGGGCCGTAGAGATCCAGGAACGCCTTGTAGTCGGCCGCGTGCGAGTTGGAACCCGACCCGGTCGATCATCGCGTGCGCTATTGCGCGTTGTAGCGGCCGGCGTGATAGTCGCCCATGGCCACGGCCAGTGCGCCGCGCAATTGCGCGGTGGTGACAGCCGCCGGTGGCGTGTCCAAGCCGAGCATTGCATCCCTGACCCGTGCGACCAGGAGATCACCGCACGCGGGCGTCCCGGCGCCGGCGAGGGGCGCACAACGGTAGGGCCGGCCCCGGAAGCGATCCACCCGGGGCCGAACGCGATGCCGGTGACGCCGGCGCGGGCGCCAGCTCGAAGTCCTTGACCGACAACTCCAGCGCGTGGGCGAACCGCCGGATGACCGTGACGTCCGTCAACGGCGCGAGGCCGCGTTCGTACCGGGAGACCTGCGCGGCGGAGTAGCCGGCACGCCGACCGAGTTCGGCCGGCGTCCACGCCCGGGCCGGCCGAGCCTGCCGCACCCGCGCGCCCGACCCCGGTTGCTGCCGCTGTTGCCTGACGCCGGCCACGGACGACCTCCTCGCCTGCCGGTGCGGGAACTCCCAGTGATAGCACCCGCACATCCCCACGACGAACCGCCTTGCACAACACGCAAAGGGTTTGCGCCACGTGTTCCCGGCCGGGACGCGAAGACCTCGTCCGGGGCGTGATGGGACCACGCGGTACCGCACTTCCCGGGCCGCGCCCGGAGATGTTCGTCGACCGTGTCACCTTTGGTGACAGTGGTCGCGTTCCTCAACGGTTGTGACGCCGCCTCCGACACGGCCCTGCTGAACGGGTTCAGGGACTGACTCGCGTCCAGGCTGGGGGACGGCTGGAACCTGGTGTATTGGGTTTTGGCCGAGAAGCTGATCCGGGCGGTCACGGTCACGGCACCACCGGCTCCTTCATGGGGGAGATCATGACCCACCTGGAGAAGAACCTCACCGACGACGGGAGCGATCCCCGCCGCTGACCCCGGACGACGGGTACCGCCGGCGTCGATCCATTCCCGGGGGCAGTCGTCGAGGATCGTCCGCACGTGGTACCCGAGCACCGGGTCGGCGGCGCGCGCGGCGTGCGGATGTGCCGGGCGGACGGGTACGTGGTTCCGGCCGCCCGGCGGGTGTGCGTGGGTTCAGGGGAGTTCGCAGTCGACGCGGGTTCCGCCGCCGGCGCCGACGTCGCATCGATCGATGCCCAATCCGCCGTTGAGCGTGTCCAAGCCGCCATCGCCGTAGAGGTCGTCGTTGCCCGATCCGCCGATCAGGGTGTCGTTGCCCTCGCCGCCCAGGATCCGGTCATTGCCCGCGCCGCCGTCCAGGTTGTTGGCGATGGCGGAACCGACGAAGGCGTCGCCGTAGGGACCGCCTTCCAGGTCCTCGACGTCGGAGCGGATGTCGATGGTCTGATATCCCTCCTGCCCGTCGTTGCGTACGTCGTCCAGCGTGACCGATACCGGACCGGTCGCGGCGGCGAAGTTGACCACGTCCTTGCCGGGGCCGCCCGAGATGTTGCGCGCGGTGCCGGTGGCGGTATAGCTGATGATGATCCGGTCGTTCCCCAGCCCGGCCTGCACGTTCGCACTGTCCATGACACGAATGGTGTCGTTTCCGGCGTCTCCGAGGGCCGTGCAGCCGGATACCCGGATCGTGTCGTCACCCGCGGCGCCGTTCGCCTTGCACACGTCCGTGGACCAGGTCCGAAACTGGATGTCCAGCGAGTCGTTCTTGTCGCCGGCATCGATCTCCAGGCTCGTCCAGTCGGTCTCCATGTGGCATCTCACCTTGTGATCGCTGTACTTCGTGCAACCGTCGCCGACCACCATCGAGGTGGCCAGCTCCTCCACCACCAGGAACTCGTCCGGTTCCCCGGAGGTGCGGATGTCGTTCACCGCGCCCGGCGATGCGATCACGTGCACCACGTCGTTCTCCTGGTACACCAGCGTGGGGCCCGCCAGCGCGGCCGCGGGTGCCGCCGCGGCGACGATGGTGGTGCCGGCAGTGCCGCCCGCCACCACGAGCAACACGGCCGTGAGCTGTGCGAACCAACGTTTCACCGACATGCGCGTCCCTCTCCTTCGGGTCGTGACGACACGCACGCGCCCGACCGAGACACGGGCGCGCCGCCGCTCACCGCCGCGCGCCCCCATTGCCGAACGACGTCGTGGTCGACGTGCGATCGGAGAACAGGCGAAAAGGGAACGCGAGGGAACGCGAGGGAACGCGGCGGAGCGGGCGGAGCGCCCGCCGGCACCAAGCGTCCTCCCCCGACCGGGCCCACGACAGGACGCGTTCCGGCCGAACCACGCCCACCGTCGACCGGGCCCGACTTGCCCGAAGCGCCGCGACACCCGCCGTACAAAACGCCCTTACCGACCCGCCGGCGCCCCCGCGCATCCCGTCGACCCGAGCCGGCCACGAACCGTTTCCGTCCCGGGATCCATCCGTACATCCACCCGACACCACGGAGCCACCGACAACGCCGGCCCAAAGCACCCCGTCAGCGTTTTCCCGGCCCAGCAGGCACACGGGCAAGGGCTCGACGATCGCACGCTCGCTCCGCGGTTGGCTCGGCTTCGACCGCAGAACACCACCGGTGAGGCCAGAATCCTGCACCAGAGCACCGATCCGTTCTGGGGATCGCCGCGAGGGCTCCGACCACTGGATGGGTCGCCTGCTCGAAGTGGACGCTCGTGCCCGCCGAGTTGTCCGCGGCCCGAAACGAGGCCACCGCACGGTTCGAAGCCGGGTGACGTCGACCTCCGATACGGGCTCCAATCGCACACACGCCGCGTCTTGGAGATCGACACGTTGAATCCGGCAGGGAAACGGCGCGAGTTGGCCCACGGCCATCCGATACGCGGCCGACTCCGACGCGAGTGTGAAGCCTTCGGGCTTCGGCGCCCCATCTGAACGCCCCTTCCTTCGCCCCCTGGCGACTGCGCACCGTCGGCTGCACCGATCCGGACACCTCCGCCTTCGCATCGATGCGTTCCAGGGACCCGGCAGGCTCGTCCGCGTGGGCAAGCCCACCGCCGCCTGCGGTCTCGACCTGCACCAGAGTGCCCTGCACGTCGTGACCGGAGCCGGCCGGAGCGCGTCTGTGAGTTGACCCTCTTCCGCCACCGTCACCGCGCGTTCCCAATTTTTTGGCAGCAAGGGACGATGCCCACCTTGAGGGAAGGCCGAACAGGATCCGGGCGACGCACAGTTCCTCGCCGCTCGCCGCGTCGGCGGTTTCGACCGGGGGCGACGGAGGTCGCACCTCGACGTCCGTGCCCACGACCGCGCGCAGACCGCGCCGGAGTGCCCAAACGACGACCGCGGATGGCGTCCGGAACAGCGTCGCTCGGGCCGGCGACGACTCGCCGCGACAGCGGCTCGCCCTCGCGCACGAGCGAATCCGCCGACTGCGCGAGAGAGAACCGACGGCTCCGCGATGCCCTCGCACACGCCCACGGCCGGCTCCGTGCAGCCTCCACACCGAGGAGAGATCAGCGGGGCCATCCTCGACCCCGCCGCTGTCGCCCAACGCACCGGATCGCCGCCGTCGAACGAGATACGGACGTCGCCTGACCACCGAGCCGACCCTCACAGGTCCGCCCAGATGTGCCCCTCGACATGGTTGGAGAACTCCCGGAAGAAGCCATCGGCCAGGCCGCCGATGCGTTCGATGCACGCCTCGTAGTAGCCGCGATCATGACAGTCCGGCCTGCGCCGCCCACGCCCAGGCAACCGAGATGAGTACGTGCGCCCGGGGCTGTCCACGACACGAAGCCGCTGGTTATGGACCGAGATCAGCAGGCAGAGTCGAGATAAGTGCCAGGCGCCGAGCAGGCGCGATTCGCGATCTGCCCGCCCGATCTGCCCGCACGACCGGCAGAGACGCCGCATCGCCGAACTCGTCTCCGCCGGAGCGCGGATCGCGGATCGCGGAACCGGAACCGAGCCTGGCCCAAGGCGGCGCGCGTGGTCGCCGCGGCTCGCGACGATGTCGACACGGGGCCGGCGCCGGTGCGGATGATCAGCGCAGGGCTGCGATGCCGGCCAGGAAGATGTCGACGCCGGCGAGGAACTGCTCGCGGTCGTCGTGATCGCGCAGTTGCGACACCGCCGCATGCACGAACGGGTACTTGCCGGGGTTCACTTCCGCCCATTGTGTGGCGGCGGCGCCGAGGAAGGCCGCTCGGTCCATGCCGCTGGCGGCGAGGTGTCGTGCGGTCGCGGCGTTCTGTACGGCATCACCGAGGACGTAGCTCATGAACGTGCCGGCCGCGTCGAAGCGTGCCCGCTCGGGGACGTCGAGGGCGTCCAGCAGTCCGGCGATGCTCTCGTAGAAGTCCAGCAGCACGGGCCGCCATGGCTGCCGGGAGAGTTCTGCCGCGACCCAGGGGTGCGCGTCGATCGCGTCGAAGAGTCCCAGGGCGAGGTGCCGCAGGTTTTCGCGTGGATCCGTATCGATGACCGCACCGGTCAGCACGCGGGCGAAGATCTCGTCGGTTGCGGTCGCGAGCAGATCGCCCTTGTCCGCGACGTGGTGGTAGATCGCCCCGTAGCCGGTGTTCAGGCGAATGGTGAGCGCGCGCAGAGTCAGTGCGCCCTCACCGCCGCCGTCCAGGAGCTCGATCGCACTCTGGATGATCACTTCCCTGGACAGGCCGTCCTTGCGCCGGGGAGCCCGCGCCGATCCGTTCGCGGATGTCTTCGCCATGCCCTCAGTATCGCACGAATGGATTGTCGCTCCAACGTCGTGTTAACGTTTTTGGAGTGGCAATCCAATGGGGATCGTCCACTGGATCAGGAGGATCACCATGACGACGCCGGTCACGATCATCGGAGCAGGTCTGGGCGGCCTGGTGCTGGCCCGCGTGCTGCACCTGCACGGCATCGCGTCCGAGGTCTACGAGGCGGAATCGTCTCCGTCGGCGCGCATGCAGGGCGGGCTGCTCGACATACGCGACCACAACGGTCAACCGGCACTGGAGGTGGCCGGCCTGACCGAGGAGTTCCGCAAGCTCATCCTGGAGGGGCGTAAGGCGATGCGGCTCCTGGATCGGAACGGGGACGTTCTGCTCGACGTGCCCGACGACGGCACGGGCGGCAACCCCGAGGTGCAGCGCGGGGAACTGCGGCGGATGCTGCTCGACTCGCTCCCGGTCGGCACGGTCCGGTGGGGTCACAAGGTCAACGGCGTCCGCTCCCTCGGCGCCGGCCGCCACGAAGTGGCCTTCGCCAATGGCGCTACCCTCGTCACGAGCCTGCTGGTCGGCGCGGACGGTGCCTGGTCCCGGGTCCGGCCGCTGCTGTCCGGCGCGATACCCGAGTACACCGGTGTCTCGTTCATCGACACCCATCTGTTCGACGGCGACAACCGCCACCCGACCAGCGCGAAGACCGTCGGTGGCGGAGCGATGATGGTGCTCGAACCGGGCAAGGGGATCGTGGCCCACCGGGAGCGCGGCGGGAACCTGCACACCTGGGTCATGCTCGACAGGCCGCAGAACTGGTTCGCCGATATCGATTTCACCGATCCCGGCGCGGCCACCGCACGAATCGCGCGGGAATTCGACGGCTGGGCACCGGAACTCACCGCTCTGGTCACCGATGGCGAGACCCCGCCCGTCCTGCGCCACATCCACACCCTGCCCGCCGAACACCGGTGGCACAGGACGGCCGGGGTGACCCTGCTCGGCGACGCCGCACACCTGACGGCCCCCAACGGTGAAGGCGCCAACCTGGCCCTGTACGACGGCGCCGAACTCGGCAAGGCCATCGCCGCGCACTCCCACGACATCGAGAGCGGGCTGGCCGCGTACGAGCAGGCGATGTTCGTACGAACCGAAGCAGCCAACGCCGAGGCGCCCGAGCTGCGCGACATGCTGGGCGACGGCACACCCCACAACCTGATCAACGCCTTCACCGGGAGCTGACCGCCGCAGGTCGCGGGTAGGGGGGCGGGAGATGTCACCGCCGGCGACGAGCAGCTGAAACCCGGGCGATCCACGACTGAGGGGCGTGTGCCGCGTGCGGGAGAATCGACGGATCGGTTCCCCACACGCGTGGCGCGGTCGTCCCGGCGGTCGTGAACACCCACCAGCCGTACGGGGTGATGGTGCGTCTGCCCAACGGCGGCCGTCGGGAAGGCCATCGGCCGGCTCCGGCGCGAACGCGGACGCGGACGCGGACGCGGACGGCTGACTGTCCGCGCGATCGCGGAACGGGTCGGTGTCTCGGGCCTTTTTCCGCGCCCCGGCCGCGTGTCGGTGCGCACGCACGACCGTCGAGTCCACCGACACCCACCAGTCGACCCGACCGACCGCGTCGTCCCGCACCCGCACGTGCTCCAACAAGGCGGCCCACGTCCCGTCCGCCTCCCACCGCACGAACCGCTCGTACACCGTCTGCCAGGGCCCGTACCGCACCGGAACATCCCGCCACGGGGCACCGGTGCGCAACCGGTCAGTCTCGGCTACGAGTTGTACGTAGGCCCTGCCGTCACTTTCAACGGCGAGCGCGGCATCGTTGTTGCCTAGGCACTGCTGTGGCCAACACGGGCAACAGGCCGCGACAGAGCCCCGCGGTAATCGCGACTGCGAAACGGAAGTGCCCGCACGGTTCTGGCAGGGCGGATCCCCGGAACCCATCCGAGCGGAGACGATCATTGGTCGACGGTTCGGCAAAACCGCACGGCTCGATCACCCCGCCGACGATGTGCACCGAGCCACCGGTCCGACCCGCGACGACTCGGCGCTGATCTCCCCGTCGACCGTGACCTCGTGCAGGTGGTGACCGCCGGCACTCGTGGGTGTGGTCGCTTGGGTGTGGTCGCCGATACCTCGCATGTCGCGCCTGCGCGAGATCCCGGCGGCTGCCTCGGAGCGGTGCCCGCCGTGGTCGCTCCGATGGGAACATGATCGGATGAACGAAGTCCCGCCCGTGGTGCCGACGCTCATCATTCTCGGTATCGACGACCTGCGGCCGTTGCCCTGGGCCACGCGGATCGCCCGGACCAGCGCCGACGGAATCCGGCTCCTGCACGAGCACCGTGACCGCTACGTGGAAGAACTCTGGCTCGACCACGATCTCGGCGGCGACGACAGCATCCTGCCCGTGCTGACCGTCCTGGAGGAAGCCGCCTTCGACGGACGGCCCTTCCGGATCGGAACGATCTTCGTCCACAGTGCCAACCCCACCGGCGCCGAGGCGGTCGTCCGCTCGCTCACCCGCTGGAACTACCGGGTCCGCCGGGCAACGGTCTGAGCCTCCGCGCCGCGGAGCCGGGCCCCGAAGCCCTCGATGGCACGCAACGCCCGCATGCCAGGCCCGCGTTGCGTCCCCGAGTAAGCGCCGATCAAATGTCCGGACATCTGAAGGATTTCTCCGAGGTCTCTTGTCCACGAAGGACGACATGCCTAATTTTGTATGTCCGTACATTACGCGTGGCGGGAGGCGTACTGTGACCACACGGCACCAGCACCGCATCGTCATCCTGGGAGGCGGCAGCGCCGGCATCTCGGTGGCCGCGCGTCTGATCCGCGCCGGTGTGCCCGACATCGCCGTCGTCGATCCGGCGTCGTACCACTACTACCAGCCGCTGTGGACGCTCGTCGGCGGTGGGTGCGCACCGATCGGGGAGAGCAGACGGCCTCAGCGGTCCGTGATGCCGACGGGTGTGCGGTGGATCCGCCACAGTGCGGTTGCCGTCGAGCCGGACGCCCGAGAGGTGACGCTCGACGACGGGTCGATCGTCGGATACGAGTACCTGGTCGTGTGCACCGGCATCCAACTCGACTGGCAGCGGATCCCGGGGTTGGAAGAAACTCTCGGCCGGAACGGGGTCTCGAGCAACTACCTGGCCGAACTCGCCCCACTGACATGGAAGTTCATCCGCGCGACCAAGTCCGGTTCGGCGGTTTTCGCCATGCCTTCCGGCCCGATCAAGTGTGCGGGAGCCCCGCAGAAGATCGCGTACCTCGCCGCCGATTACTGGCGCGCGCAAGGCCGCCTCCGTGACATCGACGTGCACCTCGTGATCCCCTCGCCGACCATGTTCGGCATCCCGGAGTTCTCCCGCGTTCTCGACGACGTCGTCGCCCGGTACGGGATCAACGTGCACTTCGGCAGTGAGGTCACCCGGGTCCGCTCCGACCGGAAGTGCGTCGTGATTCGGGACAATGCCACCGGGGTCGAGAGCGAACTCCCCTACGACATGGCGCATGTGGTGCCTCCGCAGAGCGCACCCGATTGGCTCAAGAAGAGCGCCTTGGCTGATCCCGAAGACCCCGCAGGCTACGTCGGGATCGACAAGCACACCATGCGGCACACGCGCTACCCCAACGTCTTCGCGCTCGGTGATGTGGGTTCCTCCCCGAATTCCAAGACCGGTGCGGCCGTGCGCAAACAGGCACCGGTCGTCGTGCGCAACCTCGTCGCCACCATGAACGCGGCGCCCGTGCAAGCGCGTTACGAGGGTTACGCCTCGTGCCCGCTGACCACGACCCGGGGCAAGGTGCTGCTGGCGGAATTCGACTACTCGATGAAGCCGACGCCGTCGATCCCCCTCATCGATACGATCTGCGAGCGCACGGACATGTGGCACCTGAAGCGTCGCGGGCTGCCCTTCCTGTACTGGAACCTGATGCTCCGCGGCCGGGCCTGAGCCCCCGCCTCGGGGAGCACCGCCTCCCTCCGCCATCCGCCCTCGGCGCGTCGCCGCCCGGAGGCGGCCGGCCCCACCCGTCTCCCGACACTGCCAAGGGGCGCTTCGATGCGACGGATCGACCGGATGTTCTTCAAGCAGTACTACCTGGATTGCCTGTCCCATGCCTCGTACCTCATCGGGGATCGGGGCACGGGTCGCGCGGTCGTCGTGGACCCGCGACGGGACGTGGCGGAATATCTCGCCGACGCGGAGCGCAACGGCCTGACCATCGAGCGCGTGATCGAGACGCACGTGCACGCCGACTTCCTCTCCGGTCACCTGGAACTCGCCGCGCGCACGGGCGCGCGCATCTCGTACGGGTCACCTGTCTCGGTCGAGTTCGAGGTGGACTCCCTGGATGACGGGCGAAGGATCTCCCTCGGCGACGTCGAGTTGGAGGTGCTGCACACCCCCGGCCATACCCCCGAGTCGATCTGCGTCGTCGTTCGCGCCGCCGCCGGCGACTCGGTGCCCTTCGGCGTACTCACCGGGGATACGCTGTTCATCGGAGACGTCGGGCGTCCCGATCTGCTCGGCGCGCACGGGTGGTCGGCGACCGACCTGGCCCGCGCGCTGTTCCGATCGACCCGCAGGCTCCTGGCTCTTCCGGACCCGACGCGGGTGTATCCGGCGCACGGCGCCGGGTCGGCGTGCGGCAAGAACCTTTCCTCGAAGACCAGTTGCACCATCGGCGAACAGCGGGGCTCGAACTACGCGCTCGCCCCCCTCACCGAGGACGAGTTCGTGCGCGCGGTCTGCGCGGGGCAATCCGCCGCGCCGATCTACTTCGCGAAGGTCTCGGCACGCAACCGCGAACACCGGCCGCTCCTCGACGAGACGGAGCCCGTACCGCGACTGGCCACCGCGGATTTCCTGAGCGCCCGCGCCGCCGGATGCGTCGTGCTGGACACCCGCGACCCGGACGACTTCGCCGACGCCCATGTCGTCGGGTCCCTGAACGTGGCCCTTTCCGGCAGGTTCGCCGGCCTCGTGGGACAGATACTCGACGCCGATGTCCCCCTGTTGCTCGTCACAGCCCCGGGTACGGAGATCGAAGCGCGCAACAGGCTCGCCCGCATCGGCTTCGACAACGTGGTAGCCGGCCTGGCGGCGAGTGCGACCGAGATGCCGGAGCGGGAACTGGCCGGGGCACCCAGACTCACTCCCGAAGAGATCGCGGCGCTCGGACCAAAAACCCGGCTCGTCGATGTCCGTGACCTCGGCGAGATCCGGGAACACGGCACGATCGCGGGATCCAAGCACATCGCTCTGCAGCAACTTCTCGCCCGAATCGAGGAGTTGAGCCCGACCCAGGACACGGTTGTCTTCTGCGCCGGCGGGACTCGCTCCTCGGTGGCGGCCTCGACGCTCCGGGCGCGCGGGTTCACGAGGGTCTCGGACCTGCGGGGCGGCTTCGCCGCGTGGCAGGCCCGGTACCCATCCGACCGTCCGGGGCCCTCGTAACGGCACGAGCACTCGCACCAGGGAGCGCACGACGCGATCCTCATCGAGCCGAAAGCCGGCAAAGCACCGCGTCGTTCGCGGCTTGCCCGCCCCGCGCCGGCGACCGTACATTCATGCCGACCGAAACCCGGTTCGTGCACATGGGGGACAGCAAGTGACAGTGCAGGGCGCCGGGCCCACACCGCTCGACCGCACCAGCCACATTCCGCTGTGGGCTCAGCTGCGGGAGGACCTACACCGCCGGCTCGCGGCGAACGAGTTCGACGACGCGTTTCCCGGCGAACACGCCTTGGTCGCCGAGTACGACGTCAGCCGGCACACAGTCCGCGAGGCGCTGCGCAGGCTCCGTAGCGAGGGACACGTCATCGCCGGACGCGGCAGGGTTTCCAGACCCGCGACCCCCATCGAACAGCCCGTCGGACGGGCCTACAGCCTCTTCGACGCCGTCGAGCGGATCGGCTCGGTGCAACGCAGTACGGTACGCGTCCTGGACCGGCGAGCCGACGGCGTCGCGGCCGCCCGGCTCGGGCTGGAGGAGTCCACGCCGCTCGTCCACGTGGAACGACTGCGCCTGGCCGACGAGGAACCGCTCGCGGTCGACCGGGCATGGCTGCCTGCGGACCTGGCATCCCCGCTGTTGCAGGCCGACTTCACGCACACGGGCCTCTACGCCGAACTCGCGCGACACTGCGGCATCCGCGTCCTGAGCGGGTGGGAGCGCATTCGGGCCCTGGTACCCAATCCCGCCGAACGCCGGTTGCTCGCGTGTCCGAAGGACACGGCCGTGTTCGCGATCGACCGCGCGGGGTGTTGGCAGGACCGGGTCGTGGAGTGGCGCCAAACCCTGGTTCGCGCGGACCGCTTCTCCATCACCGCCGACTTCTCGGACCGGGACGGCTACCGCCTCGGAGGCGAGCGACGCCACGGCGGGGCCCGGCACCGGCTCGATTGATCCGCGCCGGGAACGGTCCCGCGGTCGAGGTACGGCGTCACCGCCGTCGGGGATGTGCCGGCCCTGCGGCGGCATGGTGCGGCCGATCCGGCGGTGACGCACGGGGCCCCACCTCGTCCGGGCCGATGACCGTGTGCCGATCGGAAAGCCGGCACAGTCGAGCAGCCATGCGGGTCCCCACCCCGAACCGGGATCCGCAGGGCACTTCGCCGTCCCGTTCGTCGCCATCCCGTTCGCGCGGCGGAACCGCAGTTCACCGTCGGTGCGGCCATCCCACGACCGGTGTGGGACGGGATCGTCCTTGTGGGGCTGTGGCCCGCACGCCCAGGCTGACGTCGAAGGCCTCGTATCGACAAGGGGGAGTCTCGTGACCTACCGAGGATCGACGATCATGACACGCGCGGTGCGTTCACTCGCGGCAGCCGGCGTACTGAGCGCGGCGGCACTCGTCACCGTCCCGCCGCCCGCGTACGCCGGAGGTTGCACGGGGGTGTGCTCGGAGACGGTGAATGATTCCAACTCTGTTGTGACCGTGGGTCGCAACTACTGCCAAACGGGTATAACGGGATCCCGTACCACCACGAAGCCCACCTGTTCCTCTGACGGCGTCAAGCAGCAGTGGAAGGGCATCGGCCCGGGTGAACAGTCGCCCGACGGCCAGGATTGGGACACGTTCCGGGTGGACGCCAACTGGTGCTACGAAGTCTATTTCGAGGGCTATTTCCCGTGGAACAGCAGCTGGACCGCGTACTACAAGGCGAGTTCCGGCGAACCGACCTATGTCAAGGTCGGCAACGATCACACGGCCTATATCAAGCGGCAGACATACCGCTCGTGCCCCGCGACCTAGAAGACTCATGAAGCTATTGCGTTCTGGTTCCGCCGTGTCAGCGGCGGGACCAGACTCGTTCTCATGGTGCAGGGGGGAATGGTCGGGTGGGTTGATCGGGCCGGACGTGTGGTCGTCGTCGCGGTTGCCCGATCGTTTGAGTACGTGACCGTGCCCGGTTGGGTGCGTCATCCCTGGGGCCGTGCCGTGGTGTGCTCGACCGAGAGGGTGGGTGCATGACGACGAGGGCAGCGGGGCGGCGGGATTCGGGCGGCGGAACGCGGGCGGGTGGCCGTGGTCGCGGTTCGTTGGTGGAGTCGCCCCTGGTGGTGTTGTGGGCGGTGACCGGGGTGTTGATGGTGGTGTGGTGCCGTTCGGGGTGATGATGAGCGACCCGTGTGAGTCCGCCACGGACGGTGTGATCTGCACGACCGAGGGCCAGGCGTTGTGTTGGCGGATCCCGTGGATCGACGGACCACTCCTAGGTGCCTTCGGGACGGCCGCGGTCCTGGCCGGGACGCGGACCGTGCGGTGCGGTGCGGCGCGGTGCTCGCGTGGGCGGTCGCTCTGATCGTGATGGCGGTATGTATCGGGGATCGCCGATTCCCACCACCCGCGGTAGCCGACACCCACCGACACGGCGGAACGACGCGCCCGGCATGTAGGACCGCGCCGACGTAGCCGAGGAGTACGACACGCCGGCCGCGCACGACGGGCGATCGGGGCTCGACGCCCGGTCGGGGCGCACCCGTCGGCTCCGGGCGCGACCGGCCCGGTACGGCGGGCCGTGGTCGTCGACCGTGCCGCTGGGTCTGGCGATTTTCGTGTGGGGGTTCTTCGGGCTGTTGCTCGCGCTGTTGGGGCCCGTGTTCAGGCCGGTGGTGTTGCGGGTGAACGCGGACGGTGTTGCCCTGCACCGGGTGCGCCGCCGATCCGAGGCTGACCGTGGCGGCTCGGATGAGGGCGGCACAGGGTCTCGCGTTCCTCGGTGACCGGCGAGGCATCGAGATGCTCGCCCACCTGGCGTGGGCTCCGGACACCCCCGGCGCGGACACCTTCTGGGCGGCCTGCGAGCTGTTGTCCCTCGGCGACGAAAGCGGACCGGATCTGGTGGACCACCTCGCGCGCACCACGTCGTGCGACACCGACACCCGGATGCGGGCCGCCCTCGAACCGGCGGTCAGGGGCGAAGGCCGAGGACTCGACCTGCTCGCCGCCATGACGGCGGAGATCGCCTTGGCGCCGGACGACAGGATACGTGTGTCGCGAGAACTCACCCGGCTCAACGACCTTCGCGGACTGGATGTGCTCGCGTGGTGGGCGGTCGGAAGCGGTCCTTCGGAGCACAGGCTGTACCTGGCCCGCGAACTGACCCTGTCCGGAGACCGGCGAGCAGCCGACGCGTTGGCCCGTCTGGCGGCCGGCCCCACCGCTCGGGAGAACGACCGTCTCGAAGCCGCGAAGGACCTGGCCGCCTTCGACCGGGGCCGGTGCCCTCGAACTACTGCGATTCCTCCAGGTGGACGTCACCTTGTCGCACCGCCTGCGCAAGAGGATCCCGGAGATCATCGAAATCATCACGTACTTCCACGGCAAGTCGAACCGGGACAACATCGCGCCGCCCGGGTGAACGGGCGGGTGGGGACGGCAGGGTGGGTGCGTTGTCTCAACCGGGTTGTGCGGATGTGGTGTTCCGACCTGGGGTGCGGCACCGATTGAGAATGTGCGCGGCCGGCGCGGTGTTGGTGGTCCCGCTCAAGGGCACCCTCGCGGGCGGATCGATCGCCTGGCTGAAGAGACTCCCCGACGGCACCGCCGCGGGCCGCCTCATGCACACCCCCGCCGCCTTCATGCCACTCCTGCCCGACACCGACACCGACACCGATGTCGACGAAGGGGGTCCCCGGCCCGCCCACCCGGACTCCGGCCACACCACGAACCGCACCCGCAGCTCGGCGTTGACGCCAAGGGCCCTGGACGACTGGACGTTCTCCTTCTTCGCCCAACTCCACCTCGAACCCCACACCACCCGTACCTTCACCCTCACCGACGGCCGCCACACCACCACCCTGCGCACCCCCCCGACGGCCGCGCGACCACCGTCACCGAGACCGGAGCCGAGGTCGCCCGGGTCGGCGGGCGCGACCCGTGGGCACCGGTCGAGCGTGCGCACCGCCTGTGGCTGGACCTGGACCTGAACCGGCCGCGCCGCGAGTGGTTCACTCTCGAGGCGGGCCCGACCGGCCAACACGTCCGCCTCGCCGCACCGGACGGGCGTGCGTACGCCTGGACGCTGTGAACACACCCCGGTAGCGGCGCGGCGCCGTCCGTGTCGTTCCCGACCGCACATCGTTTCCGACGGCCGCCTCGGCGGGTGTGGCGGTTGCTTCGGTGCTTCCCGGTGGCGTGGGAAGGCCGGGCTTCGGTGCGGTGCCGCGCGGGCCGGTGCCGCCCGGGACGTGGTGGCTGTCGATGTGCCCCAGGAACGGCCGTTGCGGGGACGGCCCCGCGCCTCGGCTCTCCGGCGGGCCGGGTGGGTCGATGTGATGTGTCGGGGTGGTCAGCCGCGGGTGGTGGGTGGGGTGAGGTCTACGGGGGCGTCGAGTTCGGTGAGATCCCACACGATGGTGCCGTTGCCCGAGGCGACCATGAGGCGGCGCAGAAGCGGGTGTTCGCCGGGGGTGAGGTAGGCGCGGCTGCCGTCCGGGTCAATCAGGCCGACGCAGGTGGTGCCGTCGATGGCGAGCGGCGCGATCGGAGTGAGGGCCTCGGGCCGGGCGGCGAGCTCGTACAGGTCGCCGAGCAGGACGGACGTGTCGCGGTACAGCAGAGCGGTTGCGGGGGTGGAGTCCTCGCGCACGACGTCGTGTTCCCAGATTCCGGCGGCGGTGCGGCGGTGGACGTCGCCGCCGACGTAGAGCGTGTCCTCGGTGACGGTGTCCCCGTCGGTCTTGACGATGTGCGCTCCGGTGCCGCGCACGACGCGGTTGTCCTCGACGTGGGTGGGCGCGCCCGCCTCGCGGATGGTGACGACCAACCGGAACGAGCGTGCGGACCGCACGGTGTCGAGTGCCTTGCGCACGCTCGCGCCGGGAGCGTCGTCCGCTCGCTGTGTCGGCCCGCCCGGCACGGTCGCGGTCGGCCCCGTCGGAGCGCTCGGGACGGGCGAGGTCGTGGCGGGCGTGGTGGCCGCGGGCGGACCGGTCCGGGGGGAGGCGTGGTTCGACGCGGTTGAGGAACAGCCGACGAGACACGCGGCGGCGAGCAACGCGACGGGCAGGCGGGTGGTGTGCATGGATGCTCCCGGAACGGCGCCGGGCGCCGGGCGGTTCGGCGGGGGGACGTTCCCCCGGGGGCTGTCCGCACGCGGGCGTGCGGTGCGGACGAGCGGTGCTCACCCGAGACTACGACCGGACCGAACCGGCCCCACCGGTGGGGCCTCGCACCCACGCCCGCCCGGCCCGGGCAGGAGGGGTGTCTCGGTGGCAACGGACGACAGGGACGGATTCGACGCCGATTCGGAGGTCATCGGTGCGCCGGATCGGAGCCGTCGGGACAGCGAGTCTGCGGCATCGCACCGGCGTCCGCGGGAGCCTGTAGGTCAGCCCGCCCACCACGGCTCGGCCGTTCTCCTCGGCCGCCTCGGTGACCACGGCGAGCGGGGCCGGGCGGATGTGGAACTCGTCGGAGTCGGCGGGCAGGTGCCGGCCGGGGCCGGCCTGATGACGCAGCGCGTCGCGCAGTTCGGAGGTCACCCGAGCGCAACCGGGCAGTGGTGTGGAAGGGATGGGTTCGAAGATGATCGTCGAGGAAACGGTCGACGAGCCGGCGCTTGCCAACTGTTCCGGGCGCGTGGCGAACGTAGGCCCGCAGGCGAGCGAGGGCGGAGGCGGGCACGCGTCTCCTTCAGGTGGTGGCGGGTTCGGAACGCGGTTCCCGGAGCCGGCGGTGGTGGCAGGCTTGCCGGTGAACGCCGGTAGCGGTGAGGGGAGTCGTCGGTGGCCGAGAGGCAGGGCGCGGTGAGGTGTCCCGCGTTTTCCGGACGCCTTGTTTGCTGTTTTTTATGCCGCGAGTCTGAGTTGTTCGTGCTCGCGGAGTGTTTCGAGGGGTGTGCGGTATTCCAGAGCGGGTCCGGCGCGTCGATCAGAGGTCGACCGGCTGTCCGTCGTAGAAACCGCCCTTGCAGACCAACCCGTCCCTGGCGGCGTTCAGAACGACCTCGCCGCCCCCGACCAGGCAAAGAATCCTCGGGCGCCCCTGCCGGGTGGGCCTGTGCGGTGGTGACGGCTCCGAACACGCTCATGGTGACCAGCGCTGCCACGACGATTGCCTTGCACATGACGCTTTCCGGGCAAAACTGCCTATACGGGACAGTGCTCAACGTACTCATCCCGCCGGCCGGCCGGCCCGTTTCGCTACACCGTCCGGGGCCCGGGACCACACATGGCGGGCGGGACCGGCGCTGCGCATCGTGGGCCCTGCCCGCCACCCGCCCCGCCTCGTCTCCGGCCGCGGCACCACACGCCGGACACAACCGATCCGACCCGCAGACGCACGACCCCGCCGCCGCTCACTCCGACGGCGCCAAGCGGTCTGCCGGTTCAAGGACGAGCGCTGAAGCTCAGCCCGCGTGTCCTAATCTCACGACCGATGTCCTACGAATCTCCCCTTCGTGAGACTGCGCAGGTCAGTGGCTGTCCCGTCTCAACTCGGTTGTCGGATTCTCACTGCATCTCATGGCGAGTTGGCCGGTTCTCACATACTTGGCTGTTCCGGCGATGTCCTCGGCGCCGGGGTTCTAGGGGGCGGCGCAGACCGCGACGGCGATCAGCGAGCGAGGGACGTTGTCGGTGTTCGTGGCGCGCAGGGTCCAGCCGGTCGCGGTGGGGAACGAGGCGTTGTGGAGGAGGTTGGGGTCGCCGAGGCCGCCGCCGGCGCTGGGGACCTGGCCAGCGGGGCACTCGGCGTGGGCCGAACCCACTTCGCCGGCCTGCAGGGGGGCGACCGGGAGACTGGTGCGATACGTGTGCGTCAGCCCCGAGCAGCGGGCGAACGCGACCACGCCGGCGAAGGTGGTGTTCACGTTCTTGGCGCGCGCCAGCCAGTATTCGCTCTGGGTCCCGGACGACAGGCTGAGGTAGTTCCTGCGTCCGGCCATGGCTCCGCCTCCGGCGATGGTCTGGCCGGCCGGGCAGTTCGCCTGGGAGTCGAGCGTGGAGCCGCTGACCCGGTTGCCGACCTGGTGGGTGATGGTCGGATCCGTGGTGCAGACGACCACGGGGGTCACGGTGCGCGGTCCGTCGCTCAGGTTGTCGACTGTCAGATCCCAACCGGGGCCTGCGGGGTTGGAGCTCTGCAGGAACGCCCCGTTGTCCGGGTCGAGTCGGACGCCGCCTCCGGTCGAGGTCGATCCTTGCGGGCAGAACAGCCGGGGCAGGTCCTGAACTTGGCGTGCCTGCAGGGTCACGGCGGGCCCTTGGACCTGGGTGATCGTGGGCTCCGCGCGCGAGGGGCCGCCGTCGGCCCAGGCGAGCGAGGGAACCGCAATGAGGATGCCGACTGCTGCAAACGTGGTGAATCGCGTGCGTGTCATACCGTGCTCCGGGGGACCTGAACAACAGAGGGGGACGCATCCCGGCTACCCTCCGAGCGGATTCCCCGCCCTCCCCGAGAGGCGAATTCACTTGTATGGCCCAAGGTTTCGCCGCTGGACCGCGTCCGGCTCGGGAGGCCCGGGCACTCGCCCCGTAGCACCGCCCAGGGCCGGGGCGGCGGCATTCGCCGGACGCGACGAGGGGGCGCGGGGCATGGCGGGCCGGCCCCGGGTGGCAGCCTCGCGGCTCTGGTCCCGGTGACCCGACTGCCGGAACGGTGGCCGGATCCCGCGGAGAACGACGACGAGGACTCGCCCTGGTCGGCGGGGCCGCCGATCGGTGCCGCCCGCGGCCCGCTGATCCACTTCCCCATGAGCTGGAGCAGGGCCGAGGAGGCCTCCGCCCACGCAGCGGAGGTTGCCTCGTCGCTGGGCCTAGACTGCTTCGATCCGCAGGCACGGCAACTCCGGCCCTGACAACGGCGCGGGAGCGATCGACTTCGGCAGGTGGCCGGCCTCGCGGCGCCCCGGGTCCGGTGCCGGCTCGAAACACGGCCGACCCGATCATCCGCGAACGCAAGACGAACGAGACGCCCGTCGATCTCCGGATTCACCCGTTCCGGAGTCCGGCTTCGGCGCTCGAGCGTTCACTTCGTCTCGGGCGCCAAGGGATTTTGCTCCCGTTCGGTCACACGTTGCCGAGCCGACGACGATCACCACCCATGACGGTTCCGTGGAAGCCGGCCTCGCTGAGAATTCATGGAGATGCGGTTGCCGGTCATCTTGGCAAACCGGCAGTTCGGGGCGGGTCAACAGACAACTGCAGTGCGACGGGACAGTGGCGCGCCCTCGGCGTCCGATCCGAGGATTCGGACACGGTCGTGCGGTTGCGTCGGTTGTACCCGTTCACAAGTCACGCGACCTTGTGCGTGAGCAGCTGCACGAGGTACCCGTACGCGATCGCGGCTCCGCCCGTCGACCCTTTGCACGACGGGCGCTTCCGTGTGCGTGTCCCCCGTTCCCGGGACGTGATCGGCGTGACGGACACCGCCGAGGAGGCCATTGCCCTCGTACTGGACCACCTCTCGGCCGACATCGGCCCGGCCGTGGCCGGAACAGCGGACGACCTCGGACCGTGACGTGTTCGGCGTCGTCTCGGTTCGTCGCGCGGAAGTGCGGCGGGGGTGGAGGAAGCCTCATGTTCTCGACGGTAGTCCCGATGCCTCGGGCGCGCCGCCGTACTTTCCCGGGTGAGGGACTGTATTGACGGGTCTGCCTCACATCCGGTGGTAGCCCTGCGTGAGTGTTACGGGAGAAGTACGCGGTGGCGGGGGAGGTCTGATCCGGCTTGTCCATTGGCTCCGAAGTGCCCACCGTCGCAAGGGTCGGCGGGCCCTCGAAGTGCGCGGTGCCGGTGGGCGCGTGGTCAGGCCTGCTGCTTTTCGATGACCGTTCTCGCCGGGGTGAGCGGGTGGTTTCGGGCGCGGTACCACGCGAGTTGCTCGACGAAGGCCGCGTCGGCGGTCGTGGTGATGGTGGCGGTGAGGCCGAAGTCGTGGACGGTGGGGCGTCCTTGCCCGTGCCACCAGTGCCAGGCCGTCTCCACCTCGTCCCACAGGCGTCGCGGCCCGCTCTGCAGAACACGGGGAGTATGTCCCAGGGCGAATCCGGCGGCGGCGGTGGAATGCCCGCGGCCTGTGTCCGCGGCGTGCAGCCACAGGGTTCCGCCGCCGTGTCCGTCCGGCACGGGTTGGGCGAGGCAGTCGCGAACGTGCAGCCCCAGGACGAAGCCGACGGGGTCGAACGGCCCGGCGACCACGTCGTCCCATCCGAGCGAGGTCGTGGACGCGACGGCGGTGGTGGCCCAGTCGTGGGGGAGCGACGCGGCGCCGTAGTGGCGGCGATCGGGGCGCTGCCGCCGGAGTTTCATGAACGCGGTGGCCATCGTGAACGGCCCGCTCGCACCGCGCCCGTCCTCGTCGACGACCAGGCGCAGGGCGCAGTCTCCGGTGGTGTGGTCGGTGCCCCAGGGCATGACGATCACCGCGCCCGGCCTCGCCTGTTCGATCCACGCCGCGGGGATGCGACGCACGCCGGCGGTGACCTGGACCCGGTCGTAGGGACCCGCGTCGGGGTGTCCGAGGGTTCCGTCGCCGGCGACGACCCGGACGGCGTCGCCGTACCCGGCCCGCGCCAGATTCGCCCGGGCCTGCTCCGCGAGGTCGGGGTCGATCTCGACCGACACGACGTCGCAGCCGCGCGCGGCGAGCAGCGCGGCGCTGTACCCGGTCCCGGTCCCGATCTCCAACACCCGCATGCCCGGATGGGCGTCGAGGTCGAACAGCATCTCGGCGACGGTCGAGATCGCCGACGCCGACGACGTCGCCAACCGCCCCGCGCCGTCGCCCGCGTGCCGGCCGTCGTCCCACTGGGTCACCAACGCCCGATCCGAATACACCGCCGCCCGCCACGTGTCCGGATCACGGCGGCGGTCCACGACGATGTCGCCGTCCTCGGGCCAGGCCCGATCGGGGACGAACTCCTCCCGCGCGACGCGCTCGAACACCGGCCGCCACCCGTCCGGCAACACGTTCTTGCCTTCCAGCAGCGCCGCCAGGGAATCGGACCCGACCACGATCACGGCTTGCGCCGCTGACCGGGCCCGGGAGGCGTACTGCCGTCCTTGGACGGGTCACCCGGAGTCGGATTGGGATCCGGTTGCGGAGGCTGGATCGGGGCGGGCGGACCACCGTGATCACCAGGCATCGCGAACCACCTTCCAGAACGCTACCGAACGCACCCTAGAAACCCCGGAACGTGAGCGTCAATACGCTGCGCTGAATCCACCGGGACGCCACGTACCACCGCCCTCGGCTGCCTTTCGAAGTCTCCCCGGTGCACGCTCACTCTCGCCCTCGTGGGAGGCCTCGGCGACGACCCGCATAAGCGACTGCCGCCGGCACGTATCCGCCGGCCGAGGAAACCACGCCGCCCGGTGGCGCCTGACATCGAGATGCACACCGGGTCGGTGCGCCGGGCGGCGGAGCGTCTGCCGTAGTGGCCTCGTACGGATCGGCCGAGCCGGGGGGAGTAGGCGACGGGGTGCAGTTCCGGCCTGCGCAGGTGCTCGTAGGGGTCGGCCGTCAGGCGTAAGCGGGGGTACGAGGATTCTCCGGTGGGGTGATCGGTCGGATCTGGTCGTGGGGATCGGCTTCGCGGTTCTTGGCTGAGGCGAGGTGCGTCTCGGGGGCTGCGGGCGGGACGGACCGCACGGCCGCGGCGCCACCCACGAGGTCGCAGGTTGGGCTTGGGTGTGCCACAGGGTGGGGAAGTCGGCGATCCGTCAAGGGGACTGTCCGTGGCTCATGTCGGGCAGCCTGTCGTGCTGTTACGCGCGGCCCGCATTGATTTAGTCGAGGCTGAATCCCAACGGATCGAGGGTGGACCGCAGATAGCGTGGTGCCGTGATCGAGATCGAATTCACCCCGGAGGACGTGGCCCGTACACGCTTCGCGATCTCCCCCTTGTGGGAAGCCGTGGCCGGCGTGCGCGTCCTGAAGGGAGCCGATGAGCATGGCGTGCATCGGGTCTGGGCCGACCAAGTCCGCACCGGGCCGGCCGCCTCGCTGAGCTCTCGGGAGGTCGAGCTGACAACGCTGCGGGAGAATCCCGATCGCGAGCTGGGGCGGCTCGCAGACGTGATCCAGGCGTACTGGGACGTGGCGTCGGCCCCGTACCGGCCGCGTATACGCACCTTCCTGGAGAACGACATCCGCTTCCGCGCCGGCCGCTTGGTGGAGGGCGGCGCACACGGCCTGTTCGGCGATCTCGACCCGCAGGTCACGTGGGACGCGGGGACGCGGGGACGCCTCACGTGCGCTCCCGGTACTGCCGCTTTCGTCGCATCCTCGGCAATCGAGGGCTGCTTCTTGTGCCATCGGCGTTCGTGTGGCCGTGTGTGTTCTTCATCCTGGACGGCGGGTGGCAACCCACGCTGCGTTATCCACCGCGCGGCATCGGCACGTTGTGGGCGGACGCGCCCACAAGCGCGCCGGACGCGTCGGCGGGTGTGCCGGGTCGTTCCCGGGCCACGTTGGTCGCGGAACTCGGCGCACCTGCGTCGACCACCGAGCCGGCCCGGCGTACCGGACTGACGCCCGGGGGTGTGTCCCAGCACCTGTCCGCGCTGCGCGCCGCGGGGTTGGTCGGCGCGCACCGCGCGAGCCGGGTGGTGCCCTATGCGCGGACCCAGGCCGCGGAGATGTTGTTGGCGGCGGCGGAGGCCGGGTAGCGGCGGACGTCCGGGGCGCCCCCGCGCGCTCGCGGACCGCGCGTGCGAAACGCTGATGGTTGTTCGGCCTGCACTCGGCAAGGCGCAGGCGGATCTCGAGTTCGTATTTCGGTGGCGCATCCGCGACGCGGATGTCTCCACTTGGCAGGCATGCCACGCGGGCATGCCAAAAGTGAAGGAATCCATGAGTTCCAAGCACGGAAGTCTTGTTGCATCTGCCCTTTTGCCGCTCGTCTTGGTCGCGAGCGGCTGCAAAATCGGCTCGGACGACACAAAGGACGACAAGGCAAAGAACGCCGCCGTAACGGCTCCTCCGACCGCGGCGGCAGCCCCCGGCGGGCCGTCTGCCGAAAGTCCGTCGTCCGAGGCCCCCGGCGGCAAAGCACCGGCGGGCGTACACACACTCTCGACCTCCGAGCAGCTCAAGGCGGCACTCGTCACGCAGAAGGAGCTTCCCGCGGCGGGTGGTTGGACGGTCAAACCGGGCGCGGACACGTCGATCGAACAGCCCGTCAAATCGTCCACTCCGGCGTGCCAACCGATCCTCGACGCCTTTACCGGCAGCGCCCGGAACCCGCCGGTCGCCGAGGCGTTCCAGATCATGGAGACGACAGCCGACAAGGGCACCAGCATTACCTGGCGGTTGGTCACCTACAAGAACGGCTACGCGACCAAGCTCCTCAACGACGTCCCGGCCGCCATGGCCAAGACCGAATGCCTGGACTTCAAGGCCACGGACTCCCGCGGCCAGACGATCGAATGGCGGGTCGACGGCCAATACGACGCAGCGAGGATCGGCACGGACGGCTCGCAGTACGTCAACCTGACGTGGGGCGACCCGAAGAAGATGGCCGATCCCACCAACGGCACAGCCCGCCAGGCACGGCTTCAACTCGTGCGCTCCGGCGACACCCTCATCTACATCGATGCCGAACCGGTCAACGGCAGCTACGGCGCGGAGTTCGTGAACCCGGACGCGATCAAGATCCAACTCGAAAAGCTCATCACGGCGCAAAAACGCTGACGCCCGACAAGAACATACAGTCGCCAAGCACCGCTCGACTCGTTCGGTATGCCGTCGACAATGAGGTCGAGTTGGGGGGGTAAACCCCCCCGCGGCCCGGCCGGAGATTAGTCGGGGGTGCCGACGACAGCCCCGCAGGGCGCGGCCGAGAAACCCGCCCGGGGCCCCGATTCAGCG
>NZ_JBHTVA010000003.1:127254-286742 GCF_042793325.1 Embleya sp. NPDC056575
ACACAGCCACCCCCCCCCCCCCCCTCCCGGGTGTCTGGCCCCACTATTCCTGGTCGTTGGGCGGCCCACCCCCCCCCCCCCCCCCGGCCGGAAGATACGTCGGGGATGCCGACGACAGCCCAGCTGCGCGCGGCCGAGAACCCCGGCGGGCGACCAGTTCCAGCGGACCGAAGTCGTGCCCGTGCTTCGGGACCGATCGCACGTCGGCAAAGGGCCCTCGCGGCGGGCACCTACGAGGGGGGAGCGTCCCGGCGCGGTTCGAGCAGCGCGTCGTGTGGCCGATCGGCCCGGGCCTGTTGGAGTTCGGCGGGGGTGACTTCGTGAGGATGTCCTGACGTATGGCGACCCAGGCCGGGCCGTGGCGCTGCCACCACACCTCGTCGGACTCCAACGGCGGTCGTGGCGCTTGCAGCGCTGGGAGGCGGGCAGGCGACCCATGCCCAGTCGGTGCAGGATGCGCCGGACACCGGATTTGCTGATGGTGACGTCGTGGTATCGCTCGAGGTACATCGCGATCCTCGCGGGCCCTCTGTGCCCCTCGGCCTGGTAGCGGCGGCACCAGCCGTAGTACGCCTGCCTGCCGATCTCGAAGTACCGGCCGGACATCGCGACGTTCCCGGTGACTTGCTCGACGTGGCGTTCGACTGCCAAACGCCGCTTGGCCTCACAGTCGAGCGGTGGGGCGGCGGCGGACTTCGGCATGTGGATCTCCCCGGTAGCGGGAGACCCACATGTCAACGATGATCGTCGGTTTTATATGCGCGGCCGGACGTGCTCAGCCCGCGGGGTGGTGATCCACGGACGCCGTCCAGGTCGGGGGGCGCGTGCGATCTCGACGCAGCAGGCGGATCTTGACGCCGACGATCAGGTACACGATCACATTGGCGGCCAGGCTGTACAGCCCGAAGAACCGGTACTCGGCGAAGATGAACACCTGGGTCACCAGCATGCTCACCAGCAGCGACGCGGCGACCAGGCGATAGGCCAGCAGGCGGTTCCACAGGAACACCCCCACTCCGGCGGCGGCCAGGGTCAGCGAGACCACCGAGGAGACGGCGGGCAGGATCGAGTCGAGCGCGTCGTAGCCCAATGCCGCGCGATCGATGCCCAGCGATTCCAGGATCAGCACGCCGACGCCCGATTGGAGCCCGAGGGCGACCACGATCACCAGCCACAACCACGTGTGCGCCTCGATGCCCTCGCGGATCCGGGTCACCCGGCGCTCGATCAGCCGGGACAGGCCCGCGACGCGTGAGACGTGTAGGGGACAGGCCTCGATCAGCCCCATGACGGCGAAGTGTTCGGGGGTGCCTGCCTGATCGCGCAGCGCCTCCCGGGCCCGCTCCCGCTGCGGCGCGGTCAGGCCCCGGCGCAGGTGGGTGGCGGCGGCCACGGCGGCGTTGACCAGGCGGTCGTCCGGGCTCATGCGCTCGACCGGCAACAACAACTGCACCAGCACGAGCAGCGCCACGAAGGTCACGTACATGATGGCCACGGCCGGTTTGTAGAAGTAGCCGCCGGTGCGGCCGACCAGCTTGCCGATCTCGTCGATGAACAGGCCGAAGCCCACGCCGCCGACGACGGAGGTGACATCGTGCAGACGCGGCCCGATCAGGGTGAGTTGCAGGACCATCGCGAGCAACATCAGCAGCCCGCCCCACACCGCGTGCGCGATGTGCAGGTGGTTGACGCCGACCTTGGGATAGCCGGACTCGGACAACGCCAGGCGCGTGAGCAACACCGTCACCACGGCCGCCAGAACCAGCGTCTGCACATGCCGAACACCCGCCGCTGCCCTGCTCAGACCCCATACGGCGACCCGCGTACGCGCCGCTGACGTCATGTCCCGAAGCGTAGGCGCGCATCTGCCCCGCACCCCTTCACGCCCCACGTCCCGGCGTGTCGCCCCGCCACGATTGCGCTTGTCGGGTGACGATGTCATGGTCGGCCGTGGACACAGGGCGCTCTTTGCGAGGACTTCCGACCGTGCGCGCTCGGCCGCGGCTTGACGTCCTCGCCCGAGCCGGCGAGCCACAGTGTTGGCACCCGGTCGAACAACGCCGCGAAGACCACTTCGAGTTCGAGGCGGACCACGTTCCGGCCGAGGCACTCTCGCGTACGGGTGGCGCGGCGCCGATGCCTTCGGTGACGATCGCGGCCGTCATTGCGATTCAGTCGGTAACGATCAGCCGGTATCCGACTCCGCGCACGGTCTCGATCATGGGCCGGCCGTGCGCGCCCGACGGTTCGGTCGTACCCGTGTCCGTGTCGCGGCCTTCGCGGCCGATCTTGCGTCTGAGGTAGCCGATGTAGACCTCGACCACGTTCGCGGGTCCTTCGTAGTGCGCGTCCCACACGTTCGCCAGGATCTCCGTCTTCGACACCGAGTCGCCGGCCCGCCGCATCAGGAACTCCAGCAGCGCGAACTCCCGCGGAGTGAGCCGTACTTCCACGCCGTCGAGGACGACCCGGCGACGTGCGGGGTCCAGGGCCAGGCCGCCGACTTCGAGCACGGCGGGTCGCACCGGGGCTCCCCGGCGCACCAGCGCGCGCAGGCGCGCGATGAGGATCACGAAGCTGAACGGCTTGGTGAGGTAGTCGTCCGCCCCCAGGTCGAACGCGTCCGCCTGGTCGTATTCGCCGTCCTTCGCGGTCAGCATCAACACCGGGGTCCACACGCCCGCCTCGCGCAGCCGTTCACACACCCGATAGCCGCTCATGCCCGGCAGCATGATGTCGAGCACGATCACGTCGTAGGTGTTCTCGGTCGCGGCCCACAGACCGTCCGTCCCGGTGTGCACCACCTCGACGTTGAAGCCGGCGTCGACCAATCCCAGCCGCACGGTCTCCGCCAACCGCACCTCGTCCTCCACCAACAGCACCCGCACCCGAAACCTCCACCGCCCGCGCACCGGCCGCCGAAACCGCCGACCGTGCAGCCAGCACATCACCCCGAACCCAAGAAGACGCTGAGACACGACAACGCCGGGCGATGCCGGCCGCATCGCGCCCGGCACACGCGGCGGCGGAGGCGGGCGCGGGCGTACGAAGGGGGGCGGGTCGGGGTCGGATGTCCTCCCGGGGCTCTCCCCTTCTCAGCACATTCTCAGCCGGCGGGTGGTTGGCTGCCGGTGAGGGTGGCCCGACCGGGCCGGCGTTGTGTGGTGCCGGGGGAGGGAAAAGGCAGTGATCACCCGTTCCAGTTCCCTGCGTGGTCGGCGTGGATGGCGGATGCGAGTCATCGCGACGACGGTTTTGGCCGCGGCTGTGGTGGCCATTTTGATGTTGCCGCCGATTGCGGCCCAGGAGCGGAATCCGCGCCCCTGCACCACCGGGGCCGACGCTGTGCAAGCACCGCACGCGCTGCACGTGGCCGTCGAACACGCGGACAACCTGCTCGACAAGCTCCGGCACAAGCACGATGTGCACCCCATGCCGATGAACACCTGCTGACCGGAAACCGGACTCGCCAAAGGCTCCGCGGACTCAGGGCGCGGTGCGGATTTCACCGGCCCGGCCCGCATCGACCGTCGCCCACCCTCGGCGTATCAGCGGCCGGTGGCCTCGTCACCCGCATCCAACGGCAGGACCACCCGGAACAGCGCCCCGCCCCGCGCCGAGGCGAACACCTCCACCGTCCCCCCATGCGCGGTGACCACCTCGCGCGTGATCGCCAACCCCAATCCGGTGCCGCCCGAATCGCGGCGCCGGCTCTCGTCCAGTCGTACGAACCGCTCGAACACCCGCTCCCGCTCCTCGACCGGAATGCCGGGCCCGTCGTCGATCACCTCGACGACCGCGTTGCCGTCGACTTCGCGCAGGGTGAACCGCACGCTCCCCTCGGCGTGCGTGGCGGCGTTGTCGGCGAGGTTGCGCAGCACTCGACCGAGTCGATGGGCGTCGCCGCGCATCCGTACCGGAGTGATCTCCGCCGACACGGCCAGGCCGGGATGCCGGGCGGCGAGCCGGTGCCGCTCGGCATCGACCAGGTCGTCCAGATCCACGTCGGCGAAGCGCGGTCGCAGTTCGCGTTCGTCGGCGCGGGCGAGCAGGATCAGGTCGTCGACCAGGCGGTCCAGGCGTGCGGTCTCCGCGGTCAGCAGCTCGACCATGGCCGTGTCCCGGTCCGCGAGCGGGCGCGTGCCCAGCACCTCCAGGCCCGTGCGCAGCGTGGTCAGCGGGCTGCGCAACTCGTGCCCGGCGTCCGCGACGAACCGACGCCGCGCGTCGACCTGTTTCTCCAAACGGTCGAGCATCTCGTTCATCGTCTCGGCGAGCCGGGCCACCTCGTCCCGCGCCTCGGGCACCGGGACCCGATCGCCGAGGCGGGCCGCGCCGATGCCGGCCACCTTGCGCCGGATCGCCTCCACCGGTCCGAGCGATCGCCCCACGAAGGCGTACGTGGCGCCGGCGACCACGACCACCAGCACCGGATATCCGATGATCAACAGCGCGGCGGCGTCCTCGACACTGTCCCGGATCGGCTCCAGGGACTCACCGACCACCACGGTGTACGTGCCGTCCGTCAGGCCCACGCCGATCGCGGCCACCCGGTATCGGTCCTCGTGGCCGATGATCCCGCGCCGGCCCTCGCTCAGCAGCCGGCCCGCCGCGGGCCGGGCGGCCGACATCGGCGGCCGTCCCTTCAGCGCGCCCGACCACGCGAGCACCGTGCCGTCCGGACGCAGCACCTGGACCAGCGCCGACCCACCTCGCTCGGTGGGGAACTCGCCTTCCGGTACGCCGGTGCGGGCCAGGTCGGCGGCGACCGTCCGGGCCTGCCGGGCCGCGTCGGCGTCGATCGTGCGTTCCAGGGACCTCCGGTAGAGCAGGACGAACGCGGCGATCGCCACGGCCAGGACCAGTGCCACCACCACCGCGGCGGCCAGTGCCGACCGGGTGCGCACGCCCGCGTGCCGCCGGTACCACCCACGGACCCGCGCCCACCGGCTCGCCAACGCGGTGCGGCCGCGCTCGATCATCGCCCCGCGGCGACCCACGGACGCATCCGCGAGTCCCGCATCCGCTCCACCAAGGGCGCGGCCCGACCCGCCGCAAGGGTCAGCGGCCACGCCAACAGCACCCCGACCAGGAGACCGACGAGCGCGTCGTGCGGATAGTGCACGCCCACCCACACCCGGGAGGCCGCCATCGCAAGCGCCGCGACCGCCGCGAGGATGCCCAGGGCACGGTTCAGCAGCCAGATCACGGTCGCCGCCGCGGCCGCGATCACCGCGTGGTTGCTCGGGAACGACCAGTCGCCGGGAGCCGGGCAGCTCTCGACGGTGAACGAGTTCGCCATGCTTTGGCAGGGCCGCTGCTCGTGGACCAGGCTCTTGAGTCCGGTGTCCAGCGCGTACACCAGGGACACCACCAGCGGCGCGCACAGCGCCCGCGCCATCCGCACCGTGTCCTGCCCGCGTGCCGACCACCACGCGAGCACCATCAGCGCCGCGAAGACGACCAGGCCGTACGCGGTCCAGTCGTCGATCACCCGGTTGACGAAATCCGGCGTGTGCCGGGCCCATTCGGTCACCCGCGTGTACAGCCCGCCGTCGACGGACGAGCCGGAGAGGGCCCACGCGGTCATGATTCCTCCCCATGTGCGGCGTGCCGAGGTGCGGTGCGCGGCTTCCGTCGTCGCGCCTTGAGCAGTTCGAGAGCGATGGGCGTCAGCGACACCAGGACGACCAGCGCCACGATCGGCAGCAGGTAGGTGTCCACGTTGGGTACCGACGAACCCAGGCCGTAGCCCGCCAGGACCAGTCCGATCGCCCAGACCGCCCCGCCGAGGGTCTGCCACAGCGTGAAGGTGCGCACCGGCATCTCCAGGACGCCGGCGAGCGGGTTCAGCACGGTGCGCACGATCGGTACGAAGCGGGCCAACACCACCGCCTTGGCGTGTCCGTACCGGGCCAGCAACTCCTCGGCTCGCCGCACACCCTCGTGCAGCCTCTTGTTCTTGTACCGGGCGAGCAGCGCGCGTCCGCCGCGCCGACCCAGGACGTACCCGACCTGCGCGCCGATCAGGGCGCCGGCCACGGCGGCGAGCAGGACCTGCCACAGCGTCAGGTGGACCCCGGAGGAACTCGACACACACAGCAGACCGGCGGTGAACAGCAACGAGTCGCCGGGAAGGAAGAAGCCGATCAGCAGACCGGTCTCCGCGAACAACACCACGGCGATTCCGATCGCCCCGAACGCGGACAACAACGAACTCGCGTCCAGGACGTTCACGGCCAGGTCGGACACGGCCGACGGTGCCATAGTGATCCCTCCGATATTTCGCGGTCCGGTTGTCGGTTCGACCACGTATCGCGGGAACGACGACGCACCGGTGCTCTGTCCCCGAAACCATCGCGGATCACGCCTGAGAGAACGCTGAGAGCAAGGGGACCGGGCGACGCGGCGCGGGTCGGCGTGGGGATCGCCCCGGCGACCCGGTCGCAGGGGGGCGCGTGTCCGCTTCGGCGTGCGCCGCCTGGCCGGTCAGGGCGCCCGGAGGA
Source organism: Embleya sp. NPDC056575 (assembly GCF_042793325.1). Lineage (NCBI taxonomy): Bacteria > Bacillati > Actinomycetota > Actinomycetes > Kitasatosporales > Streptomycetaceae > Embleya > Embleya sp. NPDC056575. The sequence continues at coordinate 133,761 of NZ_JBHTVA010000003.1, forward strand.
CCCCCGTGTCCTGGGACGGGAGGGTCGCGCTGTCGCCGCGGGACGTGAGTCGGCCGTCGGTGAGGACGTGCACCGTCTCGGTGTAGTCGGCGGCCAAGTGGTGGTCGTGGGTGACCAGGGCGAGGGCCGTGCCGCGTTCGGCGCACACGGTGCGCAGGAGATCCATGATCGCGGTGGCGGTGTCGGGGTCGAGGGCGCTGGTGATCTCGTCGCACAGCAGGTAGTCGGGGTCGACGGCCAGCGCCCGTGCGATGGCGACGCGCTGGCGTTGGCCGCCGGAGAGTTCGGCGGGGTAGCGGTCGGTGAAGGCGGCGGGCAGGCCGACGAGTTCGAGCAGTTCGACGGCACGTGTGGTGCGCGGGCCGCGGGTGAGTCGGGTGTGCAGTGCCAGTGGGCGGGTGAGGGCGGCCCCGACGGTGCGGCTCGGGTTGAGGGTGGCGAGCGGGTTCTGCGGGACGAGTTGGATGCGGCGTTGCCGGTCGCGTCCTCGGCGGCGCACCGCAGGACGCAGGGGCGCGCCGTCCAGGGTGAGGGTGCCGGAGTCGGGCAGCGCGAGTCCGGCGAGCACCCGCAGCAGCGTGGTCTTCCCGGATCCGGACGGGCCGACGATCGACACCGCGGTGCCCGCCGGCAGCGTGAGGTCCACGCCGTCCAGCGCCGGGCGGCGACCGCGCCCGGTGCCGAAGGCGACGGTGACCCCGTGGGCGGCGAGTCCGTGTTGCGCGGGCACCGCCGCGGCGATGGACCCGATGGGCGGGCGCACGTGGAGGGTGGCGATCCGGGGTGCGGTGCGCTCGCCGGGCGCGATCGGCTCCGCCGGCATCCGGGTCCGCACCCGTGTTGGGTCGGCGAGGGAGCGCGCCGCCTTACCGGCCGCACCGAGTGTGCCCGGTGTGCCGGCTGTGATGAGGGCGATGGTGTCGTCGGCGCACGCCCCGACCAGTTCCGGATCGTGGCAGGCCATCAGCACGGCGAGTCCGCGGGTGTCGGCGAGGTGGCGCAGGAGTCGGGCGATCTCGTCGCGCAGCGCGGGGTCGAGTCCGGCGGTGGGTTCGTCGAGCAGCAGGAGTCGGGGGTTGCGGGCCAGGGCGCGGGCGAGTGCGACGCGGCGCTGCTGGCCGCCGGACAGGGCGCCGGGTCGGCGGTCGGGCAGGCCGTCCTCGAGTGGCAGGCGGCATTCGGTGAGGAGGGCTTCGACGGCCTGCCGGGTCGGGTCGTGGGCGGTCTCGGCGACGAGGCGGCGCACGGTCATGCGGGGGTTGAGCGCGGAGCCGGGATCCTGGCCGACGTAGGCGAGTTCGGTGCGGCGCAGGCGGGTCAGTGCGGCGCGGTCCAGCCGCAGCACGTCGTGGCCGAGGACGTGTGCGGTGCCGTCCGCTCTCGCGCCGGGCGGCAGTTCACCGAGCAGGGCTTTGAGGAGGGTGGTCTTTCCGGAGCCGGACGCGCCGGTGAGCGCGGTGACGCGCCCCGCGTGCACGGTCGCGTAGATCGGGTGCAGCAGGCGCGGGCCGTGGCGGAGACGGATGCCGAGTCCGGCGAGGTCGACGGCCACCGTGTCGGGGACGTCGGCGCGCACCGCATCGCGGGAGATGTCCGGCCGGTTGTCGTGGCCGATGCCGTCGTCGGGCGTCGTGCCGATGGGGGTTCGCGGGTTCATGCCGTCGTCACCGCCTGGGTGCGGGGGGCCGGTGCCGAGGCGGCGAGGTTGACGGTGATCGCCAGGAGGGCGATGGCGGCGCCGGGGGCCAGGACGGCCCACGGGTTGAGCAGGATGCCGGGGGCGTTCTCGCGGATCATCAGTGCCCAGTCGGCTTCGGGTGGCTGTGGGCCGATCTGCAGGAACGCGGCCGTGGAGATGATGTAGACGGCTTCCACGAAGCGCAGTCCGAACAGGGCCGTCACGGTGCCGCGGAGGTTCGGCAGGAGCTCGCGCACGGTGATCGAGAGGCTGGACTCGCCGCGCATCAGGGCGGCTTCGACGTACCCGGCGTCGGCGAGCGGAGCCGCTGCCGCGGCGACCACGCGAACGGCGAACGGGACGCCCAGGACGATGGCGGCGGTGATCACGGCCCAGCGTCCGCCGTCCGGCCAGGCCAGGGCGACGAGCATGATGCCCAACACGGACGGCAGGAGGATGGCGACGTCGGCGGTGCGTTCGAGAACGCGGCCCGCGCGTGGGCGCAGCACCGCGAGGCAGCCGAGCAGGGCCGCGGTCGCGGTGACGGCGGCGCCGATGAGGAAGGCGCAGCCGATCAACTCGCCTCCGCCGTGCAGGAGTCGGGACCACACGTCGCGGCCGAGTTGGTCGCCGCCGAGGAGGGCGCCGTCGCCGGCCGTGGCGTAGGTGGCGGTCACCGGGGCGTCGATGGAGTGTGGCGCGAGCCAGGGCCCGGCGAGAGCCGCGCCCAGGAAGAGCGCGGCCGGGAGGAGGAGGGGCAGCACGCGGCGCGCGAGCCGGCGCCGGCCGGGGCGGGTGGGCGCCGGCGCGGCGGTGTCGCTGGAGGTGGTGGTCATCGGCCGGCTCCCGCGGTCTTGGCGCGGACGAGGTCGGCGGCGAGGAGGACGACGGTGATCGCGGCGCCCGAGAGGGCGACGGATCCGGCGATCAGGGCGGTGTCGCGGCCGGCGACCGCGCCGGCCAGGACGGTGCCGATGCCCGGGTAGTTGAAGAGGGTCTCCACCACGACGGCGCCGCCGAGGAGCATGCCCGTCGAGGTGGCGACGCCGGTGGCGATGACGGGGAGCGCGCCGGGCAGCGCGTGGCGCAGCAGGACGCGGGTGGTGGACAGGCCGTCCAGGCGGGCGGCTTCGACGTGAGGTGTGCCGGCCTGGTCGGCGAGGGCACCACGCACGATGCGGGTGTTCCAGCCCGCCTGTGGGATGGCGAGGGCGAGCACCGGCATGATCATCATGGTCCATTCGGCGGGTTCGCCGGACGCGTCGGCGACGGTGACCGCGGGCAGCCAGCCGGTCCACAGGGACAGGACCAGGATCAGGCCGGTGGCCAGGACGAAGTCGGGGACGGCGAACGCGGTCGTGGCGGTGTGGCCGATCACGCGGTCGGTGCGCCCGCCGGGTCGCGCGGCGGCCAGGCAGCCGAGCGCCAGGGAGGCGGCGACCGTGAGGACGAACGCCGCCCCCGCCAGGGCGAGGGTGTTGGGGAACGGGTCGCGCAGCAGGTCGGCGACCTTCTCGCCGCGCGCGGAGGTGCCCAGGTCGCCGGTGGGCAGTGCGGTCATCCAGTCCGTGAAGCGCTCCCACAACGGCCGGTCCAGGCCGAGGTGTTCGCGCCGGGCGGCAAGGTCGGCGGCGCTGTCGCCGCGCTCCGCGGTGGCGGTGGCCGCGTCGCCGGGGAGGATCTCGACGGCGGCGAACACGACCGCCAACAGCGCGGCCAACACCAGGGCGCGGCGCAGCAGGACGGCGCCCACGCGCAGTGCGGCCCGCCCCGCGCGCCGCACCGGGTCGGTGGCCCCGGCCGCCGCTGCGCCCGGGGTCAGCGCAGCCACGTGCTCTGCAACTGGACGCGGCCGTACCCGGCCAGGGTGGGCAGACCTTGGACCTTGGCGGCGGCGACGTCGATGCCGTCGGCCATGCCCCACAGCAGGTAGCCGGAGCGCTCGTGCTGGATCTTCTGCACCTCGACGAGCGCGGCGGCGCGGCCGGCCTCGTCGGCGGCGCCGACCGCTCGGCGGTAGGCGTCGTCGAAGGCCGGGTCGGCGAACTGGGCCTCGTTCTGGCCGGCGTCGCCGACCATGAGCTTGGAGCCGAGGAAGAGCACCGAGTCGTTGGTGCCCCAGTACGTCGTGTAGAGAGTGCCCTTCTGCCAGGTTTCGTCCCAGAACTTGCCGGACTCCTGCTTGACGACGTTGATCCTGATGCCGGCTTCGCGGGCGTGGTTGGCGAACAGCGTGGCGGATTCGGCGAGTCCGGCGATGTCCTCGGTGGTGATCAGGTCGTACGTCCTGCCCAGGTCGAAGCCGGCCTCGGCGAGGAGTTGCCCGGCGCGGGCCAGGTTGCGAGTGCGCTGGGGGACGTCGCGGGCGTAGCGCGGGTCGCCGGTGCCCATGATGTCGTTGGCGACGGTGCCGTAGCCGGACAGGACCTGCTTGACCATGGCGTCGCGGTCGACGACCAGGCGCAGGGCCTCGCGTACGCGGGGATCGGCGAACGGGCCGTCCTTGGCGCGCATGACGATCGGCATGGCCATGTCGTCGGCGCGGCGCACCACGCGCAGGTCCTTGCGGGTCTCGGCGATGCGCGCGGCCACCGGGCCGACGTTGGAGGCCAGGTCGATCTGGCCGGCGAGGATCGCGTTGGACATCGCCTGCGCGGTCTCGAACATGGTGATCTCGACGGCGTCGAGGAACACTTCGCCGCCGTACCACTTCTCGTTGCGGACCAGGCGGGCGTTGCCGTTGCGGTACCAGTCGAGCTTGAACGGGCCGGTGCCGGGCGCCTTGTCCAGCGCCCCGTCCGGGGTGTCCTTCTTGAGGACGAAGCTGCTCAGCCGGGTCAGCAGCGGCAGTTCGGCATTGGGGTAGTCGGACACCAGGACCACGGTGGTGTCCCCGTCGGCGGTGATGTTGTCCGCCTGGATGCCCGGGAGGCGCGAGGCACCCGACTTGGTGTTGCGCAGGCGGCGCAGCGACCAGACGACGTCGGCCGCGGTGACCGGACTGCCGTCGTGGAAGAGGGCGCCGGGTGCGATCTTGAAGCGCCAGGTCTTCAGGTCCGGGGTGGACTCCCACGACGCGGCCAGGCGGGGCGCGGTGTTCGGCTTGCCCGCGGGCACCGTCAGCGTGTCGAACACGAGGGACAGGACCAGGTAGTCGCTCTCGTTGCTCTGCGTGCCGTGCGGGTCTCGGGTGATCGCCCTGGCCCGGCCCAGCGCGCCGACGCGGAGCGTGCCGCCCTTCTTCGGGGTGCCGCCCGTGGTCTGCGGCGCGGGGGTGTCGCCGCCCCGGGACGAGCATCCGACGAGGGTGGCGGCCCCGATCCCTCCGCCGGATATCAGCAGTTGGCGCCTGTTCACGTACACGGTGCGTCCTCGTTCCCGAACCACAACCACGAATGGATTAGGTGTGCCTACCCTAATTCAGGTGGCTCGCGCAAGATCACCGACGGTGGCGCGCGGTCCTCCCGGCCCTTGCCCGACCCCGCTCCGACGGTGTGGAACCCGGCTGCTACGGTGCCCTGCCCGACCCCGAGGAGCCGCTGCGCACGATGTCCACGACCTTCCTCCGCGACGGCCGCGCCCTGGCGGTGCTCGCCGTCCCGCTGATCCTCACCCAGCTCGCCCAGGTCGCGCTGACCACGACCGACACCGTGATGATGGGCCTGCTCGGTACCGAGGAACTCGCTGCGGGCGGACTGGCGATCGTCGTGTTCAACCAGGTGCGCACCATGGGCGTGGGCCTGGTGACCGCCGTCGGCAACCAGGTCGCCGCAGCCGCCGCACGTGCCGAACGCGCCGCCGACGAGGCGGCGACGACCGCGCCGGGAACCGCGAACACGGGGATCGCCGAGCCGGGGACGACGGCGAACACCGCGCGCGAGGAAGTACGCGGCGTCGTGCGTGCCGCCATGGTGGTCGCCACCGGTGCCGGCCTCGTGGGCGCGGTACTGATGCTCGCGGTCGGCCAGGCGCTGCCCCTGCTCGGCCAGGACCACGAGGTCGCCCGCCGCGCGCGGCACATGCTCGCCGCCCTCGCCCCCGGCCTGCTGCCGTGCCTGTGGTTCCAGGTCGTGCGCCAGTTCACGGTCGGCATGCGCCGTCCCCAGGCGCTCCTGCACATCACGGTCGCCTCCGTCGCCGTCAACGCGGGACTGAACTGGGCCCTCGTTCACGGCACATGGATCCTGCCGGAGGCAGGGCTGGTCGGGATCGGCGCCGCCACGTCGACGGTTTACCTGCTGACATTCCTCGCGCTGTACACCGTCGCCCGCCGCGACCGCGAACTCGCCCCGCTGTTGGCCCTCGATCCCGCCAAGGCGGACCGCGCCACCGTGCGCCGTCTGGTCGCACTGGGCATGCCGATCGCCGCGACATACGGCTCCGAGGCCGGGTTCTTCTTCGTCACGGCACTGATGGCCGGATCGTTCGGCCCCGCCGCTCTCGCCGCCCACACCGCGGTCAACCAACTCGTGTACATCGTCTTCCAGGTCGCCGTCGGACTCTCCCACGCCGCGTCGATCAACGTCAGCCGCGAGATCGCTCTCGACGACCACGCCCGAGCCCGCCGTCTGATGCGTACCGCGCTCGGCTGCGCGGCCTGTGTCATGGCCGCGGTCGCCGCCGTGTACCTGGCGGTGCCGCGCCTGGTCCTCGCCCCGTTCCTCGACTCCACATCGGAGGACGCCCTGACGATCGCCACCCGCCTGCTGATCGTCGCCGCCGTCCTGCAGTTCTTCGACTGCGCGCAGAACATCGGCGTCGGACTCCTGCGCGGCCTCGACGACACCCGAACCGGCTTCCGCGTCACGCTCGTCGGCTACTGGGCGATCGGACTGCCGGCGTCGTGCCTGTTCGCGTTCGGGTTCGGCGGACACACCCTCGGCCTGTGGCTCGGCCTGCTCACCGGTCTCGCCGCCACCGCGGCGCTGCTCCTGCGCGCGTTCACCACCACCCTCGCCCGCCGCGCCGCCGGCCCGACCGTCGCCCCGGCCTGACCGGCCCGCCGCGGCCTCGCCTCGAATCCCGCCGCGGGCAGGTGGTGTGAGCACCTGCGAACACGGCGAATTCGTGGTCGGCGATTGTTCTTCTCAACGCGGGATCTTCAAGGCCCTCGGGATGACACCCAAGCAGACCATCGCGATAGTGCCGACCTCGGTATCCGTCACCGGGCTGATCGGGGTCCCGCTCGGGGTCGCGGTGGAGAAGCCGACGCTGACACAGCGAGCCGGATCCGGATCCGTCGAAGGGCAGGCCGCCGCCGGGGAACAAGGACGGTCAGGTCCCGGAGCTGCGTCCGATTCGGCAAGGCCAAGAAGGCTTCACCAGCCGAACGCCGCAGCGTGTTGATCCGTGTGTGACAGGACGCGCGCCTTCCCCAAGGGGCGAAGTTCCGTACCAGGTGGAGGAGTTCGTACGCCGGGCGGCGGAATTCCCGGAGGACACCGTGCCGGTGTACGGCTCGGAGCGGACGGCCGAGAGCCACCGGAGTGTTGTCCGTCGGGCTGTGCGGGACGCGTTACGACGGTCCGGCGGCTCGGGCTCTGGCCGAGGAAGCGATGCGGAACGAGACGGTGTCGAGGAACAATCCGGCGGCAGGCCGATCAGGAGTGAGTCCGCACCACCGTAGAAGTACCGGCCTTTGTGCCGCAGGGCTCTCCTCGTCTCGGGGGCACGAACTGCCAGGGAACCCGGCCGGCGCGTTGGACCGGCAACCTCCGCACCGTCCCCCGGATGAGCTCACCCCTCGCACTGGTTCCCGGTCTCGGGCCTCGCTCTCGCGGGCCTGCTCGCGGTCATGGCCTCCGGGTGGCCCTGTGCACGAAAGCGGGCGGGAGGTTCGCCCACACCGCCTTCGAGCGCTCCAACCGGTCGAAACGGCGGGCCAGTTCGGCGGTGAAGTGACGGGCCGGCGGAGTCCGGGCCGTGTGCAGATAGGCGAAGGTGGTGAACCGGCCGCCGGGCGCGAGGACTTCGGTCACGGCATCCAGGATGTGCCCGCGCCGGTCCTGCGACATGACCGTCCACGGCAGCCCGGAGACCACCGCGTCGACCGGTTCGCCCACTGCGGCGGCCAGCCCGGCGGCCGAACCCTGGACCACGGTCAGCCGGCTGTCGCGCCGGGTGGCCGACAACCGTACGGCGAGCACCGGGTTGAGCTCGACCGCGACGAGCCGTGCGTCGGGGGCAAGCCGAGCGAGGATCGCGTCGGTGAACACCCCGGTCCCGGGACCGAGTTCGGCGACGAGCCGGGCCCGCTCCAGGCCGATGCCCTCGGTCATCGCGTACGCCAGCCGCCGTGAACTGGCCGCCACGGCGCCGGTCATGAGGGGACGCCTGAGGAACTCGGTGGTGATCGACATGGCGGCCATGCTGGAAGCGCCCCGGGTAGCCGCACGTCGTATCCCCGGCCGGTGTCCGTACGACTGCGGGAGGACCCCGTGACGCCCGCCAGGATGATGCCGGGGAACGGGCCCCGACCATAGCGTGAGGCGGTGCAACGGCTGATCGAGACCCTGCTTCGCCTGCGGCGCGAACATTCGTGGCCGGCGGACGTCCTGTTGCTCGTGCTGGTGGCCGTGCCCCCGGTGATCCGCCGGCAGCCGGGCTGGCAACCGGTCTGGGTACAGACGTGCGTCTACGTCGCCTTTGTGCTGCCCCTGCTCTGGCGCCGCCGCCGGCCGGTCCTCGTCGCGGCCGTGGTGACGGCCGCGTTCTGGGCGCAGTACCTCGGACACGTGTGGGGACAGGAACCGGGACGCGGCGCCGTCGCACTGGCCGCGGTCCTGGCCACCCTCACGGTACGCGGCCTGCGCCGGGTCGCCGCGGCGACGGTGCTCTGCGCCGCCGGCTGTGTCGTGCTGTGGATTCCCGCCTGGCAGCGGGACTACGGGGGCCCGGGCACCCGGGGGGCCTGGCTCACCCCGCTCGCGGTGGGGCTCCTGCTGGCCGGGGCCTGGGTGTTCGGCGAGTACGTCCGTGCCCGGCGCGCCTATATCGCCGAGTTCGAGCGGCGGGCCGCGCTCGCCGAGTCGGAGCGCCTCGCGCTGGCCCGGGTCGCCGTCGCCGAGGAACGGGCGCGCATCGCCCGCGAGATCCACGACGTCCTCGCGCACAGTGTGAGCGTGATGGTGCTGAGCGCGGAGGGCGGCAGGATGATGCGGCACGCCGACCCCACGGTCGTCGACCGTACCCTCGGTGTCATCAGCGCGACCGGCCGCGAGGCACTGGACGAACTGCGCCGGCTGCTGGAGGTACTGCGCACCTCCGACACGGACACCCCGGCCGGCGGCCCAGGCCCCGGGCCGGATCACGGTGGGGCCGGTACGTCCCTTTCGGCGGATCTGCGGCGGCTGGTCGGGCGCCTCAACACGAGCGGCGCCCGCGCCCGGCTGGATCTTCGTGGAGAGGATGGCGGTCTTCCGGCGGATCTCACCGCGCAGACGTACCGCATCGTGCAGGAGGCTCTCACCAACGTCGTCAAGCACGCACCGCCGGATGCCACGATCCACGTACGGGTCGACACCGGTACCGAGGGGCCCGAGCGGCTGGTCCGCGTCCGGGTGGAGAATTCGGCCGGAGCCGGAAGGGAAGCAGCCCCGAAGCACCCCACCCCGCTGCTCCTTTCCGGTCACGGGCTCACCGGCATGCGCGAACGCACCGCCCTGTACGGCGGGAGCGTCGACGCCGGACCCACGCCCGACGGCGGCTACCGGGTCACCGCCACCCTGCGCCCCACCGAGCCCGAGTCCGTCACGGCGACCCCATGATCGACCCGACCCCGACCCCGACCCCGACCCCGGCTCCCGCTCCGGCATTGTCCCGGGTGCTGATCTGCGACGACCAGGAGCTGATCCGGATGGGCCTGCGCATGGTCATCGACAGCCAGCCCGACCTCACCGTGGTGGGCGAAGCCGCCGACGGCCACGCGGCAATCACGGGCGTGGCCGCCCTGGAGCCGGACCTCGTCCTGATGGACGTACGCATGCCCGGCATGGACGGGCTCGCCGCAACCGAACACCTCTGCGCACAGCCCCATGGACCCCGGATCCTCGTCGTCACCACCTTCGACCTCGACGAGTACGCCTACGCCGCTCTGCGCGCCGGCGCGAACGGCTTCCTCGTCAAGGACGCCCTCGCCGAGGAGATCCTGGTCACCGTCCGCGCGGTGCTGCGGGGAGAGGTCATGGTGGCGCCCTCACTCACCCGGCGCCTGGTCGAACGCTTCGTCCGGCACGCCCCCGCGTCCGCGCCCGCCCAGCGCGAACTCCTGGCCGCACTCACCGACCGGGAACGGGAAGTCCTCGTCCTGATCGCCCGGGGACTGGCCAACGGCGAGATCGCCGACCGGCTCTTCGTGGGAGAGACGACCGTCAAAACCCACCTCGGCCGCATCCTGACCAAACTCGGCCTCCGCGACCGCATCCACGCAGTGATCTTCGCCTACGAGAGCGGGCTGATACGGGCCGGGGACTGAACAGCGACGGGCACGGCGCCAGGCGAAGCCCGGAGGGCGGGCTCGCATGAGTGGCGCCACGCGCGGCTTGCGAACCCGACCGGGCCGATCGACGTCCGACCGAGCCCCCCGCCGCCCTGGACGGCACGGTGGCCCCGGACCGGCGTCGCGAAGGCATCGGCGGTGCGCTCCCGGCCTGGCAGGAGGTGCGCGGCCGGCAACATCCCGCGGCCTGCGACGCCGCCCTGCCCGGGTGGCTCGCCCGACGCTCCCGACACGCTCGACGGCGAATGTGTCGTCGGCTTCGTCTTCGTCGACGTGGCCCCGGACGAATGGCCCTTGCATGGCGGCCCGTTCGGATACATCACGGCCTTCGGCGTGCGCCGCGAGGCCCGCGGACTCGACGTCGACGCCGACAGTCCCACCGGCGCCGTCGGCCCGTACCGAAGCCTCGGGTTCGCCGTCACCGACCGCTCGATCACTCTCGTAGAACGCTTTCGACCACCTCGACAGCACGAACCACCCCGACCGACACCACAACCGGAAAGCCGACGTGTTCCCGTCCACCATCACCGACTTCTGGCGGATCCCCGCGCCCACGAGTCGCCTTCCGCACGCCGACGACACCCTCGACGAGGACGAACGGCTCGGCGTCCTGACCACCATCGAGGGCACGACCCGCGTGCTGCTCACCCCGGCGGTCGCGTCGACGCTCGGCCTGGACGGCGTCCGGCCGGTCGACGAGGCGGCGCTACGGGAACGACTGGCGGCGTCCGACATCACGCTGAACGGGGCCGACAACCTGTTCTACTTCACCACCGAAGCCCGACGATGCCTCGGTGCGCCCGCTCACCGACGCCGACGCGGCGGCGTTCGCCCGGTTCGAGGAGGCCGCGTCGGAACAGGACCTCGACGACGCGTACGTCGAACTGGACCACCGGGCCGTGTACGGCGCCTGGGATCGTCGCGCGGCGGAATGGCCGCGATGGGGTCCCGCCTCTGGTCGGAGAAGCAACTGCCAGGAGAATTGCCCTTCTAAAGAGCCATGAGCAAGGAGAAATGGCCTTCGACGGCGCATCTGCGCTTCGGGTGTCGAGTCGTTGGGCATGCTTGCGAGGACGACGAAGTGCCGACCGTGTGGAGGCGATGTCGATGGGCCGGCTCGGCGTGCCGATACCCACCAAACCGTTTCGGCTGCGCGGGAACCTGCACCGACCCGTCGCGGTCACGGTCGCCGAGCTCCGGGAGAAATGGACACAGCACCACACGGTGGTGACGTTCGACTGCGCGACGAGCGGACCGCAACGGCACACCTTCGACGGTCCGCTCCTGCGGGAGGTCGTCACCGCCGCCGGTCCGACCTTCGACGCCCGGTGGCGTAAGGACCGGTCCCGCTACGTCCTTGTGATATCCGGCGGCGACGGCCATCATACAGTGTTGTCCTGGGCGGAGATCGACGCCGATTTCGGTGACGCCCCGGTACTCCTGGCCACCGCGATGGACGGCCGGGCGTTGGACGTTCACGGCACCCAACTCGTCGTCCCGTCCGACCGGTGCGGCGCGCGCTACGTCAGCGCCGTCACCGACATCTGGCTCGGCCCGTGCGTGCCGACTCCGTGCCTCGCCGTCGAAGGCTGCGAGATCATCCTCACTCCCTGACGCGACGCACACGCGTGCACGGCGGCGAGTACGGTCCGCCGCCGGGCCCGGCTCGGGCGCTCCAACCGCCGATGTCGACGGGCGCGTCCCAGGGCCTCGCCGTTCTCTCGGCCGAACGCCGAAGGAGACCCCGCTCGCCTCGCTGCGCCGGCCCTACCGTGGGCACGCCCGGGAGCCGGCGCGGCGAGTTCAGGCAGCGATAGACGAACTCCTTTATGTTTCAACGTACTTCCCCCCGTATTAGGTCACATGGATCATGCCCGATCCCGTTCAATCTGATTGTCGGGTCGTTCGATCCGGCGGCCGACATCCGTCGGTCGTTTCCCCCGGAAGGAAGGTCCATGAACCACAAGCTTCGCGCGGTGTCGGGAGTCCTGGCGTTCGGCCTGGCCCTCGGCGCGCTCTCCGCCGTCGCTCCGGCCGTCGCCGCGCCCACCACGTCGCCCGCCGCGTCGACCGACACGAGCCGGTCCGCGCCGGACGACTTCCAGTGGCGGTACAAGCGGGCGTTCTCGTCCACGTCCGCCTGCGAGCAGTACGCCGTAGGCCTGTTGAACAACCCCCACTACAAGGCGTACGCCTGCCGCCCGCGATGGGACCAGCCCGGCGTCGAGCTCTGGATCCTGTCGGACGTCCCGCTCCCGTTCGCGGTTTCGCCCCACTAGGAATCCGCAGCGACGCTCCCGCTGTCGTTTCGAGTGCCGGCGCGTCCCGCACCTGGACGTGAACAACGCGGCGGGCGGCAATTTCCGCCCCGCACGTCAAGTGATCGTATGATCGCGCAACCGCGTGATCGAGTGAGCTATTCGTCGAACCATCGGAATTCGAGCGGTTCATCGAGACGATCCACCGCACACCGTCAGCCTCCCGGCCGACCGTCCGCATGTCGGTCCGCGCACGGAGGTGTTCCGCCGCCGACGCCGTCACGCCCTTCGCGATGGCCCGGCGGGGGGACACCGCGCGCCGTTCCGTGCATCCGACCGACGCAGGTCCGTGACCCGGGCGGCTGTGGGTGAGGATCTCCCGTACGGCACGTCGGCGCGCCGGTTCGTCCGGCGGCCGGCAGCGGTGACAGGGTCCGGGTGGTGACGGTCGTGTCGTCGGCGAAGCGCCCGGAGCGGACCTTGCCCCTGAACGGTCGCGGTCGGTGTGTACAGCCGGGCCCGCGAGGCAATCGACGCCCTGGTTCGTGGCATCAACACCGATCTGGTCCCGCTGATCGCCGACCTGTACGCCCCGTGACGACGAACAGCCGCCGCGCCACCCGTACGTGAATGCCGGGGCACACGGCGTGCCCACACCGGCATCGCGGCCGGGCCTGTTGCGCTTCGACGGGCGCCCATCGTGACATCCTGCGCACCGCCTTCGAGGCCGGATAGCCGACCTTTTCGCCGACGGCGACACCGCCGCCGGAACCGAGAGTCGACCCGGGATCCTCGCGTCGCCACCTCCCGACTCCGGCAACTCGCCCTGACCGACGAACAATTCCGCGAGACGCACGAGGCGCCTCCGCGCCGGCCATTTGGTGCCGGCGGCTCACGTGGACTGTGGGTCTCCCGTCCCGGCGACAGACTGCAAGTCGACCAGTTGTGCCTGGCCGTCGCCCGCCGACCAACCGTCGAGAGCATTCTCGGTCAGTGTGACGAACACGTCGCCGGCGCGTACGCCGACCTCGGTCAGGTTTGCCGCGATGCGTCGATACAGGTCCAGCTTGAGTTCCCGAGGTCGTCCGGTCACCAGGGTGATCTGTACGTAGACGATGTCCTCACGAGCCACGTCGAGGTAGCTCGGATGAAAGATCAACTCGTCCGGGCCGTGCGGGGTGACGATCTGGAAACGGTCCTCGGCCGGGATGCCGATGGCGTCGACGAGAGCCCGGTGGACGCCGTCGGCAATGGCACGGCGCATGGCGGGCGGTCGAGTTGAGGCGAGGTCGATACGCACCAGGGGCATGGATCGCTCATTTCCATCAGAGGTCGTACGGTAGGCTGAAGTGTACGACGTTGATCGAACACTTTGCCAAGGATGTCGATTGTCCCTACGCTCCAGTCGACTCACGCACACCGATCCGGCCTCGGTTTCCCTCCAGGACGCGCTCGACGCGTTGAGCGATCCCGTACGCCGCGCGATCCTGAGGGAGCTCGCGGCCACGCCGGATTGGGAACGCGCATGTGGCACATTCGACTTGCCCGTCACGAAAGCGACGCGCAGCCATCACTTCGCGGTCCTGCGCGCAGCCGGCCTGGTGGAGCAGCGGGACGAGGGGTCGCGGCGCCTCAATCGGCTGCGTCGTCCCGAATTCGACATCCGATTTCCGGGTCTCCTGGATCTGATCCTCCGCGAGCCGCCGCCCTCGTGAGGCACGAGACGCGCGCGGACTGGGAGCGATGCTCGACGTACTCCGCGTGGTGTGCCCGCGGGCACGGACCCGCGACCCGCGGCACCGGGGTACGCGGGGTGGAAGCGCCGGCGACGCGCAACCGCGCTCGACGACCGAGGCGACACGGCGCAGTACGCCCGTCGGGACATCGGACCTCGGCCGTGTCCGGACGGCGTGCACGTGGAAACGACACCGATTCGCTACGCTGGGTGTCCGGATGATCCCACGCGGTCAGGTGAGTCTCTTGGTCGAACGTTCTCACCCGCTCGCTCCGCACGAGCGGCAGGCACTCGTCGATCTGTTGACGTGGTTCGACTATTGCCTGGATACGAAGGATTTCGAGGGTTACGCCCGGTGCTTCACTCCCGATGGCGTGTTGTCGCTGCCGTCGGGCGAGGTTCGGGCCCCCGACGTGGCGGAGTTCGTGCGTCGGGATCTGGGGCGCTTCGACCGCACCCACCACATGACCGGCAATCACATCTTCGAGACGGGGGGCAAGGGTGTCCGGCTGCGAGCCAACCTGCTCGCCGTCCACCGCCACGGCGCCGATACCCGGAGCCACTGGGACGTGGGGGCGGTGTATCACTGCGTGTGCGAACACACCGACGACGGCTGGCGGTTCGCGCGCGTCGAGTTGAAGGTCGTCTGGGAGAACGGCCGGGCGGACCCCGCCTCCCGAATGGCCGGCCCCGCCCATCAACAAGATGGGGATCACTGAACCCGGCAGCGCGCCCGCACTCACGGGACCGTCCCCGCCCCGCCGCTGCGCCATGGGGGCTGTGTCCCGGTCCTGTCGGGTCGTTTCGATCCGCCGGCGGACCCGGTGGTGGATGAGTCGAACCGGCGAGCCGTCCCGCTCTTCCCGATCGCCGCCCGGTGACTGGTGGAGCGGATCGCCGCCGGTGACGTCGTGCTCTCGTCGCGGATCGCCGAGGCGCCGGGCACAGGTCCGGTCGGAACCCGCCGAATCCCGCTGTCGACACGGGGTCTTGACGCTGGCACACAGCTTGCATACATTCGGTCTATGAGTGGAGCGCAAACGACGACGCGGGCCGCATCCGCGCAGATGGTGGCCTATGAATGGCTTAAACAACACATCTCCAGCATTCCCCGCACCGACAGTGTGTTCTTGTCGGAATCGGAGATCGCCGCCGCGACGCAGACATCCCGCACACCGGTGCGCGAAGCCCTGTTGCGGCTGGACACCGAGGGGTTCGTACAGATCATTCCCAAGCGGGGAATCCTGGTGCCGGCGATCTCCGACCCCGAGGTCAACGCCGCCATGGAGGCCCGACAACTGCTGGAGGACTGGTGCGTCCGCCGCTCCGCCGCGGTCGCCGAACTGCTCGTGCCCGATCTCGAGAAGCTGCTGACCGAACAGGCCGGGCTCATCGACGACCCCCGGCGGTTCATCGAGGCCGACCGCGCCTTCCACCGGGTGATCGTGGCCCAGGCGGGCAATCCGGTCGTCACGGGTTTCTACGAATCGTTGCGCGAGCGCCAGGTACGGATGGGTCTGTCGGCGCTCGCCGGCACCGAGGGCAGGCCCGCCGTCGTCCTGGACGAGCACCGGGCGATCGTCGAGGCGCTGCGTGGCGGCGACCCCGAAGCCGCGGCGACCGCGCTGCGGACACACCTGGCCAGCACGCTTCGCACGCTGAACCTGCTGCCCTCCCACGGGAGGCGTTGATGCGTGTCGCCCTGCTCCAGGTGGCCAGTCCCGACGACGAGTCGCCGGCGGATCGCCTCGCCCGCGTCGGCCGCACCGTCCTGGCCGAACGGGCCCTGCGCGGAACCGATCTGCTGATCCTTCCGGAGATGTGGACGGCCGGATATTTCTCCTTCGAGCACTACGCGTCCCGCGCCGAACCCTTCGAGGGCCCCACTCTGGCCGCCGCGCGGCGGTGGGCGGGCGAGATCGGCGTCGGGATCCACCTCGGCAGCTTCGTCGAGGTCGACGAACACGGCCGGCTGTACAACACCTCGGCCGTCGTCGGCCCCGACGGAACGGTCGAGAACACCTACCGCAAGGTCCACCTGTTCGGCTACGGGTCCCGCGAGTCCACGCTGCTCACACCCGGGACCACCATCGGCACCAGCGACGTGGCCGGGCTCGCCACGGGCATCACCACCTGCTACGACCTGCGGTTCCCCGAGCTGTACCGCAGCCTCGTCGACGCGGGCGCGCGGCAGGTGGCGGTCTGCGCCGCGTGGCCGAAGGCCCGGCTGGAGCACTGGCGGCTGTTCACGACCGTGCGCGCCGTCGAGGAGCAGATGTACGTCGTCGCCTGCAACGCGGTGGGTGAGCAGTCCGGTGTCGCGCTCGGCGGACACAGCCGGGTGGTGGATCCCAGCGGCCGGGTCGTGGTCGAGGCGGGCGAGAACGAGGGCTTCACTTTCGCCGACCTCGACCCCGGGCTCCCCGAGCGTGCGCGCGCCGATTTCCCCGCCCTGACGGACCGTCGTTGGACGGGCTCCGCCGACCGGCCCGATTCCGCCGCCCCGAGCGCGGCGAAGGAGCACACATGACCCGCACCGCCCCGCGGCTGCGACTACGCACCACCGACGGCGCGCTCGTCGAGGTCGCCCCGACCCGGCTGGTGGTGGCCGGCTACACCGGTCGGGACACCACCGCGGTCCGGCACCACATAGCGGAACTCGCCGCGATCGGCGTACCCGAACCCGAGTCGATCCCCGCCTTCTACGACATCGACCCCGACCGACTGAGCACGCACCCGGACGTCGTGGTCGACGGCGCCCGTACCTCCGGCGAGATCGAGCCCGTGCTGATCCGCGCCGACGGCCGCCACTACCTGACCGTGGGGTCCGACCACACCGACCGCGAACTCGAGACCCTCGACATCCGCGCGTCCAAGGCCGCCTGTCCCAAACCGCTCGCGACCACCGTCGTCGACCTCGGCACCGACCCCGGCGCCGTCGACTGGGACGCCATCGTCGCCCGCAGTTGGGTGGACGGCGACCTCTACCAGGAAGGCACCCTGGCGCAACTCCTGCCGATCGCCGAGGTGTCGGCCGCGTGGACGCACGACGCCCCCGCCGACGACACCCTCGTCCTGTTCGGCGGCACGATGCCGTTGCGCGACGGAACGTTTCGCTACGGCCGCACGTGGCGCATGCGCCTGGATGTCCCCGGCCACGCCCCGATCGAATTCAGCTACGACACCCGTGTGAGGAGTTCCCGCATGCGCTCCGGAACCCAATATCTGGCCTCTCTCGACGACGGACGTCGGGTGATCGTCGACGGAACCCCAGTCGCGCACGTGGCCGACCATCCGGCCTTCGCCCCCATCGCCCGCACCGTGGGCGAACTCCTCGACCTGGCCGCCGACCCGGCCAACGGCATGCAAGCCCCCGATGCCGAGACCGGCCGGCCGGTGAACCGGCTGTTCCTGCCGCCGCGCAGCGCCGAGGAACTGCGCGCGTGGCGCGACGCCGCCCAGGTGTGGGCCGACCACACGAGCGGCTGGGTGGGCCGCTCGCCCGACCACGTCGGGGCGTTCGTCGCGGCGTTCGCCGCCCACCCCGAGGCGTTCGCCGACGAACGCGGCCTGGCGGCGAACGTGACCGCGTTCCACCGGCGGATCGTCGAGAACGATCTGTACGTTTCCTACGCGATCATCCCGCCGCAGGCCTCCCGGGCCACCGCCACGCAGGCGTGGGAGGGGGACTTCGTCCAGGTGGGGGTGAAGGAGGAACGCGAGGACGGCATCGTCGTGCGCGGCGCGCAGATGCTGGCCACCGGTGGCGCGGTGGCCGACGAGATCCTGGTGTCCTGCATCAAGCCGCTGCGCCCCGAGGACACCGACTTCGCCGTCTCGTTCACGGTGCCGGTCGGCGCCGCCGGGCTCACCCTGTACTGCCGTCGGCCCTACGCCCCGGGCGCCACCGACGAGTTCGACTACCCGCTGAGTACCCGATACGACGAAACCGACGCCCTGCTCGTGTTCGACGACGTGTTCGTCCCATGGGAGAACGTGTTCGTCTACAAGGACGTCCCCGGCCTGCGCAGGCAGTTCTTCGACACCGCGGCGCACGTGTTGGGCAACTGGCAGGCGCAGATCCGCTTCGCCACCAAGCTCCGCTTCCTCGCCGGCCTGGCTCGCAAGGTGGCCGCGGTCAACGGCGTGGACACCTTCCCCGGTGTCGTCGAGAAGCTGGGCGAACTCGCGGGCCTGGTCTCCGTGGTCGAGTCCGGCGTACTCGCCGCCGAACACACCGCCGCGGCCGACGCGCAGGGCCTGTTCCGACCGGGCGCGCAGGCGCTGTACGGCGCCATGGGCCTACAGGCCGAGATCCACCCGCGCGTGATCAACATCCTGCGCGACCTCGTTGGCGGCGGCGTGCTGCAAGTCCCCTCCAGCGTCGCCGAGTTGGTCAACGCGGACACTGCCGGGGACATGGAGCGCTACGTGAGCGGCCCCGACATCTCCGCGATCGAGCGGGTCAAGCTGTTCAAGCTGGTCTGGGACGCGATCGGCAGCGAGTTCGCCGGGCGACACCAGCAGTACGAACTCTTCTACGCCGGCGCGCCCTTCGTGGTGAAGGGATACGCGTTCCGCAACTTCGACTACGCCGGCCCGGTCCGCGCCGTCGAGAAGTTCCTGGCGTCCTACGGTGTGCCGGCCCCGGCCGCCGCCGGCACGAGTTCCACCGAGGCGGTCGCGTGAACAAGCCCGAACTGGAGTTCTTCCCCGTGCGGGACGTGGAGTTCACCGTCTGCCCCGGGGGCGACCCGCTCATCACCGAGCGAATCCTCGCGCGCGACCCGGAAACCGGTGTCGCCACCCGGATCCTGCGCTACGCGCCCGGCGCCGACTCCACCCCGATGGGGGTCCAGCGGCACGACTTCTGGGAGGAGGTCTACATCCTCGAGGGTTCCTTCGTGGACCTGACGCTGGGCGAGACGTTCACCGCCGGCCGATACGCGTGCCGGCCACCGGGCATGCCGCACGGCCCCTGGCGCTCCGACGAGGGGGTGCTTACGTTCGAGGTCCGCTACCCGGCCTCGCAAGAGCCGAAGCCGAGACCCGAGGAGGGACCATGACCATGACACCCTCGCTCGTCGACCCGACGACCATGCGCCGGGCCATGGGCACCTTCGCCACCGGCGTCGCGGTGATCTCCACCGAGGAGGACGGGCGCCCGCACGGCATGACCGTCAACTCGCTGACCTCGGTCTCACTGGAACCCCCGCTGCTGCTGGTCTGCTTCAACCACGGCGCGCGCAGCGCCGACGCGGTGGCGGCCTCCGGCAGGTTCGTGGTCAACATCCTCTCCGACCGGCAGCAGGACATCGCCCTGCGCTTCGCCCGCCGCGGGGAGGACCACTTCGCCGGACTCGCCCCGGAATACGGCACCCACCGGGTGCCCGTCGTCCCGAACGCGCTGGCGCACCTCGAGTGCGACGTGGAGCGGATGATCGACGCCGGGGATCACGTGATCGTGCTCGGCGCGGTGATCGACACGTGTGTTCGCCCGGGCGACGCGCTCGGCTTCCACGGCGGCAGGTTCGCCGACGTCGTTCCGCACGACCGCGAGCCCGAGCACTGGTTCTTCTGAGAACCGTCCGGGGCACGAATCCCACCCCGGCACCGCCTCCGGTCGCCGACGACCACGAACACGATCCGCCGCACACCATCCCGGGCCGCACCGTTCGTGCCGCCCACCCCGGAAAGGAGTACCCGATGCCCCTGTCCGTCGAGGACAAGCTCGCCATTCAGGAACTGTCACACGCGCAGATGCGCTGCCTCGATGCGCACGACGTGGACGGCTGGGTCGGATGCTGGGTGCCCGATGGGCGGTTCACCGCCACCTACGGCACGTTCACCGGCCACGACGCCATCAGGGAGTTCATCGTCGGCCACATCGCGGCCGGCAAGGAGGACGGCGCCCGGCACGTGATGACCAACCACGTCGTCGAGGGCGACGGCGACCGCGCCGCCTCGTACAGCCTGGTCGTGAAGGTCCAGGTCGAGAAGGCCCCGCACATCATCGCCACGGGCGTCTACAACGACGTCGCCGTGCGCACCCCGGAGGGCTGGCGGTACGAGTCCCGCCGACTCGACATCGACAACGGCGTCTTCGCGGCCGCTGCCGCCGTTGCCGCCGCCGAGCAGGATTGAGGGCCGACCCGTGAGCGTCCTCGCAGTCGAACGGTGGGGGGACACCGGGCCGCCGGTCGTCCTCGTCCACGGCAGTCTGAACTCCGCCGCGGCCGCCTTCGCCGAACAAAGGGTCCTCGGCGACCGGTACCGGCTCATCGCCCCCTACCGGCGCGGCTATCGGCCGAGTCCGCCGACCGACCGGGTCGACCCCGATCGCGACGCGGCCGACATCGTCGAACTCCTCGGCTCCGGCGCACATCTGGTCGGCACGTCCATGGGCGGGGTGGTCGCCATGCGCGCGGCGGCGCTGGCCCCCGACCGGGTGTGGTCGCTCACCGTGGTCGAACCACCGGCCATGCCGAACGGCGCGGGTCGGCCCGCGGCCGACGAACTTGCAACGGCGATGCGGGAATACTGGGGCCGAGCCGATCCCGACGACCTCGAGTCCTTCGCGGCGGGGTTCCTCCGAGTGCTGAACGTGTCCATGACGTTGTCCTCGCCGCTGCCGGAGCCCTTCGCCGAGGCGATCCGCAACCTCACCACCGAACGCCCCTGGCTCACGGGAGCCCCGGCCGCCGAACTGGCCGCCACCACCTTCCCGAAGCTCGTGGTCACCGGGGGCGGCACACCGGGATTCGAGGACGTCGCCGACGCTCTGGCCGAGCAACTCGCGGCCAAGCGTGTCCTGTTCGACGGCAGCCCGCACGCGGTACAGCGCATCGGGAAGCCGTTCAACACCGAACTCCTGGCCCACCTGACCGCAACCGGCGAGCCGAGCCCCTGATCGAGAGCGACACGCCGAACCCGCGGCCCCGACGCATGACGGCGTCGGGGCCGCAGGCGCACGAGCCCGCGCGAAAGACGACGTTGAAGTCGGAGCGGCCGTCGTCGGAGCCCGACCATCGCCCGACAAACCCTGGCACCGCTCGTAACCCCCTGACATCCCACCGAGTCGCAACCCCGGCAGCCCGGCGAGCAGGACCGACCACCGCGCCTCCCACCCCGAGCTCGGACCGGGTATCCACCGCCCGGATCCGCCGATGATCACGATTCCTGGAAGTGGCCGGCCGGCCGATGCGAGCGACGTTCGGATCGCTTGGGTCGCTGTGGCCCGGCGACCGCTCAGAGCACGTTCTTGCGCCGCGCCGCGGTGATCCACGTCGGGAACTCGGAAAGCAGTCGGTCGTACAGCTCCTGGTCGGGGACTTCGCCGATGTCGTCCACGGCGAAGAAGCCGACGTTGTCGACCCGGCGCCCGCGCATCGTGTCGAGACGCCTCAGGATGCCGTAGTCCGCGTTGCCGAGCCCCACGAACTGCCAGAACGCCGGTTCCTTGGACGCGTCCTTGAGTTCACGCTTGATCTGGTCGTCGCAGTAGACGCCGCCGTCGGAGAAGAACAGCACCAACGTGGGGATCGCCGAGGGATTCTCCCGCAGATAGGTGCGGACCTCGGCGATCACCTTGTGCTCTTCGTTGCCGTAGCCGACCGCCGTCATGTCGACCTGGCTCGGCAACAGCCCCTGTTCGGGCTTGTCCATGCCCGGACGTACATGCAGCCGCAGCCATTCGGGCATGTCACCCACACGTAGGTCCGGCAGGCGTGCCGGGCGCGAGGCGAACGTCCACGCCTGCATCACCCCGTCGTCCTCGAGCTTCGCCGCCACGGCCGCCATGCGCTCCACCACGTCGGCGACGACACCCCGTGAATAGAGCCCATCCATGGAACCGGACGAGTCCATGACCAGGATCACCCGCGCGGCGATCCCTTCCGCGCCCTGCTTCCGCAGGCTCACGGCCACCTGCTCCTTGCGCAGTGAAAGACGCTCGCGCATCTGCGCGGGCAGCGCCTCCTCGCCCTTCCCGACCGGCACGACGGCGGGCGCGGTGGCCGGCGGCGTCGGACCCGGCTGCGCGGTCATCGGGTCCGCCGCCGGTTCGTCGTGCACCGCGATGCCGAAATCCGCGGCCAACCCGGCCAGCCCGGAGGCGTACCCCTGTCCGACGGCGCGGAACTTCCAACGATCTCCGTGTCGGTACAACTCGCCGCCGACGAAGGCGGTCTCGACCCCGGCGGTCATGTCGAAGCGCGCGATCTCGGCCGCCGTCGCCGCGTCCAGCACCCGCAGGCACAGGTCCGGCACCTGGCCGAAGGTGCCGCCGTCGGCCGACGCGCACAGCACGACCCGGTGTATCGCCTCTTCCACGAGCGCGAGATCCACGACGATCGCATCGACGACGCCCTCGGCGGCGACGTCCCTGCCCAGGTGCGCCACCGCGCCGGACGGGTGTCGAGCCTGGTTGTAGAAGACGAAGTCGGCGTCACCGCGCACGTGTCCGACGTCGGTGAGCAGCAGCGCCGACGCGTCGACGTCCGGCACGCCGGTCCGCGCGGACCACGACAGCTCCACGCGAACCCGCGTGGACTCGATACGCAGGTTGGCGCCTTGGCTCAAAGATGGCGATGTCATGGCGTAATCTTGCCGAAGACCGATCGTCGCGCCACAACCCGGGTCACCCGGACCGGCGTTCCCCGCACTCGGGCGCCCGCATCGTCGAGTGGTTCGCGGTGTCCGACCATCGGTACGACACCCACGGCGACGTCCACGGCACCGGGAGCGTGCCCCACACCGGTCCGAACCGCGCGATCCACGCGGGCTGTCGCGTGGGCCGCCGAAGTTCGGATCGCCGATCGGGCGCCGTTCGGGCGGGACCTTGGCCGGCCGGCCCTTCCCCTCGGGGCGTCGGCCGCACGCCCCGCATCATCGGCAGGGACATCCTTTCCAGGCACACCCGATTGCTCGGGACCAGTGATCATCGACCGCCCTGCCCGGGCACGACGGTGCAGACCACGTGCGGGCGGTTCCCGAAACGGCTGTGGCGGGTACGCCGTGGCGGACCCTGCGCGTGCTTGTCCCGGGTCGGCGCGACGGCCTACCGTGACGGGTGGGTCGGTGTGGGGTCGGCCCTTTCGGCCGCCCGAACGCGGCGGCGGCATCGCTTTGTTCGCGTCCATGACCGAAAGAGCAGGTGACCCGTGCGCTTGTCCCATCGGATCGCCGCCACAACCGGCGTCCTGGCCCTCACCCTCGGCGGCCTCGCCGCCGCCGCACCCACCGCACAGGCCACTCCGGCCCAGTGCGTGTCGTATCTCGCCGTACGGGGATACACCTCGATGATCAACGCGAGCGCCTGCGCGCTCGGCGCCAACGGCACGCCGGGCACCTACAACTGCGCGACCCTGCTCATCGGCGCGGAGGGCGTCCCCCGCGAGACCGCCCTGTGGGCCTGCACGATCGCGGGGCGATAGATTCCGTCGAACCCGCGTGACGCACGACGGCGCCGTACGCGCAGGGCCACCGCGGTCGGGGCGGTCACCCGAGGTCCGACTACCGCATGGAATAAGGCCGTTGCCGATCGACGGCGGCGCACCACCAGCGTGCCCGCGCCCAGCATCGACACACCGGCCGCACGCGCGGGCCGCGCGAGGCCGGGGCGCCACCCGGGGACCGCGGGCATCGCGCGTTCGAGCTCGTCGCGCGGTCGAGCGCCACCGACGTAGGCGCCCACCTCCCGCGACGCGAACAACTCGATGAACGCCGCACGGTCCCGGGCCGCGGATTCGCGGAGCACGAGCCGTGCGGTCTCCATCGGTGTGGGTGGCCAGGCGACGGGACCGACTCCGGTCATGGGTGGCAACCTGTCTCACGCGCAACAGAGCGCGCGGCCCCTGTGTGCACAGGTGCTCGGGGTACCGACAACCATAGCCTCTCACCTGCGTTTCTTCCTTTCCCGGTACCCCAGCCGTATGCTGAGGCCATGCCCGCATTGAACATCGATTTCACCGACGAGGAACTCGCCGAACTGCGCGAGACGGCCAAGGCCCGCGGCGTCACCCTCAAGAGCCTGGTCCACGAGGCCGTCACCGAGGACTTGGCGCAGCGCCGCGCGCTGGCCTCGATGACCGCGGTCCTGCGCGCTTTCGCCGCCGAGCACACGGCCGCGTTCGACGATGCGTTCCCCGACGACGCCCCCACCGGGGCCCGTCGACGCGGGGCGGCCTGACCCGGTGATCCTGCACATCGACCTGCGCTGGCTCCTCGAGCGCCAAACCGACGTCCTGCCCGAGGGGCCCGACGTCCACGACTACTCCGGCCTGGTCGCGGCCGTCGCCCGCCACCGCGTCAACACCCCCCGCCTGGGCGAGGATGCCGACCCCGCCTGGCGCGCCGCGTCGCTCATGCACACCCTGATCCGGCTGAGCCCCCTGCCCGCGCGAAACGCCTTGTTCGCGTGCGGTGTCGCCGTCGCCTACATGGCCGCCTCGGACCAAGGCGTCGATCCGCCGTACGGCGCGCTCGTCGATCTCGCCCGCGCCGTCGACACCGGCAAGGCCGACGTGTACACCATCGCCGACCACCTGCGCTCCTGGCGCATCTGACCCGCCCCCGACGCGTGCGGGCGTCGATCAGCGATACGCATACGGATCCGTCGCTTCATCGGCAGACCCCTCGGCGCACATGAGAATGCGGGGGCGACCACGGCGGGCGCAGGTCAGGTTGAGCCGTGGCGAGCACGGTCCAGATAGTCGGCCAGCGCTCGCCAGTCGTCGGCCGGAGCACCGGGGTCTCCCGACATGGCGGCCGGATCATCGTGCCAGGCGGCCCTGACGCCGGCGGAGATACCCGCGTCGCCGCCGGTGAACAACGCGCTCAGCTCATCCATCCGGGCCACCAGCCGGCGGACCTTGTGATCAGTGGCAGGAGTGCCGGCCGCACGGAGTCGTTCGGCTCTTCGGTACAACTCGGGCCACTCGACTTCGAGCAGGTAATGCGTCGCGGGCCCCAGGGCGCCGGTACGCGTCCGCAGGACCCGTATCTCGTCGGCGTCCAGATGGCGGCCCAGCGTGTGCTCGCCCTCCGGACCGGTGCCGCCGAGCGCCCGCAGCGCATCGAGCAGAGCCGTGGCCGCCGGAGCCTCGTCGGCCGACAACTCCTCACCGAGTCGCACGAGCCGCTCGCGCAGGACACCGAGCGCTTCGATGGAGGTCTCCACACCCGCCAAGTGATCCCGGACCAGCCGCAGCGGATCGACACCCGCGTCGAGACAGACGGCGATGGAGTCCAGCGCCAGCCCCAGACTCCGCAGCGCCAACACGTGATAGAGACGAACGAGGTCGTCCTCGGTGTATTCCCTGTGTCCTCCCGTGGTGCGCTGTGAGGGACTGAGCAGACCGATGGTGTCCCAGTGGTGCAGCGTGCGCACGGTCAGACCGCTGGACTCCGCGAGTCGGCCTACTTTCCAGGTTGCAGAAGTGGTCATGGAGCCACAATGCATCCTCCCGTCGCGTGAGGTTCAAGCCATGGCGGCGCCCTTTCCACTTCAGCCCCCTGACGCAATTCGCGGTCGAGCGCCCCGGACGTCCGTCCTGGCCCGGTCGGTTGCTCGGTATGCGCCTGAACTCCCGACAGCGGTAACCCTTCACGACCCGCGATCGTCGAACCGACCCCGAGTGCGGGGGACGACCCCTCGGCCGGGGTTCCCCCGCGCCCGGCGTGGCCGCTTGTGCGCCCGTCTGCCCAACCGTCTCCGGGCCGTCCGCACAGCCGCTTGCGTGACCACCGATCGACGCTGCGCGACCCGTGGGCAAGTACTGGGCAAGTACCCGGGATCGCCCACATGTTACTCACGAGTATGCCGTGACTTGTCACGCGATCACGCCTAGAACTTGTTCTCACTCTCCCCCCAGAGTGAGGAACGTCACATGAGCGATTCCGCCATGCACAGAAACAGTTCCCAGGGTTTCTCGCGCCGCGCTTTCATTACTGGAACCGGTTCCATCCTCGGCGCCGCGGCCCTCGCCGGTCGCGCCGGCGCGGCCCAGCCGACGGCGGCTGCCGCCGCCGCCTCGATCCCCTCCGGGGCAAACGTCCCGGCCCTGGTGATCGGCACCGGATACGGCGGCTGTGTCGCCGCACTGCGTCTGGCCCAGGCGGGCGTCGACGTGCACATGATCGAGATGGGCATGTCCTGGGACACCCCCGGCCCGGACGGCAAGATCTTCGCCAACACCACCTCCCCCGACGCCCGTTCCTTCTGGCTCCGCACCAAGACCAAGCAACCGCTGAGCAACTTCCTCGGCTTCCCCATCGACCGGGACATCCCCAAGTACACCGGCATCCTGGACGCCGAGGAGTTCGCCGGCATCACCGTCTACCAGGGTCGAGGCGTCGGCGGCGGCTCGCTGGTGAACGGCGGCATGGCGGTGACCCCCAAGCGGGAGAACTTCGGCGCCATCCTGCCCTCGGTGAACGTCGACGAGATGTACGACACCTACTACCCGCGCGCCAACGCCGGTCTGGGCGTAGCCACCATCGACCCGGCCTGGTTCGACACCACCGCCTGCTACCAGTACGCCAGGGTCGGCCGCAAGCACGCCCAGCGCTCCGGCTTCCCATTCGTATTCGTGCCCACCGTGTACGACTGGGACTACATGAAGCAGGAGGCCGCCGGAGCCGTCCCCAAGTCCGCGCTGGCCGGTGAGATCCTCTACGGCAACAACTACGGCAAGAAGTCCCTGCAGAAGACCTACCTCGCCCGGATCAAGGACACCGGTCGGGTCACCATCTCCTCGCTGCACAAGGTCACTTCGGTCACCCCGGCGGCCGGCGGCGGCTACACCGTGGTGATCGACCAGACCGACACCGGCGGTGCCACCACCCTCACCAAGACCGTCACCGCCGCCAAGGTCTTCTTCGCCGCGGGCAGCGTCGGAACCAGCAAACTGCTGGTCCGGCTCAAGGCCACCGGAGCACTGCCCGCGCTGAACGGCGAGATCGGCCAGGGCTGGGGCGACAACGGCAACGTGATGTGCGGCCGGGCCAACCACCTGTGGGACCCCACCGGTTCCCTCCAGTCGTCCATCCCCACCGGCGGCATCGACAACTGGAACGCCGGCGGCGCGTTCGCCGAAGTCGCCCCGTTGCCCACCGGCATCGAGACCTACGCGTCGTTCTACCTGTCGATCACCAAGAACCCGAACCGCGCGCGGTTCTCCTGGAACGCCGCGACGGGCAAGGTCGAGTTGAACTGGCAGACCTCCTGGAAACAACCGTCCATCGACATGGCCAAGACCATCTTCGACAAGATCAACGCGAAGGAGGGGACGATCTACCGGACCGACCTCTTCGGGACCTACAAGATCTGGGGCGACCACCTCACGTATCACCCGCTCGGCGGCGCGGTGTTGACCAAGGCCACCGACAACTACGGCCGCCTGCACGGATATTCCGGCCTGTATGTGATCGACGGCGCGCTGATCCCCGGCAACACCAGCGTCAACCCGTTCGTCACCATCACCGCCCTCGCCGAACGCAACATCGAGAAGATCATCGCCACCGACCTGTGAAACCGCCCTGACCGCGCGCCCCGGTGAGCCTCACCACCCCCGGTGCGAGCGCGATTCCGGGGCCGGCCGGACCCTCCGGCCGGCCCCGGGCCGCACGCCGCGCCTTCGACATCGCGGCGCACCCCGCCACGCGGCGTCATGTGTATGTCCGTGGGCGGGGTGCTGCGGAGATACTCGTGGTCGTTGTCGATTCGGCTTTCCGGGGCGGGGGATTCGTGGTCGAGTTGCGTTGCGTGGTGGTTCGACGGGTGGACGACGAGCCGTTTCCCGGGTGGGTGGAGGCCGGGTTC
This sequence comes from Embleya sp. NPDC056575, assembly GCF_042793325.1. NCBI lineage: Bacteria > Bacillati > Actinomycetota > Actinomycetes > Kitasatosporales > Streptomycetaceae > Embleya > Embleya sp. NPDC056575. Next base: position 161,751 of record NZ_JBHTVA010000003.1, read on the forward strand.
ACGGACGCGGTGGGACATCGCTGGTCGTTGTTGGACAAGCCCTCGATTTTCGCGGCGACGGGTGGGCTCGGTCCGGATTCGGCCTATCCGGTGGAGGCCGCCGTCGCATGCGTGGTCCGGGAAGGCCGCGAGTCGCCGCAGGACGGCGGCACGGTGACCGTCTCGACCTCGCCCCATGGAGTGGCGACGCCGGACGGGCGGGACGGGTTCACGGCGCGACGGAACCAACTCGTCGACTGAGCACGAGCTACGTCCGGTGCGGTTGCCTCGGTGGGGCGCCGTCGGGGAGGAGCGCGCGCATGCGGTCTTCCGCAGACGCCAGTGCCCTGTTCAGGTCGCGGCGCGGCGGTTCGGGGATTGCTTTCCCGTCCAGTCCCGAGGCGCGGACCGTCTCGGTCAGCAGTCGGTGTTCGCAGGCGCGGGGCCGCGGTCGGAGGCGATCAACGCCGCGGCGGCTCCGGAGGAGTTGTACGAACCGGTGTGCTCCGACTGGCTGTTCCGGATGCCGAGCCTGCGTGTGGCCGAGATGTGGATCGCCGGTGGCGGTCGGGCGCACGTGTACGAACCGACCTGGCCGGCGCCGGGCATGGGCGGAGTCCTCGGCGCGTGTCACGGCCTCGACGTAGTCGGCAACCTGGATCGGGGCCAACCCGCCACGCTGTTCGGCGCGGGCCCGACCGAGGAGGTGGCGGCGCTGTCGGTTCACATGCGCGCCGCCTGGATGGCGTTCGCCGCACGCGGCGACCCGGGATGGCCGGCGTACGAGCCGAAGCGGCGTCGGACGCGGATCTTCGCCGCCCGGCCGACGGTGGACCGCTGTCCGAAGGCGGCGTCTCGCCGGATCCGGGTGGGGCAGCCGCTGTCGGCGTTCACGCTGCTGGAGAGGTAGGAGGCGGTCATTGCCGTCGGGCTCGGGCTCGCCGGCGGTGGTGCGGTGGCGCGGTGGGGGTCAGTGCGAGGCGCGGCGTCGGCGCAGGACCACGACCGCCGCGATGGCGCCGATGGCCAGGGCCGCGATGCCGACCCTGGCGGCGATCTTCGCGGTGTCGCCTCCGCCGTCGGCCGTGCCGCCCGGGGATGGTGAGGCCCCGGACGGTCGGGTGGATCCGGCGGGCGGTGCCGAGGACGGGGCGCGCGGCGCCGCGCCCGGATCGGTGGCCGCCGACGGATCGGGGCCGGTGTCGGTTTCCGGGTTCGGCGTCGATCCGTCGACGGGGACGACTGTCAGGTCGCAGGGCGGGGTCCTCGTTTGCCAGGTCCACTCGCCGGTGACGATATGCGCCCAATAGACCACCAGGACGCCACCCGGCGGGAACTTCGCCTCCGCGTCGAACGCCAGACGTACGTCGATGGTGAGCGTCGCGCCGCTCGCCAGGTGCCACGGGGTGGACCACCTGCCGGGGCCGGGAGGGATGTCGTCCGGTTTCGGGATCAGGATCTCGAAGCCTGCGGCTACCAAGGGCATCGGGAGCCATTCCCCGGTCTCCGGACTGCGGTATTCCAGCGTCGCGTGGCGGGCCGGCTCCTTGCCGGAGGCCCAGTCCGTGACCTCGACATAGTGCACGAAGGGGAGTTCGCGCGGCGTGTCGTTGGTGATCGACACCTTCAAGGTTCGGGCCTCGCCGCTGGCGGTGAACTCGTCCGGAAGCCCGACGACTTCGGAGGTCGGGGGGAACGCGCACACCCGTTCCGGATCGGCCGAGGCCACAGGTGCCCCGACGATCCACGCGCAGCAGGTCACGATGGCGACGACGGTCGCGGAGAGCAGGCGGTGCAGGCGCATGGGCGGTCTTTCTGCGTGGCGTGCACCGAGGTGTACCACGCAACCGCCGGCCCCGGAAAGCGCGGCCGGCGCGGGCCGGCGACCGGATCGGGCCGACCGGATCGGAACGGTCGAGATTGGAGCAAATTCGACTGAAATCGACCGAGTCTTCTTTCCGAGGGATGAATCGGTCGGTGCCATCGTCAGTCCGAAGTCGGTGAGCAAACCAGCCCTCCAGTCGCCGCCCGAGCTGCTGGTCGACGTCCTTCCACCCCGTCGCGCGCGCCATGGCGCCGAGGGTGTCGTGCATCCGAGCAGGCTCTCGGTACCCGCTGTCGGACCATGTGGCTTTCGCGTTCGATGTGAACGCGAGCGCCCCTCGGTACTCGGCTTTCCAGAGGTCCCAGCACCGGGAGAAGTCCCGGGCGGTCGCTGCGCACACGTGGGGCGGACCGCAGGCTTCGGCCCGGCCGTCGGCAGCGTGAGGACGACGCTGCCGTCCCCGGTGTCGACGCCGACCCGGGCGACCGGATCCGCCAGGGCAGTCGAGAGTCCGTGTCGCCGTTCGGCCCCGGTCGGTCCCTTCGATCGACCAGGCGTCGGGAGGCCGACGGATCTGGTACCACCTCCCACTCCCGGTGGTGCATTCACCTCGTGGTGGTGGCGCGGAGGTCATCGGAGGCGGCCCTCCGGCCCCCGGGTCTTCCTCATGTACCCCGTGGCCAGTGCGACCAGGACCGCCGACACGGAAATGCTGATGATGCACCGGATCCAGTCCACGCCGCTGGTGTCCTCGACGCCCAGGCCGTTCGCGATGGCATAACCGACCAGCGTGCCGATGACGCCGATCGGAATGGTCGCAAGCACTCCGATGTGTTGCTTGCCGGGCAGGAACAGCCGGGCCAATGCCCCGATGACGAAGCCCGCGATGATCAGCCATATGAGGGCGCCGATGCCTATCTCAGCCTCCTGAGGTGTCCCTCTGGAATTCTTCCAAAAATGGACTAATAAGCCTGATTTATACATTTCTTGCGCTCCGTTCGACCGGTCGGCTCGGACTGCGCGCGCCGTGATGACGCAGGGGGCCAAGGAGCGCCAAGTGGCTCGATCGAGCCGACGTTGCCTCCGAGATGAGAGGAATCGCGATGTGCCGGATGCCCCGGGGGCGAAGGCGGCTGATACCGGCACGCGGGTCGGCATGGCGCCCGTGGCATTCGCTGCTCGCCGGGTTCGAATCGGTCGCCGTCGTCGTTGTTTTCGTTCTCGTCGGCGATCCTGGCGAACCGGTCCAACGAGCATGGCCGAATCGACGACGGGCCGTGGGGATCGGGAGTGAGCGCTGTTCGCCGACCTGCCGATCCGGGCGACGCCTACGGCTCGCTGTCACCGGCGTGTTCGACGTCTACGCAGGGCAGGGTGATGCCGCAGTCGGCGTGCCATGTTCAACGGCAAACAACGGCAAACAGGCGGTCGGGATCGTCGCCCCACCGGTCCTCGGTCGCGTGGAAGCGGCAAGCAGAAGGTGCTCGGCCGGGGGCGGCCCGCAAGTGGAGCGGGAAGCCCGACACCCCCCGACCGTCTCGATGGGAACCCGATGGTGCGGTGCCTCGATGGCGCGGGGAGGCGTGCTCGCCGAATCGCGTCGCGGGGAGCACAACTCTCCAGCCATGATGTACGGAGTTGTCGTGGGGGAGAGCGATCGTAGTGGCGGAGTTGCGGGCGACGCGGGAACTACTGGACAGGTATGCCGCCGCCCCGACGGAGGTGACGTGGCAGTGGGAGTCGCGCGTCGTGGACGTGGTGCTGCGGTACGGGTCCCGATTCGACGCGGAGGTGCTGCTCCCGGTGTTCCTGGGCGATCCCGAGGCGCGCGAGGAGTTGGTTCCGGTCTTCGCCCGGCACGGAGACGTCGCGATGGCCGAGTGCCTGCTGGAGGCGAGTGTGGAGGCCGGCAGGTTGCGTGACGGAGTGCCGACCGAGGTGCTTCACGCCGTCGGCTATCTCGGGTACGAACCGGCCGAGCGGCTGTTGTGGGACCACGTGGAGGGTTCGTACCACGAGGCGAAAGACGCGTGCCTGGGGTTGTTGCACCTGTCCTGCCGGGGATTGCGGCACGAGATCGCGGAGGCGCTGGAGCGGCATTTCGGCGAAAACCTGTTCCCCGAGTTCCTGCCGGTACTGGCGACGAAGACGGGCGACCCGTCGTGGTTGCGAAGGCTCGTCGAGTGGGGTGAAGGCGGTGCGTCGACGGACTGCAACGGCGGGCTGATTCTCGGCACAGCGCTGCATGGCGACGCCGCACGCGACGAGTTCACCCGACTGCTGTGGAATCCGTGGTGGGAGGCCCATAGCAGTGCCACCGGTTCGGTTCGGTGGGCCTATGCGGGCGCGCGTGTATTGGGCTTGGGCATGCCGGATCTCTACGCCGATCTGGTCGCCCGGTTGAAGTCCGGTGCGGAGCCCGAGAACAACGAGTGAGGTGCTCCGCGTTTTCCGGACGCCTTGTTTGCTGTCTTCTTATGCCGCGAGTCTGAGTTCGTCGTGGTCCCGCAGGGCTTCGAGGGGTGTGCGGTATCCCAGAGCGGAGTGGAGTCGTCGGCGATTGTAGAAGCCCTCGATGTATCTGACAACTTCGCGGCGTGCCTTCGCGTGGTTCGTGAAGACGTAGCGGTTCAGGCATTCGTTCTTGAGCGCGCCGAAGAAGGATTCCGCCATCGCGTTGTCCCAGCACACTCCGGTGCGCCCGACCGATTGCCGCATGTCGAGACGGTCCAGGATGCGGGCGAATTCCTCCGAGGTGTAATTGCTGCCGCGATCGGAGTGGAAGATCGCGTCCTTCTCGATCACCATGCGTCCCCGGGCTATGTCGAGTGCCGAGGTGACGAGCGAGGTTTTGAAATGGTCGGCCATCGCCCAGCCGACGACCGCCTTGCTGTGGCAGTCGATCACGGTCGCGAGATAAAGAAAGCCTTCCCAGGTCGGAATGTAGGTGACGTCGCCGACGAGTTTGGCTCCCGGTCGGTCGGCGGTGAAGTCGCGGCGGACGAGGTCGGGGATGCGCGGGTGCGGCGCGCCGGGCCGGGTGGTGACGGCCCGCCAGGGCCGTGGTTGGCACGGGACCAGGCCCAGGTCGCGCATCAGGGCGCGGACCAGCTCGGGCGAGGCCGTCTCGCCGGAGCGGGCCAGGACGGCGTGGACGCGCCGATATCCGTAGGTCTCGTGATTCGCGGTGAAGATCTCCTTGATCGCCGACATCAGTCTGAGGCGTCGTCGTGCCGTGGCCGATTCCGGGCGGGTGCGCCATTCGTAGTATCCGGAGCGGGATACGTCGAGCCATCGGCACATGTCGGCGATGCGAAAACCTGCCTTCTCCGCGTCGACGAGTTCGTAGCGGGAACTCACCGATGGTTGCGGGCGAAGAAGGCGCTTGCTTTTACCAGGAAGGCATTCTCCTCGCGGAGTTTCCTGATCTCGCGTTCGAGTTCCCGTTCCCGCGCGGACACGGGTCCGTCGCCTCGGGGCGTCGATCCGGGTTCCGTCGTGGCCCTGCGGTGTTGCGCGACCCAGTTCCCGAGCGTGGTGTCGTTTATTCCCAACTCACGCGCGACCTGGACGATCGGGCGAGGCCCGTCCAACACCAGGCGAACGGCCTCGTCCTTGAACTGCTGCGTATATCTCTTCGGCACGTGCCTTCTCTTTCCGGTTCCTTACAACCCTACGCGGGCTGCTGTCCGGAAGATCAAGGGCACCTCAGAGCACTGCATTGCGACATTCGCCGGGCTCTTGGAGCACTGGACGGGCGGATCGTGGCTCGGCGTGCGCATGGCACCCGATTCGGTCGAGACCCATGGCGAGTTGAGTGACCTGCTTTTCAAGTGGTCCACCCCCCACGCAGACGACTCGTTGATCGGGCTGGCCTCCAGTGTGCTCGACTGTGACGATCGCATCATCACCGACCTGCGCGCTTTGGAGGCGACCTTGCGACTCCAAGCGCGACACGAAATGGAGATCCGGGAATTCACGGCCACCGATGGAGGGAACGACTGATCTCGGACCCGGTCTGTTGTTCCCGGCGCGCTGCAAGCGATCTAGGTGTATTCACCCGTGTGGTAGGTGACGCGGCCGGCGGGTGGGTGGCCGCCGAGTGCCGAGGGTCTTGTGGCCGCCGCCCTCGGGGATGTTGCCGAGCTTCTTGACGTCGACGTGGACGAGGTCGCCGGGCGCGGCGTGTTCGTGGCGGCGGACGGCCCGTCCGGTGGCCCGCTTGAGACGGGTGAGGCGGGCGAGGCGGTAACGGGTGAGGACGCGGTGCACGGTCGCCGGGTTCAGGCCGAGGAGGTAGGCGATGCGGGCGGGTCGCCACCGGCGGAGCACGCGGACCTTCACGATCCTGCGCTCGGTCCGGCTCGGTGTCCGTCGCGGGCTGCGGTGGGGCCTGGAGGAGCGGTCGGCCATACCGTCCTCGCCGGCCTCGCGATAGCGGGCGGACCATCGGGCGGCGGTGGTCGCCGACACCTGGAAGCGCTCCGCGGCACGTCGCAGGGGCCAGGCATCGTCGACGACGCAGCGGGCCGGGCGCAGGCGTCCGGTCTCGGTCAGAGGTGCATTACGGTGGGGCACGACGGCCTTTCGTTTGGTCGGTGCAGATGTCGCAATCCACACCGAACCCGAAAGGCCCTCATCCGTTCAAGACCACCCGACCATGCGGTCCGTCACCAACCTCCGTGGGCAATACACCTGGTCGGCCCCGCGAGCGCGGGGATGCTCCTGCCGAGTCACGTCACCCCTGATACCCCGCAGCGTTGCCCCGCGAGTCGGGCCCTGGACAGGGAGTGGTCGGGAGGGCCGGAGTTTGTTTGTCGTGGTCGGCCTACCGGTCCGACGACTTGGGTGGCCGGGATGATCCTGTCGGTGTGGGGTCCGGTACGGGTGTCGGCCGGGTGGTCGGGCACCGGCATTGCGGGCTGGAGGACATCGTGATGTCCGTCCGTTCAGCCGGGGTCGGCGCAGAGCTGGGAGGTCAAGGTGCTTCGGGCCCACTCTTCCCACGTGTCCGGTGACCAGTTGCGGTCGCGGACGAGGATCAGGTAGAGCTGTGGGCTGAGCAGGCCGAACAGCAGGTCTGCAGCCATCTCGACGGAGAAGCCGGGACGGATGTCGGGCTTGCGGGCGAGGGCTTCGGCCGCTGCGTACTGCACGGTGTAACGCGGGTCGGGGCCGTCCGGCCACTGTGCGGCGATCTCGGGGTCGGTGGCTGCGGCGGTCGCGATCAGCGGCATGATCGGGGCGACGCGGCCGAGGATCGCGCGGGTGCCGCGGACGTGCGCGCGCAGCTGGCCGGCCGCGGTGGGCTCGGCGCACGCGGCGCGAAACCATTCACGGTCCATGGTCGCGACCGGCTCGGTGTCCCCGGCGATGGACGCGTCGACGACGTCCTTGAACAGCGTGCGCTTGTTGCGGAAGACGAAGTAGACCGTCTGGACGGCCACGCCCGCCCGGTCCGCGATCTCCTGCAGGCTCGTCGCCCCGTAACCCCGCGCGACGAACAGCTCGCGAGCCGCCTCGACGATCTTCTCGCGCGTGCGTCGTGAGCGCTCGGCGCGCTTGTCCGGCCGCTTGACATTGTCCATGTGGCGAGCATATCTCTAGAGTACGACACTAGAGATTGACTCTAATTTCTTGGGGGAGACGATGGACCAGTCCAACACCACCCGGAAGCCCGACCCGGCCTCGACACGGCGAAACCCGGAAGAGGAAGCCGTCCACCGCGCACTGGAGGGCTACTACCGCACCGGCAAGGCCCCATGGGACACCGGAGTGACACCGCCCGAGCTGGTCACCCTGACAGAGGGGCAAGGCGCACTGCCGCCCGGCCGCGCCCTCGAACTCGGCTGCGGCACCGGAACCAACGCCATCCACCTCGCACGACACGGCTGGAAGGTGACAGCCGTCGACCTGATCGACCGCGCAGTCGACCAGGCCAAGAAGAAGACCGCGCAGGCGGGAGTAACGGTGCGACTGCTGCACGGAGACGCCACCCGCCTCGACGAGCTGGACGCGCCCGGCCCCTTCGACCTGTTCTTCGACCTGAGCTGCTACTGCGGCATCCCGCTGCACCGCCGCGACGCCTACGCCGCCGGGCTCACCCAACGCGCCGCTCCCGGAGCACGGTTGCTGATGTTCGGATACGGCCCCGAGCCACACGGCAACTCGACCACCGAGATCACGTCATGGGCGGCGGGCGTCACAGCCGACGAACTCCGCGCCAGATTCCCCGGCTGGGAACTGCTCGACGTCACACCCGGTACCAACTCGGTGCCGACCTTCTGGTTCACACTGCGCCGCGACGCCTAAGATGCCGCAGGGGTTGATGTCGGACCAGAAGCGCGCGAGTCGCCCCCGCTCGGGCCGCCGCCGGTCGGTCCGGCACGACCGCCGCCTCCGCGCACGGAGGGGGTCGGTCGGGTGAACCACCGCCGTGGCGGCGGAGATTCGCCTCGCCGAAGACGACGCATGGATGGCATGATGCAACCGAACGAAAAAGCTGTTACCCGCTGGTAGATGCCCAGGTCATCCAGTGTCGGCCCCGCGCAAGCGGGGATGGTCCTCCTCGCGATGCGGCGCACCCGCGCTGCCTCCGGTCGGCCCGCGAACACGGGGATGCTCCTGGGCAAGCGCGGCGTGATCTCGGATTACGCGGGTCGGCCCCGCGAGCGCGGGGATGTTCCCCAGTACCGCCAACACTGGCGCGCTCTGGTCGGATCGGCCCCGCAGTAGGCGGGGGAGGTCCCGGTGGGGGACGGCCAGAAGTCCACTTCGTGCAGTCGGGTCCGGGCACCTGGGGGATTCGGTTCCTCGACGATTTCGGTCCCCGCGTGCGGGACGCGCCGCCGGTGCCTGCCGACGTCCACGTCGAAGGCGGAGTCGACACCGATGGCTGCGATCCTTGGTCGACCCCGAGGGTTGACCGCCATCTCGCGTGGACGCGTACCCTGTACGACACCCCGAAGGTGATCATCCCGGGACTCCCGGCTGCGCTCCTCCGGCGCCGTGAGTACCCGGCACGGATGATCTCGGAGGAGGTGAATTCCCCGACGGCCCCGGCTACGCCCGGCGAGAGCGCACCGGCGACTGCGATGACACCTGGTCAACGAACGGTACGTGCCCGGGCGCAGCGTCTCCTTCACCGGCCACCGGCGGCACGGAAGAGTGCTCTCGGCCGGGTCGGCGTGGTGCCCGCAGGGCGGGTGTGGGTGCCGGGTAATGAGGTTTCGGGGTTGGCAATTGCCTTGTCTGGGGCGGGAGTTCATATCGTCGGCAAGCAGTACCTGGGATCGGTCGGGAAGATCGACCGCGGCGTCGTCACGGTGACCACGTGTTGGGCGGACGAGCGCGTCTACTACCTCCTGCACGCTGTTCCCTACACCCCGGCCCACCACTTCCCACAAGGCAGGAACGACCCCGACTTCCGCGCGAAACTGCGGATCGGGGCCGCCCCGGCCCGGGAAGCGAAGCAGGCGGGGGTGTTCTTCCGGGCGGTGGCCGCCGACTGCGCCCACGGCGACCAGGACGGCTTTCGCAGCGAACTCGCGGACGCGGGGCTGCCGTTCGTGATGGCGCTCAAGCCCGGCCACGGCGCCTGGAGCCACAAGGATGCGTTCAGGCCCACCGACACCGCCCGCGAACGTGCCCGGGCGGGCCCGAACCACCCCGGCGACTGGACAGCGGTCACCCGCACCTTCCGCAACGGAGGCACGGCCACCCGGTGGGCCGCCGACGCACGACTGGGTTGGTGGGGCCCCGACGGCACCACCCGCCCGGTGGTCGCCACCACCGATCCGGCCACCCCGCCCGCGCGTTCCACCCGGTACCTGGCCACCAACCCGCCCCGGCAGGGATCGCCCCGCGAGGCCACCAGCCGGCACCGGGCCGCCGACCCGGCCGAAGTGGTGCGCATATACGGGATCCGTCATTGGATCGAGCAAAGCTACAAGCAGGTCGAGGACGAACTCGGATGGGCCGACTTCCAAGTCCGCTCCGACACCGCCATCCGCCGCCACCAGACCCTGGTCAACTGCGCATTCTCCTTCTGCTGGGACACCTGGTTCGCCCCGCCCCCGCCCACCGAACTCCAGACCCTGATCAACGCCCTCGGCACAGGAAGACCCATCGACCTCTACACCCCGGTCTGACAAACCACCGGTAGTGTCCTGCGCCAGGAATTCGCTTCAGATAGGAAGCAAGGCGTTCGAGGATCTCGTCGGCGGTTCTGGTCCAGGCGAATGGGCGTGGGCTCTCGTTCCAAGTCCTGGTCCAGTCGCGGATGTCGTTCTCCAGGCTGCGGACGCTCTTGTGGACTCCGCGTCGCAGTCACCTGTCCGTCAGCAGACCGAACCAGCGCTCGACCTGGTTGAGCCACGACGCACTCGTCGGCGTGAAGTGCAGGTGGAAACGAGGATGCGCCGCGAGCCATTTCGCGATGGCGGGAGTCTTGTGGGTGGCGTAATTGTCACAGACCAGATGCACCTCCAGGTCCGCGGGGACCTCCTTGTCCAGTCTGACGAGGAACGTTCGGAGCAAGGTACGCCCGTGCGCGTGCGGTGGTGCCGCAGGTGTGGCGCAGGGTGCACCATGGGCACGCCCACGAGGGTTGTTCGTACGGGACCGGGCGGTGCGACGCGGCGATGCCGGCCCCGGTCGCTCCGACAGTGTCCGGTGTTCGGGCCGGGTTCCGGTTCCGGTGCCGTGCGAGGTGGGGGAGTGCTTGCGCAAGGTGGTGGTGGGGGACTCGGGAGCGGGCAAATCGTCGCTGTTGCAGGCCGGGATGTTGCCGCGGTTGGCCCTGGACGGGTTGGGCCCGGGGTCGGGGCGATGGCCGGTGCTGACCATGACCCCCACGCAGCGGCCGCTGCGGGAACTGGCCCACGGGCTGGCCGGGCTGGCCGAGGTGGACGTGGTGTCGGTGTACCGCTCGCTGCGCGACGACCTCCGGACCGCACCACAGCTGATCGAGCAGACCATACACGCGACACACACCCGAAGGTCCTCGTGGAAGTGCTTGGTACGGTCCGGGCCGAAATCGGGGATCTCGGCCTGAAGAGCTGCGGAGGACAACCTTTCACCACCTCCACCTCCACCTCCGTCTCCAGGCCGGGCGCCACGCGCCGAGGTGTGGCAGGGCAGGCGGGACCCTAGGCTCGTGGCAGGACAGTGCGGGGTCCGCCTCGGGCCCCGAGCCCGGATGGGGAGTGCGCCATGTCGACCGCCAGGGACCTGATGATCACGGCATTGGACGTGCGGCCCAGCCGCCCTGTCGAGCGTGGCGGGTTGTCGCTCGCGCTGGCAGGGGCCGAGCTGATCGACCTCCTGGCCGCCGAGGCGATCGAGCTGGACGTGGACCGCATCAGGCCCAGGCCGAAGAGCATCTTGTCCGACCCGCTCCTCGACCAGGCCGCCGAGGCACTGGTACGCGAGGCGCCGTACGAATCGGTCGAGGAATGGCTGTGGCGCCGCGGACGGGACCTGGCCGCCACGTACGCGGCGGCCGTCATCGACGAAGGGCTGCTGGCTTCGAAGGGGAAACGGATGCCCTTCGGGCATGGCGGGGCGCCGGAACTGGCCGACTCCCCGGAACGCAGCGCGGCCGCCGCGCGCTGGGCGGCGGACGAGCCCGTCGTCGCCACCCTCGGTGCTGCCGCCGGGATCCGCCAGGAGGCCCCCGGAAACGGGCAGTCAGCCGACCCCGCGGTGGTGACCGTACTCGCCGCGGTCGACGACGCGACCGTGGAGCTGGAGGCGGTGCGCCAGCGCCGCGGCATCGAGCAGGCTGCGTTCGACAACATCTGGCGGGGCTTCTAAGCCGACAAGCGGTCAGCCGATCAGTTCGCGCGTCAGAGGAGTCGCGTAGGTGAGCGTGAGCGTCGATCCGGCGTGCATCCTCGAGGTCAGCCCGCCGCGCCGGGCGCGACGATCCTGCCCGGACGACCACGCCCTGCCGGTCGCGGCAGTGGAGCGGCATCGGGCGGTGATCGCCGGACGGGACGTCTACCACGGCCCCTACGCCAGGGTCGCGGCGCTCGCGCACAGTCCGGGCCCCATGCGCCGGCTGGGGCACTCGAACCTGGGGGTGGCCGTCGCGGTGGCCCACGGTTACCTCTCGGCGTGCGGGGTGTCGGCCGACCTGGCCCAAGCTGGTGTCATCGCGCCCGCCGACGAGTCGACCCGCGCCTCCTCCACCGCGGCGAGCCTCGCGGCGGTCCTGAAATCCTGGGAGACCACCGACCGAGTCCTCGTCCCCGGGCGGCCCTGCCCTCGGCGATGTCGGCGCGTGTGTCGGGGCCGCTGGCGCGAGAAGACGGTGGGCGCCCGGCGAACACCGCAGCCCGACGGACTCCGAGACCCAGGGAGGCCGACAGCCCGATGGATCCGACGCTCGGCCCTGCGGTTTCGGTGGGCGGTGTTCGGCGAGCCCCTCCCGGAGGGGGTGGGTCGGCCTGCGGTGTCGCCGTACCACGGCCCGGAACTTTCGGGTCCATGGATGACCGAAGTAGCGATCCCACCAGGTGGCCGGCCACCGCTCGTCCGTCCGCAACGGCGCGGGTCCGTCGTGGCGGGTGTGAAACAGTTTTTCCGACACCACCACATACCCGATGTCGCTCAGGGCGCGTTCCACGGTGGAGAGGTCCCCGACGTCCAGCGCGCCTTCCTCGCGCGCGCGTCGTCCGTCCCCAGATACGCGCCGGGGTTCTCCGCCGCCACCATGGCAAGCGAGCCGAAGTTGCTCACGGACACGACGATCCGCTCACCACACACCGCCGCCTCGCCCGGGACGACGACACAGGCATACTCGAACCCAGCACCTCGACGGGCATGTCCACCGCGGCGGCCGGCCTGCGCAGCACAGCCACGTCCCGACCCGAACGCGCGCCCGACTCCAGGCGCGAGACGGTCGAGGCGGAGTAGCCGAGGATCGAACCCAGGTCGCGCTGCCGCCAGTTCCGCGCCAATCGCCCCGGACGCACCAGGCCCCCGACATCACCACGCGCGGCCAGGACCCGCACCCGCGGCGTATCCCACGGCGGACGGAGCTCGACCATCACGACCCCCTTGGGCGCGCGGCGCGCAGACGATGTCCGCCCCCACCGTAGCCGGCGAATCACCCAGCGTCGACGCCGTGTGCACAACACGCACACCGATTGCACATCCCGCACGCCGCCTTCCCACCCCCGCTCCGACGCGATTGAGCTCTCGCAGGAGCGCCGGCACCACGTCGCCGCCCAGGGCGACCAGCGCGTCCGCGGCCGCGTCACGGCGCTCCGGGTCCCCCAGGTCACGTATGAGCCCGTCCGCACGGTCAACCGCCTTGTTCAGTCCCCGATCGGATGTGCCCGACCCTCGTGCAGGCGACACGATGCCGCCCATCACCGACAGGACGGGGTGCACGACGACGAGGACGGCGGGGCCGCGCGTTACGGCGCGGTGCTCGCGCGGACCGCCGGTCTGATCGCGATGACGGTCTGCGTCGGGATGGTCGCGAACTCCTACCACCCGCCGTGACCGACGGCCGCCGGCGCGACGAGCGGGCCGCGCGCCGACCCCCGGGGACGTTACCCCCGGGGGGGTCGGCCGACCTCGACGATGCCGGCGGTGACGGGGACTCGCCACAGGAGCCTCGGTACCCCGCGCCGGTATGCCGGGCGGAACTGTTCGGCGGATCGCCCGGCCTGGTGGTCGCGGGACGAGCGTGCGCGACATTCGTTCCCACCTCGCCGGCGTCCACGGCGTCGCCGTCGACCGATCAGGGGGCGGGGAAGCCGAGGTTCCAGGTGTCGATGATGGGTTTGGGCCCGATGTCGATCCTGTCCTGGGTGAGGTTGTAGCGGAGGCAGAGGTCGGCGTGGAACATCCAGACCTCGTTGGCGATGTGGAGGGCGTGGTACGCGGCGTCGATGCGGCGGCTGAACGGGGTGTCGCGCAGGCCCTTCCATCCGTCGGCGATGGGGGTGGGGGGAACCCGTACCTCTCCCCATTCGCCGAAGCGGATGTACTGGTCGCCGGCGAAGAACCACGTGTCGCCGGTGCCGGGCACGTCGAGGGCGGTGTCGATTCCGCCGGCGAAGGCGGTGCCCTTCGTTGCCGTCCAGGCGTCGGCGATGGGGGTGGGCGCGACGTCGACGTTGTGGTTGTCGAGGTCGTAGCGCAGGTAGTGGTCGCCGTGGAAAAACCACGCCTGGTGGGGCGTGTTGTCCCTCTTGGGGACGGTGAGGGTGGCGTCGACGCGGTCGGCGAATCCGTGGACGTCCAGGCCGAGGAACATCGCGGCGGCCGTGTCGGCGTGCTGGACGACGATGTTGTCGTCGACGTCGAACCGGAGGCAGACCTCGTCGTGGAACATCCACACCTGCGTCCACGGTCCGGCGCCGGGGTTGGGGCGGGGCAGGAGGGCGCTTACGCCGTCGACGAACGTCTTGTACCGCAGGGTGGCCCAGCCGGCGTGGATGCGCCGGGGGCCGGCGAAGACGGTGTGGCTCTGGATGTTGTAGCGGAGGTAGTCCTCGCCCTGGAAGAGCCACAGATCCTCGGTGCTGCCGGGGATGTTCAGCGCGGCGCTGACGCCGAGGGCGAAGGGGGTGTCCGCGAGGTGGTACAGGTGTTGGCCGATGGGCCAGGGGCCGTCGATGGTGTTGGTCGCGAGGTGGTAGTAGAGGACCTCGGAGTCGCGGAAGAAGAACAGGCCGCCGGTGCGGTCGCCGGGGTCCTGGACGACGGCGTCGACGTAGTCGACGAACGAGGTGTTGCCCAGGGCGGGCCAGCCGTCGGCGATCTCGCGGACGCCGCCGGTGCGGTGGGTGGAGGTGTTGTAGCGCACGTACTGGTGTCCGCTGAACAGCCACACGTCGGTGGTGCTGCCGGGGACGGACACGACGGCGTCGATGCGCGAGGGAAAGTCGGTGTCCTTCAGGCCGGGCCACACCGACGCGATGGGGCGGGGATCGCCCGTGGTGACGGTGTTGTGGACGAGGTCGTAGGTCAGGCAGGTGCCCGGGCGGAACAACCACGCCTTGTTCGCGTCGGGTTGGTTCCCGGCGGCGTCCAGCACCGGGTAGAGACGAAGCCGCGGGGACGCCACGCTCGCGTACGCCCTCGCCTGCGCGGCCCCGGTCGCGGAGGTGGAGGTGGAGCCGGCGCCCCCGCGGCCGGGCCGCACGTGCAGGATCGTCAGCGCCGCCGCGACCGCGGGGAGGCTGCCGTAGGCACGGGACAGGGTGGTCTCCTGCACGGGTCGTCCCGGGGCGGTGAGGTAGTCGGTGAACAGGCCCGTGATCGAGTCCCAGCTGGTCTCCAACTGGGTGATCCGGTCCCGTTGGTCCCGGGTGATGGTGCCCCCGGTGACTCCCCACCTTCCCCGCCCCAGGATTGCCGCGATCCTGCGGAACCGTGTGGCCTCGCAGACCATCTCGACCAGGAAGCTCAACGCGGGCTGCTGGTTGGCCCGCAGGTCCGGCCCGGTCTGGAGCCGCGCGAGCGTGTCGCGCAAAGTGCCCCAGTTCAACCAGCCCCGGGTCAGACCGTCGGAACGATAGCTTTCACGGATCCCCGTGTCGTGGAGGGTGAAGCCTTCGTCGACGGCCATCGCCCGCACTCCGTCGGGCAGGTTCGACAGATGGTGGAAGGCGGTCTGCCCGGTCAGGGTGAAGCCCCACCCGTATACATCGGTGTCCTGGATGTAGAAGTCGACGGAGAACCTCGATTCGGCGTCGTACGAGGCGCTCCCGACGAGGCGGACCCGGAACACGCTGTCGGCCTGGTCGCGGGCGTGGGCCCGCCGCAGCCGGTACATCGTGACCACGCCGCTCCCGTCGGAGTTGGCGGACGTGTCGACCCGGTCGCCGTGGGGGGCGGCGACATGGTCCCGGATGGACCTGTTGAACGCGCCGTAGACCTCGACGTCGGCGTCGTCGAGGTCCAAGGTGGCGGCGAGGTACACGGGCATGTCGGTTTCCTGCTCCTGTCTCGAAGGGTCACAACGGGGTCCGGGCACGCGCCCCCCAACCGGGGGCACGCTTTACTCGGCGTCGGCCGGTACGCAGCGGACCCGAGGAGCCGCTCGCGGCCCGCCGTCCGTCGGGCCCGTCCCGTCCCGCCGGTTCCGCACGTAGCGCACGGGCTTCGATCGGCATGCCGACCCCATCCCACCCCGACCGGTGCCTGTCCGAGCGGTCCACCATCGGCGGCGACCGAAAATCGCAGAAGGTCGACCGGATCAATGATGGGAACGGGCGGGGGCTCGTGCCGAATCGATGGTGATCCTCGCGAGGCGACGCCAGGGAGGTCGAGGACTCGGACGGGACATGGGACCACCCGAAGGCGAACCCCGCGCACCCCAGACGGCTCGGCGGCCCGACGCGTACGGCGCCCGCGTGGTTCGACCGTGCGGTGACGCCCCTGGAATGAACACACCGAGCCCGTGCCCGGCGCTCACCGGCCGACGATCACGCCGGGCTCGTCCGACGCGGGGGAGAGGCCGACGTTCGTGTGGGAGCCGACCGAGCGCGTCTTCCGGACGACACACTCCGTCGCCGTCGGAGAGGGCCTGCTCCTGTGGCAGGCGCGCGAGTTCGCCCAGGCCGCCGACGGCGTGAACCGCATGCGGAAGGCCGTCCGCTACGCCACCCTGCCGGTGCGGAAGCGAGCCGCGCGGGTCCCGACGTACCTGCGACCGGAGAAGACCCTGGTGGACACCGGCGCCGACGTGGTTCTGTCGTGGGACGGACCCGACGACCTCGACTCCCCGCTCGTCCTCCCGGACGGGCGCGAGGAGCCCACCCAGACCGTGGCCCCGGGCAGTTACCGCCGGCGCCCCAGCGCGGACGCCGCCACCGTCCACGTGCGCGATTCCGAGTTCGAGACCCTCACCGCCGACACCGCGATACACACGCCACGGATCCAGGGCACCACCGCCGGGGGTCGCTTCGGCTTCACCGACGCCGGCGTGCACGTCGAGAACCCCGGGGGCGCGGGCGCGGGGACGTCACGGCCGGCGACGCCGACGTGAACGGACCGGTCGCCGACAACGCCTGAGTGAACCACGAGCTGTGGTCGGCCGGGGTCCAGGCGTCCGAGCCGACCGCCGGCTCGGCCCACGCCCGCAACCTCGATGCGACCACGGCGGACCTGCGACGTCACCGCCACGACCACCGGCCGGGTCGACGTCACCGGGCAACTCCTGGCGGCCACCGAGGTCGTCATGAACGAGTTCTCCGCCGGTCAGGCCCCCGCGTCATGGGGCAGCTCACGGCCGAACGCCTCCACGTCAAGGGTGATGAGGATCTTCGAAATCGGCTGAAAGGCTTGGGAGTTCGGGCTGGGACCGTGCCGGGCGGTATGCATTCGCTGAGACGGGCAACATTGGTTCCGGCGGCGACGAGGACGTGTTGCACGTGGGTCTTCGCCCGACCGCGGTAGCGGCAGTTGCGCAGGCCGTGGGCGCGCACGGTCTCGGAGACGGTGGCCTCGCAGCCGACGCGCATCGCCGTGCGACGCTTCCAGTCGTCGGTCTCCTGTTCGCGGCGGACCCGGTTCTGGATCTCCTGGAGCGGTCGAGGCATGAGCAGGATCTGCCGGCCTCGACCGCCGGTGTTGCCGGTGCATTTGAAACGGTCCTCGCAGGCGCGGCAGGTGGTGCGTGGGGAGAGTACGGAGATGCGCGGTTGCCGGCCGCCGCGGGTGGGTTTCCACGGTGGGCTGACGTTGCCGCGTGGGCAGGTGTGGGTCTGCCGTTCCCGGTCGATCGCGAAGTCCTCCTTGGCGAAGCCGGGATGCGCGGCCGCGCCCGGATCTGCGCGGACGGGTCCGACCAGGGCGACACCATGTTCGATGGCGGCGCGATGAATGGTCGCCGGGGTGACATAGCCGCTGTCGACCAGGTGTTCCGCGGGCAGGAAGCGCCGGGCCGCGAGCCCGGCATGGATGCGTTCCACCGCGTCGACGTCCTGTTCGGGGGCCGGTGTGGTGAGCACGTGCACGATCACGTTCGGGCCGCCCGTGTCGCAGGTCTCGGTCTGGTGGACCCGGTAGCCGACTCACGCCGCCTTGCCCTGTTGGCGTGGGAACCGCGCCTTGGGGTCGTGCGGGGTGACGATCTCCATCCCCGACCAGGGCACTCGCGCGGTCGCCGGGTCGGGCCGCCCGTCGACCCCCGGTTTCCCGGTGTTCCTGCGGGACATGTCGCGCCGACTCTGCCGGTCCTTGGTGTCCTTCGGCCCACGCCACCGCAGTCGGCCGTCGTGGTCGTACCAGTACTGCTGAACCCAGACCCGACGCAACACCTGCAAGGCCTCGAGGCGACGCAGTCCGGACAGAGCGTCGTCCGCGTGAATCGCGCGAAGGGTCGTCATGCCGTCCTCACCGATCTGCTCGACCCGTCGGGCCAGGGCCTCCTCGCCCTTGGGCAGGCGGTCGTAGCGGATCGGACGCCCGTATCGATCCGCCCAGTCCGCCGTGACCTGCGTGGACAGCCACTCCTCGGCGGTTGACGCCAATGCTTCCAACGCGGCTCGGAGCGTCTCGCTCCCAGGTGCCCCACCCGGGCCCGGTACGCCGCCGCACCCGCCGCGATCGTCCACGCCTGCTCGCGGGTGCGCTTGGGCCGAGGCCCGTCCGGCACGGCCGGCGCCGCCCCGGCCTCGGCCGAGCCGGCGGTGTCGGCCATCCCGGGCGGCGGGGTCAGCCCGGCACGAGCAGCTGCTCGCGCTGCGCCGCGTTCAACCCGTCCCACCCGGACCGCTGCTGCGCGCCCACCGCCCGATCCCCGTCCCGCGGTGCACGACGTCCGGGCCCGCACTGTCCGGCGCCCCGTCGCCGAGGCCGGCCAAGTACTCGGCCGCCAATGCGGCGGATGCAACGCCTCACCCTCCACCAACGCGTCCAACGCCGCGCTGCGCCCGCTGCAGGGGCGGTCGGCACCGCCGCATCTCTACCGGAGGCGGACGTTGTCAGTCGCTGGGGGTTCGTTGCCGAGCCGTCGGCGGATGTCCCGGGCTTCCTCGGAACGACCGAGCCCGTCGAGCAGGTCCGCTCGAGTCGCCTGTGCGGTCCGCAGGCGCTCGGCGAACACCTCGGGTGTCTTTGAGGCCAGGCGACGGAGGATCCGGGCGGCTTTCTCGATCGCGGCGAGGCCCTCGTCCTGTCGACCCACGTCCCCGTAATCGATCGCCAGGTTGTTCAGCGAGTCGGCGAGGTCGGGTTCGTGGGCGGCGGGGTTGGCTGTGGCCAGGCGGCGTCGGATGGTGACGGCTTCCTCGATCGCGGCCAGGCCCTCGTCCCGCCGGCCCACCGCACCGAGCTGGATCGACAGGTTGTTCAACGAGCCGGCGAGGTCGGGTTCGTACGCGGCGGGGTTGGCCGCGGCCAGGCGGCGGTAGATCTCGACGGCTTCCTCGATCGCGGCCAGACCCTCGTCCCACCGGCCCACGTTCCCGTAATCGACTGCCAGGTTGTTCAGCGAGTCGGCGAGGTTCGGTTCGTACGCGGCGCGGTTGACCGCGGCCAGGCGTCGCCGGATGCCGACGGCTTCCTCGATCGCGGCCAGACCCTCGTCCCGCCGGCCCACGTTCCCGAGTCGGATCGACAGGTTGTTCAACGCGGTGGCGAGGTCCGGCTCGTGGGCGGCGGGGTTCGCCGCGGCCAGGCGACGATAGACCCCAAGAGCTTCCTCGATCGCGGCCAGGCCCTCGGCCCGGCGCCCCGCCTCCCCGAGTCGGCCCGACAGGTTGTTCAGCGAGTCGGCGAGGTTCGGTTCGTACGCGGCGGGGTTGGCCGCGGCCAGACGGCGTCGGATGGTGACGGCTTCCTCGATCGCGGCCAGACCCTCGGCCCGCCGACCCACCGCACCGTAATCGACCGACAGGTTGTTCAGCGAGGTGGCGAGGTCGGGTTCGTGGGCGGCGGGGTTGGCTGCGGCCAGGCGGCGTCGGATGGTGACGGCTTCCTCGTTCGCGGCCAGGCCCTCGTCGCGCCGGCCCACGTTCCCGAGTCGGATCGACAGGTTGTTCAACGCGGTGGCGAGGTCCGGTTCGTATGCGGCGGGATCGGCCTCGGCCAGGCGGCGCAGGATGTCGTGTGCGTGTCGGTCGGCGGTGAGGGCTTGTCGGTGGAGTCCGGCGTTCGCGTAGCGGTTGGCGAGGGTGGAATGGAGGTGGGCGTGGTGGGCGGGGTCGGTGGTGGTGAGGCGGTGGGGGGTCAGGCGTGCGGTGAGAGCGGCGATGCCGGGGTCGAGGTCGGTGTGCCGGCCCTCGGGCAGGTGGGCGTCGATCGCCTCCAGGACGTCCACGGGCAGAGTGTCGAAGGCGGCGAGTGCGGCGAGGGCGGCGCCGCCGGCGTGGAGGGCGAGGGTGGGACGGCTGGTGAGCAGGGGCACGAGTTGGGTGGGGACGAGGTGGGGCCAGCGGGCGGCGGCCGCGATCAGCACGGTGAGGGCGGATCGGGCCCGACCGGCAACCCAATCAGTGGTGTTCGTGGTGGTGCCGGTGTGCCCGTCGGGCACGTCGTGGAGGAGGCGTGCGGGTGCGGTGGTGCTCCACGGGTCGGGGGTGGCGTGGGGCAGATGGTGGCCGGGGGTGGACAGGGCGATGAAGTCCTCGGCGAGACGGTCCGGGTACAGCGGTTCCAGGACGGTGCCCGCGTGCGGGTCGGCGGGTGGATACGGGACGGCGTGGTCGGTCAGGGCTCGGTCAGTGGTGTCACCGGTGCAGGCGCCGATCGCGACGAGCGCGGCGCGCCCGACGTCGTGGGAGACCACACCGGTCAGGGCCGCGGTGTAGGTGGTGCGGGCGAGGGTCTCGGCGGGGACGCTCACCCGCCGGTTCTCGTGCAACGCCCGCCAGTGGTCGCGTTCGCGGTCCAGGAGGTAGCCCGAGATCCGCCCCGGCGCGTCCAAGTCCGCCGCGGTGCCGGTGCGGTGGGCGTCGACGGCCGCCACCGCGGCCATGTGCACGGCCAGCACCTGCCCGAACCGCCGAGGATCGTCCAACGAGGCGGGTGCGGCGATCCTGTGCGGATCGGGGACGTCCAGAGCGGCGGCGAAGCGGTCCCGGGCGGCGGTGAACAGGACGTCGGGGCCGGTGCCCGGATCGTCGGTGAGCGCGGGCAGCGGCAGGACACCGGTGTCCACGTCGAGGCGATCCAGGCGATGCGCCAGGGTCTGCCACCACAGTCCGGCCGGACGCGCCACCAGCAGCACCCGCACCGGACACCCCTGCACGGCCGCGTGGGCGAGCAACGCGAGCAGGTCGGCCACCGGCCACCGCTCCGCGTAGTCGACCACCAGCAACACCCCCGCCGCCGACTCCCTTTCGCCGACCGCTTCGGGCCCGGGCCCGAATCGGTCCCCGCCCCCGGCGCCGCCCCCGCCCCCCCCGGGGTCGGCCCCCGACGAGGCGCCCCCAGAGACGTCCGCAGGCGCGGGGTCGGAGGCATGTCGGGCCTGCAACACCTCCCAACCCCCGCCGCACGTACGGGTGTCGACGGCGAAACGCGCGGCGAGCCGCGTCTTGCCCTGTCCGCCCGGGCCGTGCACCAGCAGCACCGACACCACCGGAGCGGGGCCGTCGCGCCACGCGGCAAGCCGTGCCAATTCTCCGTGTCGACCGGTGAAGTCGACGAGGGCGTACCGCGCCTGCAGCAATCGGGCGGGTTGTGCGCGTGCCTGCTCAACCGTCGGCGCCGCGCGCTCGGCGGGGAAGGCGTCGATCCGGTACAGCGCCCGCTCCGCGCTCGTGTGTGTGGTGATGTGCACGTCCCCGGTGACGCCGGACACCATGTTCACCGGCCCGTAGACCACCGATCCGGCCACCCACTGCCCCGGCCGCTTCCCCGCGGTCCACGTCGGGGTGCCCGCCACGGCCGCACGCCCCCCGGGCTCGGGAACAGGCGGGGTGGCACGGCGAGGCCACCAGCCGAACCGGCGCCCCGGGCCGGTCACGGGACCTCCTCGATGTCGACGTCCCCGTCGGTGCCTTGTACCTGGTCGACCGGGCCGGAGACCGTGCCGCCGTGCACCCGCTGCCCGTCCGCCGGCGCGGTATCACCCGCGGATGGCGGTGCACCCGGCGTGGCCGAGGGCGGGACGACCGGTCCGGTGCCGCGGCGGGTGATCCGCACGTTGCCGCCGGTGTCGGACACCTGCGCGACGCCGCCGGCGATCACGCCGTCGGTCACCGACTGCCCACCCGACGCGGTGCGTTCGCGCCATACCCCGACCACCGACACCACCAACCCGACCAACGCCACGAACAACCCGAGCACGCTCGCCCACTTGTCCGCCTCGTCCAACCCGACCACCACGAGGTACACCGCCAATCCCACCAGCGCCGCACCCGCCACCACACCGCCCACCCACGCCCACGTCTTGGCCGTCATCCCCCCATCGTCCGACCACCACCCCCACCGCGGAGCCCGCTTGCGCCGACGGTGACCCGCCCGTGACACCGACCGCCCCGCGACACCCACCGACCCCGTCGAGGCGACGACCGCTTCCCCGAACCCGCCTCAACCACCACGTCATCGTCACCGGCATCCGGTTCGTGTGCCGGCTCGTCCACCCTCGACGCAACGCACGGCCGCCGCGACGGCGACCCCCACGCGGGCAACGTTCGCGGCCCCGACCGCGTACGCGTGGTCGGGGCCGTTCGGTGCCCGTGTCGCGGGGCACAGCCCGCACACCACGCCACGAGACGAATGTGAGGACCCCACGAGGGACACCCCACCCCACCCTGCCGGCAACCCGCCCCTGAACGCGGCCGATTCGCCCGAACCAAACGACACGGAACAGCCCCGAACCCACACGAACCTCACCCCGGCCGCCCCTCCATTCACGCCGTCCCCCAGCGGGGCGCGGGGGGGCGCGGAGCGGGCTAGACGTCCGATGCCCAGGCGAGGTGGGCGCGGTGTTCGAGTTCGTCGGCGCCGGGGATGCCGTCGGCGCGCAGGTGGATCTCGCCGAGGTCGGCCAGGACGATCACGCGGCTGCGCCTGCGGTCGAGGCCGTGGACGTCGAGGGCGTGCCGCAGATGGGCCCGCGCTTCGTCGAGTTCGCCGAGACGGGCGAGGACCATTCCGCTCTCGTGGGCCCACCGGCCGATGCTGTAGTGGCTCGCCCAGGACGTTCCCGAGGTGTGGGCGAGGGCGCGTTCGATGTGGGTCTGCGAGGAGAGCAGGCATCGGGTGGCGGTGGCGCGCCGGCCGGCGTCGATCGCCTGTACCGCCATGCCGCGCAGCGCGGTCGAGGCGAGTTCGCGATCCGCGCCGAGGTCGCCGAGCCGGTGGGCCTGCGCGAAGTACCGTTGCGCGAGGCCGGGGGCGCCCTCGTCCTGGGCCATCCAGGCGATCAGGTGCGCGAGTTCCCCGACGGCGGAGTGGAGTTCGCGGCCGGTGGTGTCGGTGTAGGTTCCGTCCAGCAGCGGTGACGCCTCGTCGGTCAGGTACCGGACGGCCGCGGTGCGCGCGACGCCGCCGCCGAGTTCGGCCGCCGCGTCGCCCAGCGCCGTGGTCATGGCGCGGACGCGGGCGACATCGCCCGCGCCGACCCTGATCGTCCCGGTGTGCGCGAGCGGCACCGCCGACGCGGCGGACGTGTCCGACAGGGACAGCAGACCCAGCACCGCGCCCGTCGAGACAAGGAACTCCCGCCGTTCCACGTCCGAGCCTCCCGCCGCCGGCGACACCGCCACGATATCCGCGCCGTCCCGCCCGCCGAAGACCCTCGCGGGCCCCGCGATCACCGTCGTGTCGGCGCCCATGGGCGAGACGAACCCGAGGACGACGCAGGGGAGTCCGAAGATCCGTTCCAGCGCCAGGCGGTGCGCACATTGGGGCCACCGACTATGCCCCGACAGCCAGCGCCGCACGGTGCGCTCGTCGAACACGACACCCAACTCCAGGCGCTGTGCCTCCGCGTCCAAACCTGCGGCGAACTCCCGGGCCGAGGACCACCCGCGCGCACCGGCCTCGCGGCGCAGGCTTGTGTTCGCGACCCGTTCGGTGCCTCGTGTGGTCGCGGTGGTGCTGCCCATGGGCGCTCCCCTGCGGCTGCGACGAACCCGACCTCCACGGTAGGACCACACCCGACCGGCCGTCACCGCCTTCGTTGCAGCGCGAAGGAATGTCCGCGCGATGTCCGTGAACGGTCCGTCGGTTTGACCTCCCCGGTCCGCCGCGCGCGGGTGGACCGTGGGGTTCGGGGCCACCACGACACCGACGCGGCGGGCCCGACGCCCACACGAACGGACGAAGAAGAACCTTTACATGACGCGACCGTTGATCCTCGACCGTGCGCTCACCGCCCCCGCCGACGCGGTACGGCCGCTCCCGGAGCACCACTTCGACCCCGACCTCGCCGTGAACGTGACCGCGGACGGGGTTTTGCTGATCCACGCCGTCGACCCGTCGCTGGTGGCCGACTACGCCGGCGCCCAGGAGCCGAAGGGCATCAAGACGGATGACTGACGACCGGCCCTCGGTCGTGATCGTGGCCGCCGAGCACGATCTCACCGCCGACCTGGTGGTGGACCGACTCGGCGGCCGCGCCACCATCGTGCGCCCGGACCCGGGCCGCATGCGCGACGCCATCGAAATCGACGGGCGGTTCCACGCCGGCCGTTGGCACGGCGCCGTGCGCCACGGCGACCGCGTGGCGCCCCTGGACCGCGCGTGCGCGGTGTACTGGCGCAAGCCCACCCGGCCCGACACACTCGACGCCTGCGTCGACCGGTGGCGCGCCCACGACAACACCACCGCGCTCCTCGGGCTCCCGAAGGCGGGTCCCCTGAAGGTGTGGTGCAACGACCCGCTCGCCGTCGCCGCGGCCGCGCTCAAACCCGCGCAGCTCGCGTCCGCCCACCACAGGGGTCTCGCCGTGCCCGACACCCTGTTCACCAGCGCCCCCGCCGGCGCCCGCGCGTTCATCCGCGACCACCACGACCGCACCGTGGTCAAGGCGCTGACCCAGCGAGACATCCCCCTCGTGCCGACGACCCGCGTGGGCTCGGGCGACGACCTGGACCGCGTCGCCGGCACCGTCCACTACCTCCAGGCCCTGATCGAGGACCGTGTCTTCGACGCCCAGGTGACCGTGGTCGACGACGCCGTGTTCGGCGCCCGGATCACCACCGACGACCGTGCCCTCGACTGGCGCACCGTCCGCGACGGAAGCTGCCACTACACGCCGCTGACCGTGCCCGCCGCCATCGCCCGCGCCTGTGTGGCGCACGTACGCGACCTGGAACTCGTCTACGCCGCACTCGACTTCGTCGTCAACGCCGCGGGCTGGTCGTACCTGGAGACCAATCCGAACGGCGAGTTCGGGTTCGTCCAGGCCCTCGCCGACCAGCCGATCGCACAGGCGATCGCCGACCTGCTGATCCACGGCCGCGCCGGGCGAAACGACACCGACACCCCGCCCCCGCACGCCAGGATGGGGACATGAACCCGCTGCTCGCCGCCGCGATCGCAACCCTCGACCTCACCGACACCCCCCCAGCCGCTGACCGAACACCACACCCTCGCCTGGCGCGTCGGCGACTGGAAGATCAAAGCCGCCACCGACCCCGTCCCCGTCGGCAACCTCCTGCACGAGGCCCGCGCCGTCGACCTCCTCCACGCCCAGGGCCCTCCACCCGGCGACCGGCGCCCGCGGACGCGTCGGCGACGGAGTGTGGACCGCGCTCCCGTGGCGTGCCGGAACCACCCTGTGGATGTGGTGCCTGACCGCGCCTGTGCGCCATCACCCGCCGCGCGTTCGACGCCCTCCACGCCGCCGGCCGGCACCACGGCGACATCCAACCCACGAACATCCTCATCGCCGACGACGAGAAGACCATCGCGTTCATCGACCACGACCTCGCCCAACACGCCGACTTGGCGCCGACCGTGCCCTACCGCGGCGGCATGCACCAGCCCACCGCCCCCGAGACTGCCCGACTGATCCTCGACACCCCGCCCGAGACCCACTTCGAACTCACCGACGCCGCGGAGCGGTACAGCCTGGCCGCGGCGATCCGCTGGGCCTGGACCGGAGCCTCGCCCGCCGGCACCCGAGACATCGGGACCGACGTCACCGTCGCCGACCTGAACGAGGACATCGCCACCGGCCACCGGCGCCCCACCTGGCCGACACCCGCCCCTGGCCCGACCCCGAACTCGAAACCCTCCTGGACGCACACATGTCCCTCGACCCCATCACCCGAGCCGGGGCCACCCCGACACCCCGCGTGCGCGCCTGACCCGATCCCACGATCCCGACGCCACCGGACCGATTCGCAGCTCGAGCCGCGCATCGGTCGGCGCGGGCCCGGACACGGTCGGCTCCGCCGGACGGGGTCGGACGAGCCGAACCCGCCAAGGCAACACCGTCGTCGACGTCCTCTCGCGCCGGGGTTTCCCGCTCGTCGCGTTCGACATCCGTAGTTTCGAGTGACAGCGACGGTGACCGAGCGCTCGAATCGTTGGGCGCGAACGTTGGTGAGTCGGAAGGCCTCGCACGGACATCCGCGCAGGGCCTTCCGCACGCCGGGATCCCCTCTGCCAGTGGGGTGGATTCACCTCGGGGTGCGCGAGGGCTGTTCGAGCGCGGGGAGTAGCAGGTGCGACGGGTACGACGAACTCGGCTACCTCGAACTCGACCGCCGCGGCGCCGAGATGCTCTTCCAGGTCCTGACCGAGCGCGAGGAGAAGAACAGCGTGGCCATCGCCCCTCCTCTGCGCGGCCATCGTCGACCGGCTCACGTTCAACGGCACCATCATCGAGACCGGCACCGAGTCCTACCGCCTCGCCCAGACCAAAGCCCGGCAGCAGAACACCGCTCGATAGCCGGCACCGTCGGATCCATGTGCTTGGATCGCCCCGACCGGATATTCGCAGAACGGGAGACCCCAATGGCAGGCCGCGCGGTGATCTTCGCACTGGACGCCAAAGACGCACAGCGCCTGCTGGCAGCCGGGAACGACGGCGAGGTGATGGACCTGATCGAGGAGATCGAGGAGGGAACCTGGGACAGGGAACAGCACGTCGACCTGGACAAGTCCTGGGACGCGCTGCACCGCTGCCTCACCGACGGTGACCTTGCCTTCGGCAACGGCGACTACCCGCTCTCCCACGCCATCCTCGGCGGGCGGCTGCTGCATGACGGAGACGACTACATCGTGTCCTACGTCGATCCGGATCAGGTCCGCGAAATCGCCGCCGCCCTCGCAGGCCTCGATGAACCCTGGCTGCGAGAGCGGTTCGCCACACTGACGTTCGACGACTACCAGGGCACCGGCGACGAGAACGACATCACCTACACCCTGGCTTTCCTGCCCGGTCTCAAAGACTTCTACCGGACAGCCGCGGCCAACGGCCAAGCAGCGATCTTTACCGTCGACCAGTAGACCGGGGCCGGATCAGACCGAAAGCCGGAGCCAAACGAGGGTTCAGGCTCACTTTCCGTGGAGCGGTCGCGGAGTGTTACCGATGCTGTTCCGGCGCTTGGCTCCTGAACGTGCGCCGTGGCGCGTGCGCCCTACGCCGTCACCGCTCTGACGCTCCATCAGCTCAGTCAGGTGGTCTGGGTTCGGGTGCTGAGCGTCGCGAACGTGTTGGGCATGGAGACTTCGGGAGCGGACTGGATCGCCGCGGTGTTCGCAAGGAATCCGAGATCTGCCGGCGCTGTGCGGATGGCGGTCGCGACGGGTGCACGGGTGGTACCCGCGCCATCCGGTGGACCGCACTACGCTGCTGCGACTGGTCACCGCGCTGCCCGATCCGCCGCCGGCGACGCCTCGCGTGCTCGGCGTGGACGACTTCGCGCTGCGGCGCGGGCACGTCTGCGGGACCGTGCTCATCGACGGCGAGACCCACCGTAAGACGCGGGTGCCGGAGCGGTTCGGTGCGTGGCCGTCACCGGGGCGTCGGTCAAGGAGGTGGCACGAAGACGCCCACCCGGTGCCCCAGATCCCGGGCCGGTTCCGCTTCGGCGACGATCTTCTCGGGCTCGACGAGGACGACGCGCGCCTGCGGCGCGTAGTGGGACGGATGCCGGCCCGGTACTCGAATAGGGCTGGTCGACGGGACCGCGAGCGGGAACCCCAGCACCGCTTCGAGGTCCTCGCGCGTCACCCCGCCGGGCCGCAGGATGCTCGGGACATCCCCCGTGACGTCGACGATGGTGGACTCGACACCGACCTCGCAGGGACCGCCGTCCAGGACGAAGTCGACGGCCTCCCCGAACTCGGCACGCACGTCGTCCGCCGTGGTGGGACTGACCCGGCCGAACCGGTTGGCGGACGGAGCCGTCACACCCCCGCCGAAGGCCGCCAGTTCGACGCACACCACGACGTCCGTGGCGAGTTCGGCGATGTGCTCCGGGCCTTCGAGGAGTACCACGGAGGCGGCGGCGCGGATCGGTTCGAGTGGAACGCCTGCCCGGACGCGGGCGGCACCCTGGTTGACCTCCCGCTCTCTGCTGTCGTCGGGAACAACGCGATCCCGACGCGATTGTGTGTCTCCTCGAGGCACTCCCCGCTCCGTCCGGGTGATGTACGTCCTTGCTGCGGTGACCAGGGCTGCGTACGCCTCGTGTTGATGCTGACGCCGTACTGCGGCCGCCGGGCCTCGGAAGGCGCTGTGGGCCTGCGCCCGACCGGCCGCATACGCGGCCCCGGTCGCGATCACGGCCACCGGCGCGGGAATCGGTGTCCGGGCGCCCCGCGCGGCAACACCCGCACCGCGCGCCGGCCTCATGCGCGGTGGCTTCGGGGCCCAAACTCCGCACGGACTCGATGACGGGCCCTGCCGGCTTCACCCGTTCGACATGCCCGACAGTGATCTCGGAATTCCGCGTGGAATGTGATGATTCAGATAAATCACCAACCACGTCCCGTGGGTGAGCCGCGCGTCGTCACGGAGGATCCACGTGCTCAACCTCTTACGGGAGAACGCCGTCCTGGCGCTCTTCGCCTGCCTCGCGCTGGGCCACCTCGTCGGGAAACTGCGGATCGGTCCCATCACCCTCGGCGGGATCTGCGGCACGCTGATCGTGTCGATGCTGATCGGTGCCCAGGACGTCGGCGTCAACGCCGATGTGAAGAACGTGGCCTTCGCCTTGTTCATCTTCTCCCTCGGCTACATCGCCGGTCCCGGGTTCGTGGCCAATCTGAACGCGAAGGGTCTGCGGTTCGGCGCCTTGTCGATCATGGAAGCCGTGTTGGTGGTCGTCCTCGCGGTGTCGATCACCTCGATCGGCGGACTGGACGTGGGCACCGGGGCCGGGATCCTCGCCGGCGCGGCGACCGAATCCGCCGCGGTCGGCACCGCGCAGGAGGCCATCGCCCATCTGAGCGGGATCACCCCTGCCCAGTCCAAGGAGTTGCAGGCGCACGTCGCGACCGCCTACTCCGTCTGCTATCTGTTCGGGTTGATCACCATCGTGATCCTGACCAGCCAGCTGTTTCCGCGTCTCATGAAGATCAACCTGGCCGATGCCAGCCGCGAGCTGTGGCAGAAGATGCGCGGCGACGACGCCGGTCTGGAACAGGGTCAGGAAGCCTCGATGCCGGCGCTGGTGGGCCGCACGTATCAGGTCGCGCAAGGCGACGACAGCACCATCGCCGCTCTGGAGGACGCCGTCGAGCGGGGCGCCTCGATCGAAGGGGTCAAGCGGGGGCGGAAGGTGTTGTCCGTGACCCCCGACCTGATGCTCGCCACCGGCGACCGGGTACTGGTCGTGGGCCGTCGCGAGGCGGTCATGCGCGTCGGCGACGCGCTCGGTCCCGAGACGACGGGCGTTCCTGGGCTGGAAAGCCCGATGACCGTACGGGAGTTCGTCCTCACCGACCGCAAGCTGTCGGGGCAGACCGTCGCCGCGGTCAACCACGCCCACCCGGTCGAGACCGAAGGCGTGTACCTGACCGCCCTCCAGCGCGTCGGTCAGGACCTCCCGGCGACCGGCGAGACCGCGCTGCGCCACGGTGACACCCTCACCGTGGTGGGCATGGCGTCGAAGGTCGACCGGTTCCAGAAGAAATTCGGCGCGAAAGTCCGGACGGAAAGCGCCGACTGGATCTATATCGGGCTCGGTATCTGCCTGGGCGTGCTGCTCGGCGAGGTGGTCATCCACATCGGCAGTGCCAACCTGACGCTGGGCACCGGCGGCGGTTGCCTGATCTCCGGTCTGGTCTTCGGCTGGTTCCGCGCGACACAACCCACGTTCGGCGCCTATCCACCGGTGGCGGCCCAGACCATGAAGGATCTCGGGCTCGCCATGTTCATCGCGGTCACCGGCATGGCGGCCGGCCCCGATGCCGGGCCGCTGCTCAAGCAGTACCCGCTGCTTCTGCCGCTCTCCGGGATCCTCATGGTGGTCGTACCGGCGTTCCTGGGCCTGTGGATCGGGCGCAGGTTCCTGAAGATCGAGAAGCCGATCCTCGTCGGAGCCATCGCGGGCCAGCAGTGTTCGACACCGGCGATCACCGCGATCACCAACACCGCGAACAGTTCCGTCCCCATGCTCGGCTACACGATCACATACACCCTCTCGAACTTCCTTCTGCCCCTCACCGGGCCGGTGTTCGTCGGGATCATCGGACTCAGGACGTGACGGCGGCGTACCACCCGCGCAGTCGTCCACAGGAGGTGTGCGCATGGGGTGGTTGAAGGACGAGATCTTCAAGCCCTACCCGGAACTGTTGGTCTTCCTGACCGTGGCCTTCGGGTTCCTGCTCGGCAAGATCCGATACAAGACCATCGCGGTGGGCGCGGTGACCGGCTGCCTGATCGGCGGGCTGCTGCTCGGCGCGCTGATCGAAGTCGGCATCAACGGCACGGTGAAATCGCTGTTCTTCATCATGTTCCTGTTTGCCCTGGGCTACAAAGTCGGCCCCCAGTTCTTCCGCGGGCTGAAAAAGGACGGCCTCCCGCAGGTCGTCAACGCCCTCATCGTCTGCGTTACCGGTCTCCTGGTGTGCTGGGGGTTCGCGGAACTCCTCGACTACGGACCGGGGTTGAGCGCCGGCCTGCTGGGCGGCGCGCTGACCCAGTCCGCGGTGATCGGCGTCGCCCAGGACGCCATCTCCCAACTCCCCGGCAACGGCGGCGCCAAAGGCCAGTCCGAGGGCAACCTGGTCGCCGTCGGCTACGCCGTCACCTACCCGCTCGGCACCATCCTGTGCGCGGTCCTGCTCGCCAACATCTATCCCGCGCTGCTGCGCCGGAACCTCGCCGACGAGAGCGCGAAGCTCGCCCGCGAACGGCACGTTCCCAGCGACGATCCGGACCTCGGCGAGGGGTACTACGAGACGGTCCTGCGCGCCTACACCCTCACGCGGCCGGGATACGACGGCCTGACCGTGGCCGGATTCGAGGCCGCGCAGCAGGCCGCGGGCCGCCGTATCTACATCACCCGGATGCGGCGTGACGGGCGCCTGCTCGACCATGTCGACGAGACACCGCTGCGCCGCGGCGACGTGCTCGCGGTCAGCGCGCTGCGCGAGGACCTGGTGGCGTTCGACCCCGAAGCCGCTCTCGGGCCCGAAGCCGACGACGTCTCGCTGCTCAGCTATCCGACCGAGAACCTGCACGTCGTCGTCTCCGCCAAGGAGCAGATCGGACGCAGCATCACCGACGTGCGCAGGGAGCCGTTCATGGCCGGCGTCTACATCGAGAAGCTGTACCGCGCCGGATCCGCGTTCCCCTTCGAACTCGGCACCACCCTCGACCGCGGCGACACCGTGGTCCTGACCGGACCGAAACGGCTCGTCGGGCCCGCGGCCGGGCGTCTGGGGACGCCGGTGCCGACGAGCTACGTCACCGACATGGTGTGGATCGGGCTGGGCATCTTCCTCGGCGGCTGCCTCGGCATCCCGGCGCTGCACGCGGGCGGTGTGCCGATCAGCCTGTCCACGTCCGGCGGCGCGCTCATCATGGGCCTGGTCTTCGGGTGGTTGCGCGGGAAGTACCCGACCTACGGGAACGTGCCGCCCGGCGCGCAGTGGTTCATGGACACCCTCGGGCTGTGCATGTTCGTCGCCGTGGTCGGGATCAACGCCGGGCCGAGCTTCACCAGCGGCCTCCGACAGGCCGGATGGGGCCTTCTGGTGTTCGGCGCCGTCGCGACCGTCGTGCCCCTCGTCGTCGGATTCCTCGTCGGCCACTTCGTCCAGAGGATCCGACTCCCCATCCTCCTGGGAGTGCTCGCCGGCGGACAGACCACCACCGCGGCGATCGGTGCGCTCAACGAGAACGCCAAGAGCCAAGTCCCCACCCTGGGCTACACGGTGCCGTACGCCGTCGGGAACGTACTGCTGACCATCTGGGGCTCGGTCATCGTCCTGCTGACCCACTGACAAGCCGAAGGATTCCGACCATGCCGAAAGCCACCTACAGCCGTGAGAAGATGCGCGCGCTCTCCGAACTGAGCCCGTTCGAACTCAAAAGCGAGTTCATTCGACTGGCCGAGCACCACGCCGCGTCCGCGCCCCCGGCCGACCGACAAAAGCACGTCGCCGCCCTCGCCATGCTCAACGCCGGTCGGGGAAATCCGAACTGGAACGCCGCGGGGCCGCGCGAAGCGTTCCTCGCGCTCGGCCACTTCGCCGTCGAGGAGAGCCGGCGCGTATGGAGCTCGGACGACCTGGCCGGAATGCCCGCACCCGACGGCGTCGCCGCGCGCTTCGACACCTTCCGCGCCGCTCACCCGGGCCTCCCCGGGGTCGAACTGCTGCACAAGTGCGTGCGGTACGGCATCGAAACGCTCGGCTTCGCGCCCGACCCGTGGGTGCACGAACTCGTCGACGCCTGGATCGGCGACAACTACCCGGGGCCGGACCGCATCCTGGTCCACACCGAGCAGGCCGTCCGCGCCTTTCTTCATCACGAGATCTTCGACGGCGCGGTCCCCCAGGGGGGTCGGATGAGCCTGTTCGCGACCGAGGGTGGCACCGCCGCCATGTGCTACATCTTCGACTCGTTGACGAAGAACGGCATCCTGCACCGCGGCGACCGCATCGCCTTGATGGTGCCGGTCTTCACGCCATACATCGAGATCCCGGAACTGGACACGTACGGCTTCGACGTCGTCGATATCGAAGCCGACCTATTCACCGAGGCCGGGGTCCGCGAATGGCGCTATCCGGAAGCCGAGATCGCCAAGCTCGCCGACCCCTCGATCAAGATGGTGTGCCTGGTCAACCCCAGCAACCCGCCCTCGTTGGCGTTGTCGAGCCGTGTCACCGCGCAGATCAAGGACATCGTCGCGAACCAGAACCCCGACCTGGTCATCGTCACCGACGACGTGTACGGGACGTTCGTCGACGACTTCCGGACCCTGGCCGCGGACCTCCCACGCAACACCCTGCTCGTGTACTCCTACTCCA
This sequence comes from Embleya sp. NPDC056575, assembly GCF_042793325.1. Taxonomy (NCBI): domain Bacteria; kingdom Bacillati; phylum Actinomycetota; class Actinomycetes; order Kitasatosporales; family Streptomycetaceae; genus Embleya; species Embleya sp. NPDC056575. The sequence goes on from NZ_JBHTVA010000003.1 coordinate 194,917, forward strand.
AGCACTTCGGCGCCACCGGCTGGCGGCTCGGCGTCATCGGACTGCACGACGACAACGTTATCGACGCGCGAATCGCCACCCTCCCCGACGCCGAGAAACAGCGCCTCCACCGACGATACGAGACACTTTCCCTCGATCCCGACTCCATGCGGTTCATCGACCGCCTCGTCGCCGATTCCCGTCAGGTCGCGCTCAACCACACCGCCGGGCTCGGCTGCCCGCAGCAGGCCCAGATGGCACTGTTCTCCCTGTTCGGCCTGCTGGACGAAGGACAGACCTACAAGGAGCTCCTCAAGCAGACCGTGCACCGGCGCCTCGGGCTGCTCCTCGAAGGCAGTGGCATGAAAATCTCCGCCGACCCCAAACGTGCCTGCTACTACGTCGAACTCGACCTGCTGGCCGAGGCCGGCCGCGTGTACGGCCCGGGCTTCGCGAAGTTCCTGGAGAACAACTACGAGCCGGTCGACCCGCTGTTTCGACTCGCCGAACAGACCTCGGTGGTTCTTCTCAACGGCGGGGGATTCGACGGCCCGCAGTGGTCGATCCGAGTGTCTCTCGCCAACCTGAACGACCTCGACTACCTGCGCATCGGCCACGCGATCCGCGACATCTTCCGCCAGTATCATGATGAATGGGTGGATACGGGCAATCCCGGCGACAATGGTGACGGCTAGGAGTTGTCGTCAAATGTCATGTGCACATCAGCAGAGCGGCGAGGGTGACGGCGGCCTGGCAGGTCTCGGTGTTCTGCTCGTAGCGGGTGGCCGGAGGAGCGGAAGACGACGGAGTTGAGGACGATTCGGGTGGCTTTCTCGGCGTGTTCGGTGGTCAGTCGGGTGTGGGGTGGGCCGGTGAGGACGGGGGCGGGGTTGTCGGTGGTGAGCAGTACGGGTTGTCCGGGGGCGGCCTGGGTGCCGGTGGTCAGGGGTTTGGGGTCGCTGGTGGGCAGTCCCCAGAGCATCATGGCGAGGACGGTGGCGGTCATGGCGAGGCCGAGCCAGGCAAGGGCGCGGGAGGCGCGGAGGCCGTAGCCGGACAGGGCCCAGTAGGCGGTGAGGAGTCCGCGTTCGGCGCGGGGGCGGCCGGGGCGGTTGTCGAGGCGGCGCATCTCCATATCGCCCATGTAGAAGTCGGCGGCGCCGGGTTCGTCCTTGCCGTCCTCGAAGGCTTTGCGTAGTTGGCGGTAGAGCGCGGCGAGCGCGGCCGGGCCGGGGACGCCGGCCGCCGGGGCGCCGGCGGGGTGGGTGGGGGTGGGTGTCCAGCCGGCGCGTTCTCGCGGGCGGCGGCCGGGCAACGCGAGGGCGCGCCAGTGGTGTTCCTCCGCCAGTGCCAGGCGGTCGGTCCAGCGCAGGGGCATTACCCGGAGCGGGTCGGTTCCGGGTGGTGTGCGGGCGAAGTGGGTGTCGCCCTCCAGCCGGAGTCGGTCGAGGTGGAACGCGCCGAGGAAGCGGCAGGCGGTGAGGTCGGTGTCGGTCAGGACCGGGTGCGCGGCGTCGACACCGCCGATTGTCTCCACCCGCACGGGGTCGGTCTCGGCGGCGGCCGAGACTACCGCCAGGGGAGTTGAGGACCGCGCCGTTCATGTCGAGGGTGGCGTGCCACAGGCGCAACATCGCGGTCGCCTCCCACCGCGTCCGCACACACCGCATCCTCGCCGTCGCGGCCTCGATCGCCATCGGCGCGGCGAACACCGCTCCCGACAGGTCCAACACTCCCCAACACCACAGCGGCCCCAACGCCACCGCCGACTCGAACCTGGCGCCCTTGAAACCGGCGAAAGAGCCCACGATCACCCAGCCGAACGCCAGGCCGGCGGAGAACGTCGCACGGTCGAACTTGGCGAAACCGACGAACGTTGCCTCGTGGAACATGGTGTCGGCGGAGAACATCGCGTCGATGAACCAGGCGCCGCGAGCGGAGAATGTGGCGCCGTCGAATCGGACCGCGGCGGAGAACGTCGCCTCGCTGAATACGGTGGCGCCGAGGAACGTTGCGTCGCCGAATTGGGCCTCGGCGGAGAACGTCACGCGCTCGAACCAGGTCTCGAAGGAGAACGTCGCGCCGTGGAAGTCGGCGTGGGCGGAGAACGTCGTGCCGTTGAACCAGGCGTAGGTGGAGAACGTTGCGCCGTGGAACCAGGCGCCGGCGGAGAACGTCGCGCCGCTGAACTCGGTGTCGTAGGAGAACGTCGCGCGGTCGAAGCGGGCTTCGCCGGAGAACGTCACATGGCCGAACGCGGCGTTGTCGGGGAACGTCGCGTCGTCGAATCGGGCGGTGCCGACGCGTGGGCGGATGGTGGCCGGGTCGCGGAGTGCGTCGAGGAGTTCGGTCAGCAGGGGTCCGTCGAGGGTGGTGCCGCGGTGGTCGACGTCGGAGCCGGGGGCCAGGCTCGCGAGGTATGTGGCCCGGTCGGCGGGGCCGAGGTGGGCGAGGCATCGGGTGTATCCGGTGACGTGGACGCCTTGGCAGCCGGCCGGATTGGCCGGAGTGGCTCCCTCGGCGCAGTGCGGCCACGAACGATTGGGCGGAGGCACGGGAGGCAGCGACGGCATGCCGTCGACACCGACACGTCCGATAGCCGACGCACCGACGTTTGTTGGTCAAAGACGCACCGCTGTCGAAGGCGAAGAAAGCGATACTGCGGCGAAGTTCTTGTCGGTGCGCTCGTGGGTCGGGATCACGCACCGGTCGCGGGGGCGCCGTCTTCCAGGGCCGTTGCGATGGTCCAGGCCGCCCGGCACCACGGCATCGCCCCGGGCGCCGGCCCGGCGTCCTCGATGGCCACCTCACCATCACGGTGACCGGCGACCCCGGCACCGACCCCGCCGCATTTTCGCGCTCGATTGGTGATCGACTTTGAACTGCCCCGCCCCCCTGGGATGTTGAGGTGGGCGGCGGCAAGGGCCCCATGCGGCCGAGGCCGTCCTGCCGTGCGGGCGCCACGGCGGCACGGACATCACCCGCGGCCTGCGCGGCCTCCAGCGCCGCCTCGCCACGTTCGACGGTGTCCTCCCCGTGGACAGGCCGCCCGGCGGATCGACGACGGTGACCCTGGAACTGCCGCCCCCTCGTGGTGTGCGGGGGTGTCGGCGGGTTGGCATCATGTGCACGTCGGCCGATCGGGGGGAATCATGCGCACCCGCGCGTTCACGTATGTCATAGGTGCTGTTCTGAGTGTGGCCTTGGTGGCCTGTTCCGGCGGCTCGGGCCGACCGAGCTCGGGGACGAAGGAGAACACCGCCGCCAACGCCGTCGAGGGCATGAGCTGTGGTGACCCCAACATGCCCGTGGGGGAGTGGCGCAAGCGTTGTGCAGGCGCGTCTCCGACGGCCGCGGCGAGTGCGGCGAGTGCGGCGACGGTGGTGGGCATCGGCGAGCCCGGCACCGTCGACAGCTCGACCGGCGGTGTGTTCGGCGCGACGCTCCGCCGGGTGGTGGATCCCGCGCCCGCCGCGAACCCCTATGCCGGGGCCTCGTCCGGGAAGCGCTACGTCGCCCTCCTGTGGAAGATCGACAACACCGGGTCGACGACCCTCAATGCGTCCGATGTCTTCAGCTCGCACATCGTCGACGACCAAGGCGGGTGGGAGCTGGCCGCCCCCGCGACGATCGCGGCCGGCGGCACGTTCCCCAGCGCCGTCCGGATTCCACCGGGCCAGTCCCTCGAAGCCTTCCTCGTCTACCAACTCCCGCAGAACGCAAAGCCCGTCACCGTCGAATTCCTGCCCGGCTTCGGCAAGCCCGTCGTCAAATGGCGCCTGACCTGAGTCCCTGACGCCCCGCCGCCGTTCCACGCCGCCCGGGATGCCCGGCCGAGGCCGGGGGCCTTGAGCGTGGGGGTGACGGGGGTCGGGGTAGCGGACAAGGGGGCGCCATGTCGCCCGTTGACCGGATGGACGGGACGCCGGCCCCTACCACCGGGCCGTGCCACCTCCATGCCACCTTCGTGCACCCGGCCCCGAGCCCCGCTCCGACCCGCCCCTTCGCTCCGGCCGGGCCGAGATCGCCTCATTCGGGTCGGATTTTTGAAAGCCGCCCCGTTGCGCGGGATCGTGAGCGCGCGAAGTGCCTCTTCCCGGCGCCGTCGATCCGGGCCGGGCGGGACACGGTGTCGCGCCGGCCGTGCCGCCGCCGCGAGGACCGGCACGCGCGACCGCGCCGCACCGGGCCGCCGGGCCCTGGAATCGGTGCCGTTCGCCCCGCCGTTCGGGGCGCCGATTGAGACCGGCTGCCGCCGGCGGCACGCGGGTTGCCCGCAGGGGGCGGAACCGGCCGCGCACACAAGGCTTTCGGAGTATCGCCGTGTGTGACGGGGGTAGTGGTGGGGGTGTGTCGGCTTCCCCGTGGTCGGCGCCCGCGCGGCCCGACGCCGGCCACCCCCCTCCGGTGATCGGGCCGCGCGCTTCGGGACGTGACGGCACCGACCCCGCCGCGCCACGGCGCCGAGCCACACCGGACGCCCTCGGCGGGCGAGGTTCACGACGGCGCGGCCGAGGGTTCACAGCGGGCCGGCCAACCCGAGAAAGCCGACCAGCGTGTCCAACGCGGTGTCCGCCGCGGCCCGTCGATCCTCGCGCGGCATCGCCACGATCGCCGCGAGCAGCCCCTCGTGCGCGCCGTCGAGCCCGGCGCGGGCGGCCCGGCGAAACGCCGGATGACTGGGGCCCGGCGCGTGGTCGTCGGTCATCGACGCCGGCAGCGCGCCGAACGCGAGCCGCGCGGCCACACACGCCATCTCGACCACCCACGCCGTGGACACCGCAGCCTCGACCAACAACGTCACCAACGGGGTCCTGACACGAGACGCAGCCGTCCACCGCCGCGCCCACCAGCGAGCCGAGGAGTACGTGATCGACCGGGCGGCCGTCGAGTTCGGCGTCCGGCGCCATGTCGAACCCGCCGTGCGCGTGGGCCCGTTGCGTCCCGGCCCCCTCACCGTCCGTCGGAACCTTCCTCGCGGTCGGGCCTCACACGAGGTCGCGAATATGAAAGCGGCCCGCGGAGGCCCCGGGTCGGACGCGAGGAAGGCGCCGACCGCACAGGTGGTCGACGCCTTCCCGTTGCCGGCCGGCAACCCACCCCCACCGCACACGATTCACCCGAACCAGACGCACACATCCCCCGACGAGAAGACCCCACGCTCGGCCGAACGGGCAACTCCCGCCCCGCCGCCGACCCACACGCTCGGCCGCCGAACCGCCCGACCGTTTACCCGTCGCCGTGTGTCCTGAATGTGAGAAGGAGTTGGTTGTAGGACAGCTTGCGATCGCGGTGCTGTGTAGAAGATGAAGGTTGCGGCCCTTCGGAGTCGCCCTACGGGGGGAGGCTTCAAATCGCCTCATGCTGCGTTGGCTGATGACTGTCGTGGTGAGCGATGGGGGAAAGGCATCGTAAGAGGCGTCAGGTGGGGATCGGGAAGACGAACGCAAGTGAATCGCGACATCGAAACCGGGGTGTGGTGACGACTCCGGGATGAGCCTGGCGGGTGCCCGTCCATTGGCCAGGTGGTGTCCGGCATGAAGGCGACGTGAGCTGTCGCTGGTTCCTGAAAACTGACCCCCAGGAGGCCCTTGGGTTCTAACGCTTGTCGCAACACTCCGGTCGGCGGGCCGGGTCCGGGAAGCCGACCGGGGCGTCGAGGGTGGTGTTCGTCGCAGCGCGGCGTTCGTCCGAAGGGGTGGCCGCGCGGCGCGGCTGCTGCCCGCGGGGCGCCGAATGCGTTCTTGTTCTACCTGTGGCAGGGGCTTTCGCGCCCTCACCGTTCGTTGATTGGAGCAAACATGCGTCGTGTACCGGGTGTCGTGGCCGTCGCCGGCCTCGCCGCAGTGGCCTGTCTCGTCACCGCGGGGGCCGCGTCGGCCGACGACAGCACCTTCTCCGTGGTCGGGCCCCTGTCCTCGAACGGCGGTGTCTCGCTGGCTCAGTGTCCCGACGGATCACACCTGATCGGTGGCGGCTACCAGGGCGAGCCGGCGTTCACGAACGGTGGCTCGCCCGCCGACTTCGTCGACGTCAACGGTCCGTCCGGTGCGACGCCCAACGCGTGGGTGGCCAAGTTCCACACGTGGTCGGTGAAGGCCGTCGCCCTGTGCGAGCGCGACAAGTAGCAGCCCTCCAGCCCGGAACCCCCTCCCCGTCCACGAAGCGGGAAAGGGGGGAGGGTTGGCCGTGCCCGCGAGGCTCCGGAACAACCCCGGCCGGAAACGGGGCACGTGCCCCCTGCGCCAGACCCCCACCACCGGGCGGTTCGTGCTCCCGATCCTCGACGCGCTCGGCCACGGCCTGCCCCTCCCGTAGTAGACGGAGCCCACATCCCGACCCGACCGACGACGCCGGCGCGCCGGACCGCCCGGCCGCCCCACCGCCCGCGATCACCGCGAACCCGCCGCGAACCCCACAGGAACCGCACATCCGCAGCGCACAACGGGCAGTCGCCCCGCCCGGACCGATGGCCCGTCGTACCGGGCGTCGCCCGCCCCGTCGCGCCGGGAAACGACGGGGCCGCGACCGCGTCCGGGCCGGTCGGGGCGGATGAGCACCCCCGTCGGTGCGCGGCCTGTATATGGGGTTCATCGTGAGTAACCCCAATCCACCCACCGGCCGGCCCGACCCGCCTCGCTCATGTCCAGCGCATGCCCAACGCGTCCAAGGCGGCGATGCGTTCGTCCGGGAGTTTCGCTCGCCTGCTTCTGATGGTGGTGATCCATACACCGAGTCGTACGTCCTCCCTCCGTCGAGCGCCACCACCGACTCGACGTGCCCGCGCGGTACTTCGAGGTGTCCGATCCGGTTCCGGTAGGCCGCCGCCGCGCTCACCGCGATCGTCCACGCCTGTTCGCGCGTGCGTTTCGGCCGAGGCCCTCCGGCACCGCCGCCTCGGCCTCGGTCGCTGCGGTGTCGACCGTCGCGGGCGGAGTGAGGCCGAGCGCGAGCAGCTGCTCGCGCTGCGCCGCGTTCTGCCCGTCCCACCCGGATTGCTGCCGGGCCACCCACCGCCCGATCACCGTCCCGCGGTGAACGACGTCCAGGCCCACGTCGTCAAGGCGGCCGCCCTCACCCCGCCCGGCCTGTTCGGTCGGGTACTCGGCCGCGTGGGTGAAATGCCGCTGCCACGCCGCCGGCCAGTGTGGCGGATGCCACGGCTCACCCGCCACCAACGCGTCCAGCGCCGCGCCTCTCGAGACGCCCGGCGGACGTGGGGCGACGGGACGGGGTCGAGGTCGGCGAAGTCGCGCCATCGACTGTCGCGAGTTCTCCGACCCGTCGTGGTACCGCCGGTCGATGCTCTCGTGGAAGTTGGTGCCGCCCCGAAGTTGAAGAACATCTGACGCGGTGTCGTACCGTTGGCGAGCTCCACCGCGACCCGACCCTCGTGCGCGGCCCCGAACTCCCGTGCCTGACAATTCGGTTCCCGCGCCCGGGCCTGTCTCGATCACGGGTTCGCGCCGTCCACGGCCCCGTCGTGACGTCGAGCGTGCTGCACCGGCGTACACATCGGAGGCGATTCCGCCTGTTCCACACGGCCGTGATCCAGGCCCGCCGGGAGATGATCCTCCTTACGCGAGATCACTGACACCGACAGCCGACATCGTCGATCCAACACCCGGCGCAGTCGCTTCGTGACGACATGTTCGCTGAAGAGTGGTCACGGCGTCGGACACGATCCGTTCCCTGTGTGCCGGGTGCTGCGTCGATATGGTTGGCGTGCGTTCGTTGGAAGGGGTGGGCGGTCTTGGCGCTCGAGAGGGATCTGCCGCCGTCGTTCGGCGCGATGAAGATGTGGGGGTTCCATCCGAGTCATCAGCGGCTGTTGTTTCGCTGTCAACTCGACGATCCCGCAGCGAGGATGGCGGGTCCGGATGACGTCTTCATCGCTTCCGAGTTCCTCGATCTGCTGTTCTGGGGAGTTTTCGAGTTCCGCTCCAACGTGGCCTATCGCTCGCTGGTGGTTGCGCGCGGGGACGACGCGGACTCGCCCGTCGCTCTGCCGGCACCGCAGTCGGGCTTCTTCGTTCTCCGGGACGACGGCAATGACATCGGTTGGGTGATTTGCCAGGGTGTGTATTGGGCGAACGTGAGCCTCGGCGCCTTCGACCCGAGTCCGTTGCTGGGCGAGAGTCACAGGTTCGACGAATTCGGCGTGGCGAGATTCGACGCGTGAAGCCGCGTCGGCCCGGCCATGCGCCCGGATCGCATCGACCACGAGGGGACTCCGCGGACCGGGATTCCGCCGGTACCGACGGCATGGCTCGCGCGCCACCACGCGCCACACGTACGGACGTGTGTGGTGGCGGAGTTGACGCATGTGGTGCGGGGCGAGGTGGGGACCTTGCCGAGCACGCTCGGGGAGATCCGCGCGGCGTTGCCGCCGGAGCGTCGGGCGGAGTTCGACGAGGAGACGTACGCGACTTCCTGGAGTACCCGGCGCGTCGGTCGATCGGTTGGACGTTGCCGGCCAAGGCGTACGCGGACGCCGCAGTCGAGCGGATCCGCCGCGGGGACTACTCGGGGATCGTCGAAGCCGAGGGCAATCGGATGGAACAGCCGTGACCTTCCGGATCCTTCGGTTCACTTTGCAAGTCGGGCCCGAGACCGCGTTCGAGATTGACGCCTTGGGACGATTGTCGGGTGGCTCGACCCGTAGACCGTGATTGCTCGCTTGACGAGCCCGAGCCCGAGCCCGGGCCGCACCGGGAGCGGGTGCGGTCGCGGCGACCGGGCGATGATGGCGGTCACGACGGGGGCGCCCAACGCGTGGTCGAACAACGCGTCGCGGCGCGTTCGACCATGTGTCGTTCGTCGTGGAGCGGATCGGTCGGGGGACTTGGTGGTGGAGGCCCCGGCGTTCGGTGGCGTGTTCACGACGGACGTGCCGGGGGTGCGGGGGCAGGGTGTGCCGGCCGGGGTGTCGTAGTCGATGCCGAGGCATGCGGATCGGGAGTTATCCGGGGTGCGGAGCCACCTCGGTGTCGAATCGTCGTGTGTCGCCGTGATCATCAGTGCACGGTTTTGGTCGGTGGGTCGCAATGCTCGTCGTCTCCGGGAGAACCGGACATGGCGTTGTCGGCGCGCACGCGAACCCGGAGGACACGGTGGCGGGTCGCCGCGCTCGTCCTGGTGTTCACCGTCGCCGTCGCGGGGGGCTCGTCGTCCGGCGTGGACGCGGGCGAGGAGGACGGGGCCGCGGGTCTGAACAACGCGGAGTTGGTGCACCCGGCGTTCATGCGCAGGCCCGCCGCCCAGGCCCGGGAGGTGCGTTCGGTGCGGCTGACCCTGCGCACGACGGACGAGGCGCCTTCTGAGGCGGCCGAGTGGATCGTCACCCTGGACGTGGACATCCGCGCGCGGGGCCTGTCCTGCGGCGTGGCCGATTCCCCGTCCGGACACGCCGAGTTCCGCAGGACCGCCAAGGCCCTGTACGTCAACGGCGATCGCGGCTACTGGCGCGGCCTCGACGATTTCCGCGACAGGCCCGCAGCCGTCGACGCCGTCGCGGGCTCGTTCGTCGAGGTCCCCGCCGGCCGCCAACTCGCGTCGAGTATCGACACGTTGGCCGAGCTGGGCGACCTGCCGGCGATCGCCCGGCTGATCGCCGCCGGTCCCACCCGTGCCGCCCCGCGCCCGGACGCGGGCCCGCGCGACGAGATCCTGTTCCAGGCGCCGCCGAGCACCGGCAACGGCGTCTTCCACTTCCCCGCCCGCGGCACCCGCACCCTGCCCACGCGCCTGACCGTCGCCGCGCACGTCGACCCCGAGACCGGGAAGAGCGTGCCCGGCGCGGTCACCGAGTGGAGCGCGTTCGACCTGGTCGTCCTGCACGCCCCACCAGCCCCCGACACCATCGTGCCGTGGCCCACGGCCGCTCTCGGACGGTAGCCCTGCGCATCGGGACACGACCACCCACCACCGACGGGGCGCGGCCGAACCGCACCGCCTACCGCCCCGACCGGTCCCCGATCGACGGCGGGCCACCGAAGCATCCTCGTTGCGGCGTCCGGAGGCCGCCACCGAGCGCAACCGCGAGCCGGCAGGCGCGGAACCGCGAGCTCGGGCAGTCTCCGGTCCTTGTACCGGGTAAACGCCGCACGGCCGACGTCCACGACGTCCGCGCCATGGCGACGTCACCGACTGTGAGGGCGATCGGCGCGTGCCCGGAACCCAATGCGCTGACATCGTGACCCGCAGTCGGCCCGGCGGCCAACCCGCGAGCTGGAGATACGCGCTCGTGCCGCACACCGGCGGGCCGGACATCGGCCAGCCGCCGGCAAGTTTCTCCCCACCCCGGCTGAAGCGTAGCGAATAGCGTCCGGTCGTCGGCGCCGCCGGCGACGTGCTCGACCCCGTCCGCACTCGCATGTGTGCTCGCTGCCGTCAAACCACCCGTGCCACGGGGCGTGGAAGACGCAGGGGAGGACTTCGAGCGGGTCGCCGACCACCTCGATGCCTTCGATCGGTGGCCGTTCTCGTGTGAACGGCTGGAACGCCGAGGCCGTCAGCCCCGAGCGACCCCCGTTGCGGGGATGTCGATACCCGGCCAGCCACCGCGGGTTCGCCGCCGACACCCGGCGGCCCCGACTGCCGATGGGTGGGGATCGTCCAGCTCCTTCCTGCGCAGTCGATCTCAGCCCTCTGATCGACTGGCCACCGCGGCTGCGTAGGCTGTCCTGACGGCCCCGGCCGACCGCCGATCAGCGGCGGATGGGCCGACGTCCAGGAGTCGTGAGGCACGCAGTGATCCACACGCTGGAAACCAGTGCGCATCCCGTTCCCGCGAACCAGCTCGCGTCCTTGCCGTCGATGTCCCGAGGCTCGCGGACGACCTGCGCGGCGCGATAGGAGCCATACCGGTCGACGCTGACGGCGAACAGGGAAAGCCGGTGGTGGGTCTCCGCGGTGTGCCAGCGCAGGGGATTGAGATACTTCATGTTCTGTGTCTCTCGTTGCGCCCGGTTTCCGTCACGTCGTTGCTGACGGTTGGCCACCAGCGCGAGGCTCAGCGAGATGGCGCCGGAGACGAGTGCCGAAACGACGGCCGTGGAGACGGTGTCCATGCCCCGCAGTATTCTCCGCCACGCCCGGCCCGATGGTCGAACCGGACAAGACGACGCTCGGGGCGGCCCACCGCCACGAACCGAGGCCCCCGCCGGGTCGTTCGCCTCGATCAAGTTGCCGACCGGGAACAGCCCGCCGAGAACGCGGCGGCGGCCAGGTTCCGTTACGGCCCCGTCACCTTCGAGGTCGACCTGACGACCGGCGGTATGCGGTACGTCGACCCGGACTCGACCGCGCCCGCGGTCATGACCGGCGACGCCAAGAGCAAGGACTTCACGGGCACGGGCCAGGCATCACAGATATCCGTAGGTGTCTCGTGGTTCGCGGTGAAGATCTCGCGGATCATTGCCTTGAGGCGTGTCCGTCGATCGACGGTCGCGGAGGCGGGTCGATCACGTCATTCGTGGAATCCGGACCGGGACACTCCCCATCATCGGCGCGATGTCGATGGTGGGGTGGTTCCTCAGTCGATCCAGATCAGCATTCCGTGATCGTCGGAAGCGGCGGCTCCGAAGAACGACGTCAGTGGGGTGAACAGGTCGCGGGCCCACTCCAGCGAGGTCGGGGAGTCCGGGATTTGGGGGTAGGTTCCCGCTTCGGCGGGCTCGGAGGGATCGACGCCGTCGATCAGTTGGTCGTAGGTCATCCGATGCAGGGTGTCGGCTGCAAGCCGCACCCGTTCCGCGGTCAGGTATCGCGGGGGCCCGTAGCCCCAGTCGTCCTCGGTGAGGGGTTCCTCGCCGAACACGATGTCGACGGGAAATGCCGCGCGACGCAAGAGGAAGCTCAGCAGGTCCCAGGTCCGGTGCGTGGTGAAGTGCCGCGCGTCGGCCGGTGCGGGTTCGTTCTCCTCCTGGGCGTCCCGGACCTTGTCGGCGATCTCGAGGGCCCAATCGGGATTCTCGACGGCGCGATTCAACTCTTCACGGGTGACGCGCAGGTACTCGCCGTTCATGCTCACGGGCGGCAACATACAAAGGACCTCCGACAGGTTCGAGGTCTGGTGGCGTGCCTTTGGCGGGTATTTCCATACGTCCTTGGAGGTTTCCGGTCGGGGTCGGGGCCGTTGGTGGGGGGGTGTGGCGTTGATGGCCTCATGGTGGGGTGGGATGTCACCCCGGTGTCGAGTCGTTCTCGTGTCGCCGTGATCATGGGTGCACGGTTGTGGTCGGTGGGGTCGCAACCTTCGTCGTCTCCGGGGGGACCAGACATGGCGTTGTCGGCGTGCACAGGAACCGGGAGGACGCGGCGGCGGGTCGCCGCGCTCGTCGCGGCGTTCACGTTCGCCGTCGCGGGGTGTTCCTCGTCCGGGGGCCACGCGGGCGACGAGGACGGGGCCGCAGGTCTGGACAACGCGGAGTTGGTGCACCCGGCGTTCATGCGCAGGCTCGCCGCCCAGGCCCGGGAGGTGCGTTCGGTGCGGCTGACCCTGCGCACGACCGACGGGGCGCCGTCCGAGGCGGCCGCGTGGACCGTCACCCTGGATGTGGACATCCGCGCGCAGGGCCTGTACCGGGGCGTGGCCGATTCCCCGTCCGGACACGCCGAGTTCCGCAGGACCGCCAAGGCCCTGTACGTCAAGGGCGATCGCGGCTACTGGCGCGGCATCGAGGACTTCCGCGACAGGCCCGCGGCCGTCGACGCCGTCGCGGGCTCGTTCGTCGAGGTCCCCACCGGTCGTCAACCCGCGTCGAGTGTCGACACGTTGGCCGATATGGGCGACCTCCCGGCGATCGCCCGGCTGATCGCCACCGGCCCCACCCGCGCCGCCCCGCGCCCGGACGCGGGCCCGCGCGACGAGATCCTGTTCCAGGCACCGCCGAGCACCGGCAACGGCGTCTTCCACTTCCCCGCCCGCGGCACCCGCACCCTGCCCACGCGCCTGACCGTCGCCGCGCACGTCGACCCCGAGACCGGGAAGAGCGTGCCCGGCGCGGTCACCGAGTGGAGCGCGTTCGACCTGGTCGTCCTGCACGCCCCACCAGCCCCCGACACCATCGTGCCGTGGCCCGCGGCAGCCCTCGGACAGTAGCCCCCCGGGGACCCGGCCACCCACCACCGACCGGGCGTGGACTGCCCGCACTCCCCACCGCCCCGACCGACCCCATCGCCGCCGGCGACCCCACGGCCCACACCCGATTGCCGCGCCGGCCCGTCGCCGGGCCCCGCGCCGTTCGCAAGGGCGACGATCGCATCGTTCCACGCGCCCGCGACGGCGATTCGGGCGACCCGCGAACCGAGATCGAACCTCACGGATGTGCTCTCCAAGGAGCGAACACCGATCGAGACATCCCGCTCGGCCGATGCCGCTCCGGTGCCAGGGCGTCCCGCCGTCGGGTGCGACGAGGAGGCCGGTGTCGGTCGGTCGATCGCGGCCTTGGCTCGCGCCCGGCGGGGCCGCGTCGCATGTACGGCTCGTCCCGCCGGGTGCGTCGTCTCGGCCGGGTTGTGCGGGTGTGGTGCTCTGACCTGGGATGCGGCACGGTTCGAGAACGCTGGCCCGTGTCGTGGGGCCTGGGGCTTCGGTGTATGACGCCAGGGATGTTCTCGGGGGAGGGACGGTTGACCTGCAATGCGGCAGGTTTCGAGAAGGCCGCGCAGCGTGATTGAGAATTTCCCGTGGCGGGTGGTGTGTTCGTTCGTCGGGGCCGGTTTCGGGCGTCGCCCGCATCATTGCCCCGCCTCCTCTTGTGGTGGCGGTGGGTGGGCATGCTCGTGGCGTCATCACCTCTACATGACGAAGACCTGCCCAAGACCTACGGCCCCACCCAGCCGTCGGGCCAGATGGACGCCCCCGACGACCCCGGCACCAGTGACGACTGAACCCGGCAACCCACCCACACCCACACAGCCACCCACGGCACCGCCCCGCCGCTGCGCCGTGAGGGCCATGTCCTCGTTCTGTCGGGTCGTTTCGATCCGACGGCGGACTTGGTGGTGGAGGAGTTGAACCGGCGCGCAGTGCCGGTCTTCCGGGCGGATCTGGCGGAGTTCCCGATGGAGTTGTCCTTGGCCGCGTCGTTCGACGGCGTGGCCTGGAGGGGGTCGTTGCGCAACGCCCGGCGCGAGCTCGATCTCGCCGCGGTGCGTTCGGTCTACTACCGCCGCCTGACCCGGCCGCGTTTCCCAGCCGGCATGGCGGTGTCGGCGCGGCGGGTCGCGGAGCGCGAGGCCCGTCTGGGCTTCAGTGGGCTCCTGGCGGCGTTGCCGCCTGCGGGTCGGGCGGCGGACGCCGAGTACAAGCCGTTGCAGTTGCGGGTGGCCGCCGAGTGCGGTCTGACGGTCCCGCGCACGTCGATCACCAACGACCCGGCGGCCGCGCGGGCGTTCGCGGCCGAGGTGGCGGGTCCGGTGGTGTACAAGCCGTTCGGCCCGGTTCGCGGCGTGGTCGACGGCTCGTCCGTCGCGGTGTACGCGAGCGTCGTCGACCCGGCCGTGCTGGACGATCCGGCGATCGCCACCACCGCCCACCTGTTCCAGGCCGCGGTCCCCAAGGCGTACGAGTGTCGGCTGACGGTGGTGGCGGGTCGGGTGTTCGCGGCCGAGATCCACGCCGGGTCCGCCGCGGCCCGGGTCGATTGGCGGCGCGACTACGACAGCTTGACCTACAAGGTGTGCGACCCGCCGCCGGACGTGACCCGGGGCGTCCTGGCGATGCTCGACACGCTCGGTCTGCCGTACGGCGCGTTCGATTTCGTGATCACCCCGGCCGGCGAGTGGGTGATGCTGGAGTTGAATCCGTCGGGACAATACGGCTTCGTGGAACAGGCCACCGGGTTGCCGATCACGGCGGCGATCGCGGACTACCTCGAAGGAGCCACGTGAAGGTCCTCTACGACGAGCAGGCCCTGGTCGCCGCGCGGGTGCGCCTGGTGGAGCGGATCGCCGCCGGTGACGTGGTGCTGTCGTCGCGGATCGCGGAGGCGTTCCTCAACGTGCCCCGGCACGTGTTCACCCCGGTGTTCTACCGCCGCGCGGGCGGAGACCGCTTCGTCCCGTGGCGCGCCGAGGACCCGGACGAGATCGGCGCCGGCGGGGAGTGGTGGGAGGCGATGTATTCGGGGGAGTCGCTGATTACCGAGGTCGACGGCGTGCACGCGGAACACGCCCCGCCCGAGGGCGTGTTCGGGGTGCCGACGTCGTCGTCGACGGCGCCGGATCTGATGGCCGACATGCTCGACGCGCTCGACCCGGCTCCCGGCGCCCGAACGCTGGAGATCGGCACCGGAAGCGGCTACAACACCGCCCTGCTCTCCCGGCTGGTCGGGGCGGACAACGTCACCACCGTCGACCACACCCCGTACCTGGTCGGCACCGCCCGCGAACGCCTCAAGACCGCGGGGTTCACCCCCGACGTCGTCCTGGCGGACGGCACGACCGGCTGGGCCGCGAACGCTCCGTACGACCGGTTGATCGCGACCGCCTCGGTCCCGCGTGTCCCCGAGGCGTGGCTCGAGCAGTGCGCGCCGGGCGCGGTGTTGGTGGTCCCGCTCAAGGGCACCCTCGCGGGCGGGTCGATCGCCTGGTTGAAGAAGCTCCCCGACGGCACCGCTGCGGGCCGCCTCATGCACACCCCGGCCGCGTTCATGCCGCTCCTGCCCGACACCGAGGTCGACGAAGGGGGCCCTCGGCTCGCCTACCGGGAGGTCGAACACGCCGCAGATCGGGTTCGCACCTCACCGCTGACGCCTAGGGTTCTGGACGACTGGACGTTCTCCTTCTTCGCCCAACTCCACCTCGACCCCCACACCACCCGCACCTTTACCCACACCGCAGGCCGCCACGTCACGACCCTGCGCACACCCGACGGCTGCGCCACCGTCGTCGCCGAGACCGACTCCGGAGCCGAGGTCGCCCGGTTCGGCGGGCGGGACCTGTGGGCGGCGATCGAGCGGGCGCACCGCCTGTGGCTGGACCTGAACCGGCCCCGCCGCGAGTGGTTCACCCTCGAGGCGGGCCCGGCCGGCCAATACGTTCGGCTTGCGGCCCCGGACGGGCGTGCGTACGCCTGGGCGCTGTGAGCGGGAGCGTGGTGTCCGACGAGTGTGTCGTCCGGCGCCCGGTGAACCGAGCCGACCGGTGCGACGGGACCCCACCGCGGGTTCGGCGGTCCACGCCGTCGGGTCGTGAACCTGTCGCGGGTCTGCCCCTCGCCCTCGTACGCTCGCATGCGTCGGACGCGCCGGATGTCCCACCGCCGGGCATCGGACACCGACCGAGGCCCGCCGAACCGCGCACCGACACCGACCACCACGCGCTTCGCGGCTGCCCGTTGCGAGGCGCTTCGGCACTCTCCGAGACCACGCGATCGGCACCGACAACGCACGGCCCCGGCCCGCATACCAGGGAGAACAGCCCCTGAAACGCCGAGATCCCACACGAACCAAAGGCTCGTGCGGGATCTCGTCGATTCATCTCGGGTCTTCTCGGGAACGGCCCCTATTCGGGCGTGTGGTTCATGGCGTTCCGGAGGTCCAGCGTGCAGACGACATAGCCTTCGAACCCGGTTCCGATCTCCTGGAGGCTGTCGGAGAAGTCCGGGTCCCACAGGGCCTCGTCCGGGTTCGGCAGCCACCGTTTGCCCGCCAGTGCCGTCTGGCAGTCGAGCGCGCCCTTGTGCAGGTCGGCCAGCGCGTTCGCCCAGGACACCTGCAGGTCCGGGTGCGGTACGGGGAGGTACGCCCGGGCTTCCTCGACGCGCGTGCCCAGCACGCCGCAGGCACGTGCGAAGGCGATTGGGTCGAACGCGGGGGCGCGGCCCGGATGCTGCAGTCGAGCGTCGGTTTCGATCAGCGCGTCGGTCAACGCCTTGGTCGCGGCCGTGATTTCCTGTCCGTGTCGGAGTCCGCCGGCGTCCCACCACGACCGGATCTGCATCGTCCGGAGCCGCAGGTCCTTCGTCGTCGGCGGGTTCCCGTCGAGCCCGGTGGGGCGGGGCCCGCTCGTGACGGATTCCACAACGTCTTTCGCCAGCCGAGCCGCCTCGGGTGGGAGCGTGGCGGTGTGCAGGTCGGCGATCAGCAGTACGGCGGGGACCGTCGGCACGAGGACGATCCTGAGCCACCGGGCGCGCGAGGCCACCCGTCGCGGGGTGACGGGCACGTTCGGCGTCGGCACCCCGCGTGTGCGTCGGATCGTTCTCGCGATGCCGGCGCCCATCAGCGCACCGAAGCCGGCGCCGAGCACCGCGGTGACGAGAGTGATGCGAACGACGCTTCTGCCGACGACCTCCCCCCACTCCGGCCGCCAGCCGCAGGTGTCGAACGTCATGTTCAGCGGGCCCACGCAGCCGTCGGTCGAGGACAGGAGGAAGACGGCGGCGTAGGTGAGCAGTTGAACCATCTGGGCGGCGATCAGCGCCCGAGGCAACCGGTGTTCGCGGGCGGTGGCCGCGACGAGCATGGCCGTTAGTAGGCAGGCCGCCGACACCGTTGTGATCATCCACCCCACATGGGCGAAGGTGAAGGCACCGCCACGCTCCTCGAGCGTGGCGGGACGGCGCGTGTTGAGCAGGATCGCCATCACGGCGAGCCCGGCCCACGCCGCGAGGGCTCCCGCCAGCCCGGCGACCAGCGTCGGGCGCAGCCGGGATCTCGTCTCCGTGCCCTGCACACTCATGAGGATCATCGGTACGAGCCACATCAGCAGAGTGGCGGCTGCGAGGACTTCCTGCTCGAAGATCGGTTCGAACATGGATGTGAGGCGCATGAAGACGGTCATGTCCGCGGAGTAGTCCTGCCACGTTCCCGGAAACGATGCGGCGTAGACCGTCGGGACGTCCCGGTCGAGGTCGACTCCCACCGCCAGGGCTCGGCCCCCGTTCTCCCACCACGTCAGTCCGCCCCACAGCACGGCGGCGGTCACCATCGCGCAGAGCGTCGCCGCGGACCGTCGCCGCGTCCTCGTCGACAGGCCCAGGGCCAGCCGAAGCGTCTGGGACCACCAGGCCACGGCCACGGCGGCGATGATCGGGAACGTGAGAAGGTACTGGGGCTGCGACAGCGTCCAATCGAACCGGGCGCGCATGTCGGTCACCCACTCGCCGACGAACAATCCGCATCCGAGCCACAGGCCGGCGATCGTGCCGGAGCCCGTCCCCCCGTCGGTACGCGGCGAGCGGACGATGGACAGGCCCACGGCGAGGCACACCACGGGGGTGATCAGCGCGATCGTCACCCATCGGGCCTGCGACCGGTCCACCATCACCAACGAGCCGGAGAGCAGCATCGCCGCGACACCGGCAAGGAACATCTCCAGCCCGCCGGCTCGGAACAGGAGAGCGGGGTCGGCGAGTACCCGTCGGCGTTCCGCCCAGCCGGGATGGGTCCGCAGCGGCGCGAGCAGCCGACGTACCGGGTGGGCCCTCGGTTCGCCCGAGTCCGCGCGATCCCAGCCGGCGGCGCTCGCCCCCCAGGCCACGGCCCGCACGTCGGCGTGGAGTTCACGATGTCGCAACAGGTCCGCCCGGGCCAGATGGACCAGCCCTGCGAGCAGGGCGCCGGTCGTGACGAACCCGACGAAGATCGGCCCGGCGGCGGGCCACCACGGCGACTCCGCGGCGGCCCGCTCGGTCCGGACGAACTCCCACCCGAAGTAGGCGAATTCCGGTATCAGGACGAGGGTGACGTAGACCCGCCACAGTGCCGTACTGGCATAGGCGTAGTCCACGTCGCGGTGATGCACGTGCGCGAGCTCGTGCAGGACCACGGCGCGAAAGCCGTCGACGTCGGTGGCGCGTCGGGCCAGGAGTCCCGCGTGCAGGCATACGGTGTATCGGCCGGTGCGTCCGTAGACGGCGGCGCCGGACGTCATCCGGGCCGGATCGACCCGGAAGTCGAGGTTCGCGCGGATGCCGGTGCGCTCGCGCAGCGCGTCCAGCTCCGCCCTCAGGGCGCGGTCCGGGTCGACCGCGTCGACCGGCACCGTTCCGCGCCACCGGTCGCGTACCTTCGGCTGCAGCCAGTACACCAACCCCGCCACCACGAGCACGACCCCGGTGGCGATCATGCCTCGATAGGGCCGGCTCGACCGGTCCGCGACGCATTTCCGGAAGGCGTCCCGCACGCCACCCAGGTGCAGGGTGTTCGCCCGATCGCCGGCGGTCGGATCGATGCCGGCAGCGAGCAGGCAGGGCCTGGCACCCTTCCCGGAAGCGGTGGGATCGATCCACTCCCACACCGCGCTCACCAGTATCTCGAGCGTGAAGACGCTCGACACCGCCAAGAGAACCAGCAGGAGCGCGAAGCGAGCCGTCGTCCCGGAGCGGTCCCGGATCGCGGTGGGAAGGCTCACGCGGGGGTGTCCGGGGATTCGGGCGCGTCGGGCCGGTCGTGATCCGATTCCGTCGCGATGCGCGCCACCACACTGTCCGCCAGGGCCTCGGCCTCCCGGCGACCGATGCCCCGCTCGGCAGCCCTTTCGAGAATATGCCTCCGGAGGAGGTCCAGCTCGGACGGTGTCAGCTCGGGAAACTCCCGGGGCGGCGGGACGGGATCGCGACCCAGCAGCTTGCGCACCCGCGTACGACCTCGCGCGATCGCACCGTCGGTGGCCGCGTCGACCGTGCGCCGGGCGACCTGGTCGAGAACGACCCAGACGACCGGGGTGAGCACAACGGCCAATTCGGCGAATCCGAAGCCGAGGGGTTCCCTGCCCTGTCGTCGTCGGGTGAGGGTGCGGATGACCTGGTCATCGTCGAGTGTGCGCAGACTGTCGACCAGGGGGAGTTCCTGTGGCGCACGTTCGGCAATCACCTCGCGCACCAGATCCCGCACTCGCGCCACGGCCAACTCCCTTTCCACAGAGGCATGTCGAGTCCACTCCAGCACGTTCCATCGAGCGAGGAACACCGGATTCGCCAACCGTGGGGGTAATCCCTCGCAGGGGCGCCGGGGCGACCGATCCACGCGTCCGGTTTCGTCCACGCCGTCCTTCTGCGCGGCGTCGACTCCCTCCCGGACGAGCCACATGAGATGCGTCGGGTGGACGCGCGAGCGAACCCGGGCGCGACCTGTGGGTACCGGCCCGGCACACCCGCCCGTCGGGATGCCGACACCGAAACGGAGCCCCTCATGAGTCGCCGCACACGTGCCCTGCCTCGCGGAGGCCGCGAAGGCTCGGGACGAGCAGGAGTGCTTGCGTGCCGGAGCGCTGGACGAGGAGTTGCTCGTTCGGAGCCGGGCACCGGCGATCGTCGTACCGGAACCTGGGCATCGGCGCCACCGCGCTCGGTGTCTGGGACGTGACCCGGACGCGTGGCGGGCATGCGGCATCGACCCGTAGCCCGGTGTCGGTGGGATCCAGGAGGACTTCGGTCCGATGCGCGTCCGTCCGGCGCCACCCGAGGGACCCGAGCTCGATCACGTCTTCCGGCCGTGCGCACCGGCGCCGGTCGTCCCGACGGTGTCGCGTTCCACCGGACGTCTCGGCAGGTCGATGCCCCGTGCGTCCCACGATGTCCCAGCGGCGTGGACTTCGCCGGCCGGGCATCGAGATGGCCGGCAGGCTCCGTGATGCCAGCGGACGCGGCAGACCTCAACACGTCGTCCCGGGTCCGAAAACCCGAACCACCCACACGGATTGCCCGAACCACTCTCGGCCAGGCCGACGACAAGCGGCACAACCGGACGTCGGCCGACCGAGTCGGCAGCCGAACACGGGGCGGCATTGCCACGGCCACCATCGACGGGGCCGAGCGGTGCACGGCAGGGAACGGGAATTCGTCCCGGGGCGCCGATCCGGTGCCCCGCCTACTCCGCACGGCGAGGCGATCGATGAGACGGCCCCTGGCAGACAACCACGGTCAACCGAACTCTCTGGAGATGATGCGCGATGCGCACCCGTAGGTATTCATGGCAAGCCGCGCGGGCGGTCGCATTCTCACTCGTGATCGCAGGCACCCTGACGGGCGTCGCGGGGACGGCCTCAGCGCCCCCGTGACGGGTTCCCCGTCCGCGTCGGCCGAACTCGACAAACAACCCGTCGTCACCGAGCTCCGATTCGGTGAGGGACAACAGGAAACCGCGGATCCGACGCCCTGCGGCGTGGAGGCGTATGGGCACAAGGGTCGGACACTGTGCCCCTCACAGGCATTCGCCTACGACTGGGGCGGTGGCAACATCGAATACTTCGTCGTGGGCACCAACTACGCCATCTACCACATCTGGAAGAACTCCGGTGGATGGAAGAGCCTCGGAGGTACGTCGAACCGGCACACCGTAGTGGTCAGGGACGCGCGGGAGAAGGGCAAAGGGCTCGGCGCGTGGACCATCGGAACCGACGGCAACTGCTGGTGGCGTCCGCGAGGTGACCACGGGGAGTGGCCCGGGAGTTGGCGGCGTTGCTGACTCGGCCGCGCATGAGGCGGAACTCCTCGGACACGCCGGGATGTCATCCCCGCCGACAGCCACGATCGTGGCCTGGGGGCGAGACCTCGCGTGATTCATAGACCGCCGCCCGGGGCCGGGGCGCCACCCGTGCCTCGACCCCGGGCGAGCGACCCCGACAAAGAAGAAGCACGGCAGAAGACCCCACTGGGCTCGGCGGCAGGGCCTCCGACCTGGGGACTGTTGAGACTGACGAAACTGCCTCGCATCCGGTGGTGACGGACTGTAAGTCCGTGATCATGTGCGGATGCTGAACGCGAACGAGCTTGTGGGCGTGGTGTTTTCGAGGCTTGCGCCGCTGGTGGTCGAGGAGGTTGCCGACGAGGGCGAGGTCATTCGCGTGTGGGCCCGGACGCCTGGCGGCCCGGCGGATTGCTCGGAATGCGGCGGTCGGACCGTTGGGTGCACCCCGTCCACGAACGCACGGTGACAGACGCCCCGTCGATGCCGGCAGAGTCGATATCGGCGGGCCGCTCCTGGGCGTCGCCGGGACGGCCGCGATCGTTGCCGGGGTGCGGGCCGTGCGCTACGGCGCGGTGTTCGCGTGGGCGGTGGGCCTTGTCGTCATGACGGTCTGCGTCGGGGAGATCGTCGACTTCCACCACCCGCGGTAGCCGACGGCCGCCGGATCCGGGGTTCCGATGCGGCAGCGGTGCGGCTGAGCCGGCGGCCGGATGATCGGCGATCCGGGTCGCCGCAGTCCAGGGCTCGGCCGCAGGGACCCTGGCCTCGTCCGCCGGCGCGAACCCGAGCCAGGTGTGGCGCACGACCTCCTCCGCGAGCGGCCCGCCCCGCGTCGGATCGTGCCCCGCGACCCACTCCTCGCTCCACCGCTCCACAAACGGCCGCCCCGCCATGCGCTCACCCATCGTCCCCGTCCTTCCTCACCGGCGGTCCGCCATCGCCCCAACCACAGGGATACGACAACCGCCTTTCGAGGGTGTGTCCTCAGATGTCGAAGCACTCCCTGCTTGTATCGCCCGCCGGAACGAAGCACAGTCGTAGTCCGGTCCGGGCCGGGGCGCCGATCATCGGGGTGAAGCGGTAGGCGTCGGTGTCGGTGGTGTGGGTGACGACGAATCGCTGCGGACGGGTGCCGAGGGCGGAGATCTCGATCGTGTCCCCGACCTTCGAGTGCCAGATCCGGCCCCACGCGGCGGCACACACCGAGCTGTAGCGGACCTCCACGCGCGTACCGGTCGCGGTGTGATGCTGTGCTCCGAGCGAGTCGTCCCGGCCGGGCAACCCGCAGGACATCTCGTCGGGGTCCCTCCCGTCACACGAGTCCGCACGGCATCCGGGAGCGGGGTCCAGCACGGGGGAGCGCAGGATCGGCGGCGGTCCCGCGTCGTGGCTCCGCGGGGCCGTCAGCACCGGGATCGAGGCGATGGTCGCCGCGGCCACGCCGGTGGCGACGAGGACGAACAACCACCTGCGCCGAGGCCGCCGTTGCACGCCCGAGGCGCCCGAGGCGCCCGAGGCGCCCGAGGCGCCCGTGCTGCCCGTGCTGCCCGTGGCGACGGTGGGGACCGGTGCGGGCGTGGGCAGGGACGGTGACGGGGACGAGGGTGCGGGTGGGCCGGCGGGGCGGGCCTGGCGGGCGCGTCCGCTCCATTCGGCGTCCGCCAGTTCCCACAGCGCGAGCAGTCGTGTGGTGGGTTCGCCCGCGATCGCGCACAGCGCCTCGACGGCGTGGCGGGGTACCGGCGTCTTGCCGTTGAGACAGCGTTCCCACGACGATTTGCTGTACGCGGTGCGTTCGGCCAGCGCGGCCAGGCTCAGGCCCGTACGCGCCCTCAGCTCGCGGAGCCCTTCGGCCAGTGCCGCGCACTCCGGTGCGGGAGCACTCATCCGCGCAGCACCTGCCAGGTGTGGGGGCCCACGATGCCGTCCGCCGGCAATCCGGCCTCCTTCTGCATGCGCATCACGGCCGCGATCGTCTGTTGCCCGTACACCCCGTCGACGATGCCCGGATCCATCCGGTGATGGTCCAGCAGGCACTGGGCCTCCACCACGTCCCAGCCCGGTCCGGCGAGCTCGACGGTCCGGGTGGCGCTGTATCCGGCGGACAGCCCCCCGCCCACCGCGTCGGCCCTACGAACCTCGCAGGGGTAGGACTTGCCCGGCTGGAAGTGGTAGCGGCCGGGCCCTCCGGCGGTGGTCGGAGGACCGTCGGTCGGGCGCGGGCCCGGCGTTCCCACCCCCGTCGTGACCCTGCGGTGTCCGTCGTCGTCGCCCGGGGGCCGGCCGATCAGCATGCCGACGCCCACCCCCACGAGCGCGGCGATCACGACGGCGGCGAGGACGACGGGCCGGCGTATGCCCGGCGGTCGGGCCGTGCCGGGCGATTCCTCCGAGGCGGCGGGCTCCTCCGAGGCGCCGGCTCGCTCCTTTGCCGGCGCGCGATCCTGCGCCGGCGCGGAGCCCTCGACCGCATCGGAGTGCTCTGCCGTACCGAAATCCTCGGCCGGACCGGGCCCTTCGGCCGCGGCCCCGCCACGTGCTCCCGGCGCGCCTTCGTCCCGCACGACGGGCGCGGTCGGTGCCGTCGACTGCCGCCAGGCCTCCTCGGCCACCTCGTGCAGCACCAGCAGCCGGACCGGATCCGCGCCCACGATCCGTGCCAGTTCCTCCACCACGTGCCGCGGCGGCAGCGCCCTGCCGTTGAGGCAGCGCTCCCACGACGAGCGGCTGTATCCGGTCCCGGCCGCGAGCGAGACCAGGCTCAGCCCGCTGCGGTCCTTCAACCTCCGTAACTGCACCACGAGTTGCCGAACCCTCCGGTCCAGCGAATCCGGTAATTCCTGCCAACGCGACATGCTCCACCCCGTACGGCGTCAAGGATCCCCAAGGTCTTCACCCTCTTGTTCTCCGGTGGCACACCGTCTGCACACGCTACGGGCCCGGCCGAGACGCCGCGCCGTTTCCATCGCAAGGCCGCGCATCGGTACGGACGTCCCGGCGCTGCCGCGTTCCACCGGACGTCCCCGCAGGTCAGCGCCCCGAGCGTCCCACGGTGTCCCAACGGGCCGGACTTCGCCGATCCGGCTCCGGAATGGCCGGCAAGCTCGGTGGTGCGAGCCGGACGGCGCGATCCACCACACATCGTCCTCGCATCCCTCGACCGCGTACCCCACGGGGGTGGGCGCGCGGACGCGGCGGGCAGGCGCGGCCCGGTCAACGCCCACCCACACGAAAACGGAGAGACCGATGTGTGTCATCACAAAGACCGTTCTTCGCGCGGCAATGGCCCTGGCAGGCCTGACGGGCAACGCCCTGCCGGCCGGCGCGGCCGGCTCGACCGCCACCGCCGAGGAGTCCGTCTCCTCGGCCGCGGCGTGCAAGAAGTCCGTCATGTTCGGGACACGTCCCGAACATGTTTCGAACAGGCCCGGAACTGTTCCCGGCCGGCCCGCTTGCCAGTCTGAGCGACGCCAACGGGTCGGCCCGACCACGGGACCGGACCCATTTGCGCCGAACGGATGGAGAGAACATGGAAGCCTGTCGAAGGATTCTCGCCGGCACGCTCGCCGGAGTCGCGACCACGGTCGCGCTTGCCTTCGTGGCTCCACCGGCGCAAGCCGAGTCGCAAAGCACTGCGGCGACGACTCGGGTCCAACGGACCGACGGTCGCGTCGGGACCCTTGGCTTTGGCGAATGCGCAGACGTCCTCAGCGCAGCCGGCTACACCGTGTACTACGCGAGGGCGGCTGCCTGTTCCGTGGGAACGGTGGGCACCGTAAGCGCGATCGCGGCATGTGGTGTCGCACTCACATCCACGTTCGTGATGCCGTTCGTCGCCGGAGCGGCCTGCGCCGCAGCAGCCCTTCCGTAGCCCACGGCTGACCACCTCGAGACATCTTCCTCGGTGCGGTCGAGGGTGAACCGAAGCCGAAGCGTGGGAGAACTCCTGGCCGGCCCGGAAGAGAGTGGATCCGTGTCGACGGGAGATCCCCCGCCATCCCCCAACCAGCGAGACAGACATGGGGACGGTGGCCACCGGGATGTCCTCCGGTAGGTGCAAGGGGATGCGCGGATCGGCCGACGGGCAGCGGGCCCTGGTTGCGTCATGTCGTGACCCAGGGCTTGCGTGCGAGGCAGGACCCGCGGCTGCCTCGGGCCGGTGCGCCGTCGACGCTCCCCGCGCACCACGTGGCAACCCTGGAACTCCTGCTCTGCACCCACGACTCCGGATCGGCGCCGGCCGCCGGTGCCCGGCGGCGACACCCTCCTGGCGCGTTCGCGCCATCCATCTCCGGCCGAGAGGACCGATCGTGCGCAATTCGGCATGCACTGACGGGACATGGCAAGTGGCATCCGCCTCACCTCATCCCAGGCTGCGCCCAGGTGTGAGCTGCTATCGGGGGTTCCAGCTCGGCCCGGACCGACTGCACAGGGCCAAGGAAGTGCCCATAGGTATGGCGGTGGCCCTGGTGATCCCCTTCGACGAGAAACTGCAACTCACCCCGTCGCAGTTACCTTCGGGGCCGGTGGACGCGAACGCCTCGACCTCCCCGATCGGCGGCCCGAAGACCAGCAGGACGGGCGAGGAGGACAATGGCTGCTGGTCCGAAGTGGAGGTGACCTTCGCCCCCTGGGCCGCTCTCACGATCTTCGGTACAACCCTGCAGCAGTTGGCGAACGTGGCCATCGAGCCTCGCGCATTGCTCGGCCCCCGCGCCGACGACCTCACTGAGGCGCTCGCGACCGCGGTGGGCTGGAAGGAACGCTTCGCTCTGCTCGACGTCGTGCTCACCGAATGGGCCCGGAGTGGCCCTGCGTCCTCGACGCGCGTGGCCTGGGCCTGGCAGGAACTCGCCCATAGGGCCGGCGCCGTTCCCATCCCGGCACTCGCCCGAAGGGTGGGATGGTCGCAGCGACAGCTGGAGAAACGATTTCGGGAACAGATCGGCCTCACTCCCAAAGCCATCGCTCGCGTCTTTCGGCTTCAACGGGCACTCCAACTCCTCGACAGCGGGCTTCCCTCGGCCGAAGTGGCGACGCTGGCGGGCTACCACGATCAGGCCCACTTCGGCCATGACTGCAAGGCGATGACCGGTCATGCCCCAGGTCGCTTTATTGCCTGCCGGGTAGCCGGCAGTCCGGGCCCCTGGTCCGCGGACCGCAGCGAGGGGCAGGCCCCAGGCGTGCCGATGCCTGCCTCCATCCGGACCGCAACCTCCGTCTGACGAGAGTGCGGTTAATTACAAGACGTCACCGGCCAGCTCGCGCGAGTCTCGTGCTGCGGGCGCTTCCGGCCCGGAACGAATCAAGCGAAGGAGTACGGACGTGTTCAAGAAGCTTGAATCGATGGGGGACAGCCTCCTCGAACGATTCGCCCCCAAGGTCGACGCGGCGGCAGCAGTACGCCGGTGCTGGAGCTGGCCGGCCTGCTACCAGTGCCAGAACCAGTGCGGCTACCACGCCTCCTGCACACGCTGCGACAGCGCTCCCAACCTCTACATCTGCGACTGCTGAGCATTCGCCCTCGACGGGGGCGGCGGCGCACGTCAACGCAGGCGTAGAACCAAAGACAGGCGTAGGACCAGGGGCACCGGGTTGGGTCTCGGAGCCCCTGGTCCCCCTCTCCCAAGCCGTGGGACGACGACACGGAAGACGACACGGAAGGTGTGCGGTGCACTATCTGGAGCTCGGGATCCGCTCTCTGATCGCAGTGGTGTTCCTGGCCTCGTCCGTCGGCAAGACGGCGGGGAGAGGCGCGTTCGGCGCGTTCGTAGCTTCGCTGCGTGGTCTGGAACTGCTGCCGGCGAAGGCATGCCGACCGGTGGCACTGCTCGTGGTTGTCGCCGAATACGCCGTGTGGTTGCTGCTGTTGCTGGGTTCGACGACGGTCGCTGCGACCGGATTTCTGGTTGCGGCAGGGTTGCTGGTGATGTTCGCGACGGCGATCGCCCTCACGGCCCGTCGGGGCATCCGTCCACCGTGCCGGTGCTTCGGCGCCTCATCGACCCCACTCGGTGCCCGGCACATCGTGCGTAACGTCGTCCTCGCGGCCGTCGCGTGCCTCGGTGCGGTCACCGTACCGGCGACGAATACGTCTTCGGACCCCGGCGCACTTGTGGTGGCCATACTCGCCGGCCTGCTGTTGGGCGCGGTGGTTGCGCTGTTCGACGACATCCTCGAACTGTTCGAGCCCCTCGGCGACGGCCCGGGCGCTGCCCGGAGACGTCCATGACCCAGAAGGAGATTCACGATGCCCTTGTTGATCGCGGCCCTGACGCTCGTGGGTTCGCTGTGCCTGCTCAACCTGATCCTGACGGTAGGAGTGATCAAGCGGCTGCGTGAGCACACGGAGATGCTGGCCAACGTGGGCGGTGCGGGCAACGGCCGGGCCTCGATCACGGTGGGGGAGGAGGTCGGTGATTTCACGGCCTCCACGGTGGACGGTGAACAACTCGCCCGTGACCTCCTGGTCGGTGAGACACTGGTGGCCTTCTTCTCGCCCACCTGTAAGCCCTGCAAGGAGAAGCTGCCGAAGTTCCTGGACTTCGCGGCGACGCTGCCCGGTGGGCGCGACCGGGTGCTGGCAACGGTGGTCGGCGACGCTGAAGCGTCCGCCGCGCTCGTCGCCGAGCTCACTCCGGTGGCGCGCGTGATCGTCGAGGAGTACGACGGGGCGCTGAGTGCCGCGTTCCAGGCCAAGGCGTACCCGACCTTGCTCATGGTCGCCCGGGACGGCGCCGGGCGGCTGGTCGTCACAGAGGACGAGGTCCGGCTGGGCCATCTCGCCATCGCATGACCGCCCTCGTGACCGAACAGCAGCCGCAGAAGCGGTCCGGCGCGGGGCGGCAGGCGGTCGCCGCGTTTTCGCTCGCCGTCCGGGCAGCTCCCGGCACACTCGCGCTGTACGCGGCGCTGGCACTGATCGTGGGTCTGCTTCCGGTGGTGGTCGCCTGGCTGACCAAGCTGGTGCTGGACCGCCTTGCCGCAGGTGCCGACGTCGGGGCCCTGACCGGGCTGGGAGTGGGACTCGCCCTGGCCGGACTGGTCACCGCGGTAGCTCCACAGGTGACCCGGTATCTGCGGGCGGGGATCGACCGGGAGGTGGGGATGGTCGCCCAGGACCGGTTGTTCACCGCTGTGGAGGGTTTCGTCGGACTGAGCCGGTTCGAGGACCCGCGTTTCCTCGACCGGCTGCGGTTGGCCCAGCAATCCGGCGGGACGGCCCCCACTCTGGTGGTGGACGGAGTCCTCGGCATGACCCGGGCGGCCCTCACCATCACCGGTTTCCTCGGCTCGTTGATTCTGCTCAGCCCGATGATGACCGTGCTGGTGCTCGCCTCGGGAGTGCCGACTCTGCTTGCGGAAATTGCGCTGTCGCGGAGGCGGGCACGGATGTTCTGGGATGTCGGTCCCGTCGAGCGGCGGGAACTCTTCTACGGCCAGTTGCTGTCCAGTGTGGAAGCGGCCAAGGAGGTACGGCTGTTCGGCGCCGGTGCCTTTCTGCGGCACCGCATGCTGACCGAGCGCCGTACGGCCAACGCCGCGAAGCGGGCCATGGACAGGCGCGAGGTCGTCGTCCAGGCCGGGTTGGGAGTACTCGCCGCCCTGGTGTCCGGCGGTGGGCTGCTGTGGGCAGTTGGCGCGGCGCGGACCGGGGCGTTATCCGTGGGAGGCATCACCATGTTCGTGGCAGCGGTCGGCGGAGTGCAGGGCGCGCTCGCCGCACTCGCCGGCGAGGTGGCCCGCTCTCACCAGGCGGTGCTGATGTTCCGACACTACGCGACGGTCACCACGGCCGGTCCGGAGCTGCCGGTGCCCGCCGCACCTCGCGCGCTGCCTGAGCTGCGCGACGCGATCGAGCTGCGTGACGTGTGGTTCCGCTACTCGGAGGAGCATCCCTGGGTGTTGCGCGGCGTCAGCCTGCGCATACCCCATGACCAAGCGGTGGCACTGGTCGGGCTGAATGGAGCCGGTAAGTCCACACTGGTCAAGCTCCTGTGCCGGTTCTATGACCCCACCCGGGGGGCGATTCTGTGGGATGGCGTGGACTTGCGCGACACCGATCCGGTCGAACTGCGGCGGAGGATCGGCGCGGTGTTCCAGGACTACATGGAATACGACCTGACGGCGGCGGACAACATAGCCCTGGGCGGTCTGGGTTCCTCCGACAATCCGGACTCCCTCCCCGACGACCGTGTGCCGATTCAGGCCGCAGCGAAACGGGCGGGCATCCACCACAAGCTCGCAGGCCTGCCCCACGGCTACGACACGCTGCTGTCTCGCATGTTCTTCATGGAATCCGACAAGGACAATCCGGCCACCGGCGTGATGCTGTCGGGCGGCCAATGGCAACGGCTCGCCCTGGCTCGGGCTTTCCTGCGGGACGAGCAGGGCAAACGAGACCTGATGATCCTCGACGAACCCTCCGCCGGACTCGACGCCGAGGCCGAGCACGAGATCCACGCCGAGCTGCGGCGGCACCGCACGGGGCGGACCAGCCTGCTGATCTCGCACCGACTCGGCGCCGTGCGCGAGGCCGACCTTATCGTCGTGCTCTCCGAGGGATGTGTAGCCGAGCGGGGCGACCACGCCGCCCTCATGGCAACCGGTGGGGAGTATGCCCGATTGTTCACGCTTCAGGCAACCGGCTACCAGGACGACCCGGAAGCCGAATCAGTCTTCACTGGAGGAAGCCGATGATCCCCACGCGACCGCGCGACGGGACGCTGCGAGTCGCCGGAGTCACCAGGGTCGCGCTGCTTTGCGGAGCACCGGCAGCGCTTCTGGGCCTGGCAGGCCTGATCGTCTCGGTACTGCAGGCGCGCAGGCTGGTCGTGGTAACCGTGCGTGGGGCGAGCATGGAACCGGCGTACCGCGATGGTGACCGGGTCCTCGTACGTCGTGACCTGGCCCCATCGCCGGGGCAGGTGATCGTGATGGAACACCCCGGTACCGGGATGGTTCTCGGCTCCGCCTGGTACGGCCCGCCCGTGGGGCGCACTGCACGGGCGCCCGCCATCACAGGGCGGCAGTGGTTGATCAAGCGTGTGGCGGCGGCACCGGGCGACCCCGTACCGCGCGACCGGTTCCCCGCCTTGGCTGGAGTGCTCGAGACCCGGGTCCCCGCCGGCAGTTTGGTCCTGCTGGGCGACAACGAGGAGATCAGCTTCGACTCCCGGCAAGCCGGCTACTTTCCGGCGGAGCGCGTGCTGGGGACGGTGCTTCGCCACCTGTGAGTGTGCGTTGTGGTGGCGGTGGTTGGTCGTCAGTCGAGTGGGGGTGTGGTGTGGGTGTTTGTGTGCTGGTCGGGGTGTGGATGACCGTGATCGTTTCGACTGTCACGGGGGTGACCATCGACTGACGTCGGGTGCTTACTGTAGGCACCTTCGGCCACCCCTGGGAACACACACCCCGGGCGTGTTCGGCACCGAACTCCTCGACACGATCGACCAGAACGTGCACCACAACCGGGGACCACCACTGCGCCGGGCGGGACGCCCGCCCGCTGAGGGTCCCCGGCGCGGTCTCGGGATTGCGAAGCGTCGCGTGCCGTGAATCGGACGAGGGTCCGGGGCACCGTCGACGCCCAAGTCGTGGTTCGGCCCGGGGAACCGATCGGGCGCCGGCGCGACACGCAGGACCCGGCGCCGGCACGCGAACGACCGGCTCCGCAGGTGCCGTTCACCGACCGGACGGGTTGGTGCCGGCAGCAGTCGCGCATCGGGATGCCCGGAAAGGGTTTGTCACGGGGTCGGGGCGTCGAGGATGATCGCCTCGTGACCACCAGAAAGGGCCATGCCGTCTAGGCGCCCCGTTCCGCTCTCCACCGCTCGCGCCCCGCCGACCGCCGCCCATCGCAGCGTCCGAAGGCCGTGAACACCCACCCGGGAGAGCCCGCCCATGCACGAGACCGCCCTCGTCCCCTACGCCCATCTGCCTCGAGCGCACCATGACCACCATGTCCTGACCAGCACTGTCGACGTCTTCGGCGTCGCCCACTGGCTGCTCACCGAATCCGCCCTGCGGCCCGGCGGTGATCTCCCGCCGTTCGACGCGCTGGTCATCTCCGTCCACCCGGACGACACCGTCGAACTCACCGAACTGAACGCCGTGCGCGCCCGCCGGCCGCGGTTGGACCGCCTGCCCGACGGCCGCTTCGTCGTCGCCGCGTCCCGCGCCCGCCGCGACGAGGACGCGAACCAGGTCCAGGTCTTCGACGCGTTCGGCCGCGAGAGCACATCGTTCTTTGTCGGGGACGCCATCGAACACCTGCTCGCGGACGAGAGCGGCCACCTCTGGGTCGCACACTTCGACGAGAACCCGCTCGGAATCCGCCGCTGGAGCGCCACGGGCCGGCTCGCCTGGACGTCGGACGGCGCCCGCATCCCCGGCCTGTTCGACTGCTACGCCCTGAACGTGTCGGGCACCACGGCCCGGGCGTGCCCGTACACGGACTTCCCGCTCGTCGAGATACGCCCCCACCGCACCGACCGGCCCGTGAGGGTGTGGTCGAACGGCGTACGGGGCGCCAAGGCGTTGGCCGTCCACGGCGACCGGGTTGCCTTCTACGGCGGCTACCGCGAGGAGGGGGACCGACTCGCCCACGGAAGGCTCACCGAAACGTCCGTCGAGCCGACGGACGTCGGTGTGCTCACCCTGCCCGACGGCTCCGCCCCCGGCCCCCGACGCGTCGTCGGCCGGGGAAGCAGGATCCACGTCCAGGCCGAGCCGTTCACCGCGTGGGGAGTGTTCGACCTCGGCGGCTGATACCCGCCGGGCGCAAGACCGTCTCGACTCGCCGGCCGACCGTTCGGGGGCCGGTTTCGCACCGCGCCCGCCACGGCGCGCCGGCGCCCGGAGCCCTCCTTCCGACGTCCCGTGCCCGAACCGCGGTGGCCGAGGCCCGGGCCGGTGGTTTCCCGGGCGCGGTCGGGGCGTTCATGTGCCCGGGAGCTTGGGCCTGCCGTCGGATGCGACACGTTCTCGAACGCCGGGCGATCGCGAACGCGCCCCCGCACGGCGGGCATTGCGCCGACCCGAACATGTAAGGCAGGCCGCGGGCGAGCGAGACCCGCCCGTCGCGGACTGCGATCGCGCCGCGCAGCCGCGCACGGAGGAGGCATCTCCTCGTGCGGGCCCGGACGCAGGGGACGGCGGTCGATGTCGCCTCGATGCCGGTCTACGGGCGAGCGCGTGCGGGGTGCAGGCGGTGCGGTTCGACCGGACCGGGTGAGCAATTCGGGTGAACTCGTCCTCGCTGCGGGCGAGTTCCCGGCGCCCGTCGCTGTCGGGCCACTACCTGTGGGGGCATGACACGCTTCCGCGCGCCGGCGCCGGCCGCCGTTCGCGCCCTGCCCATGTTGCCCTGGCCCCGATCTCGTCGCCGGCCGCCGCCGCTGGTGCGGGCGCCGGGACCGTCACCGCCCCGTTGTCGTCACTGATCGCCGCCCTGCCGGTGCATCCCGAGGGCGGCCGTGACGGCTACGGCCGCGAACAGTTCAAGCACTGGATCGACGCCGACCGGGACGGATGCGACACCCGCGCCGAGGTCCTGCTCGCCGAGGCCACCGTCCAACCCGAGGTCACCCGCCGCTGCACCATCACCGCGAACACCGGCCAGGGATGGTCCTGGTACGACGAGACCACCCAGACCGACAAGTTCGACGTCGACGTCGACCACATGGTGCCTCTCGGCGAGGCCTGGGACTCCGGCGCCTCCGCCTGGACCGACCGGCATCGGCCTTCACACGGCGACCACCACCACGACGGAAACGGAATCGGAACAGTGCCATGCACCTGAAAATCACCCTCGATCGCGTCAAGTGCTTCGAGACCGAGAACGAAAATGGGGCCGACGACTTCCACATCGCGGGAGCCGTCGTCGTGGGGAGGCGGACCCGGGCGGTCCCGACCATCCCGATGACCATCGACGACGGCCGGGAACTCGCCTTCCCGGCAGACCAACGCGTCGTCTTCGACGGCCCCGTCACGGACACCGACACACTGCACCTGGGTCTCGCCGCCCGAAACGAGGACACGAAAGCCCACTGGAACAAACGCGCGGACGCACTCCGCGGGATCGCCACCGCGGCGGGTGCCCTGCCCGTTCCCTCGGGCGCGCTGCTTGCATCCGCCGCCACGTCCGCGACGGACGCGATCCTCAGCCCGCTCGACCCGGGCGACACGCTCGGGCGGCTCACCCTGGACACCCCCGTCAAGGAACTCGAGCCGGGAGCCGACAGGATGTGGTCCTGCACGCCTTCGGGATCCGGCTCGCTCTCCTCGTGGAAGTACGTCCCTGCCGGCGTTTCGCGATTCCGCGATTCTGGTCCCTGTGTCCGAGCAGAGCCACCGCCAGACCGGCGCCGAGGTCATGGTCCGCGACCACTCCCAGGACGCCGGCGAGTAAACCGGAACCGAGGACAGCGCCCGCGCCGAACGATTCATGTTCCGCGTCGCCGCCGGCGCTGCGGAACTCGACCCGGCGACCGGCCAGGGCAACTGACGCCGACTCGGGGCACTTCGCCGTCCGGTAGAGCGGCGGGGATTGCAGCACGGCTGCGGTCGCGCCGGCCGGCGACCCGCGCTCGCACCCCTCCCGGTGGTCACCGCAGACCGGGAACCGCGGCGGGCGGACTTGCGACCCACCACCACCCGCACGAACAGATCCGCTGCACGGGCGGGGCGTACGCCCCGGGCAAACCCGTCCACCCCAAAACAGGCGGCATCCGCGAGCGGTGTCGTGTGTCCGTCGCCGGCGCGAGCCGCCCAGACTTGCGGAAGCCGTCGACCGCACGGCCGAGCTTTCGGCGATGCGTACGCTTCGACGGGCCCGCACCATGACGACGCGGTGTCGCCCATCCCTGGGGGCTCGTGACGGCGCCGCACGATTCGGAGAACACCCCGATGACCCAGCACCTTCTTCCGGACGATCTGCGGCGATGGATCGCGGGCCGGCTGCCCGGCGCCGACACCGTCACGGACGTGTCCTGGGCCCGGAAGAACTCCAGGGTCCGGCGGGTGGCCGCGGGCGCGGACGCGGTGTTCGTGAAGATCAGCCCGACCACGCGAGAGTACGAATGCGAGGTGCGCGGCTACGCGCACGCGACCCGCGCCCTGTGCCCGGACACGGCTCCACGCCTGATCGCCGCGGATCCGGATCTGCGGGCCCTGATGAGCTCGCCGCTGCCGGGACGCGTCGTGCGCGACCTGCCCTTGACGCGGGCCACCGAGCGCCGGGTGCACGAGCAGGCCGGGCGGCTGCTCCGCCACTGGCACGACCACTCGCCCTCGCCCACGGCCCGGGACCGCGCGGCCATTCGCGCGGCCGTCGCCGAGCAGGCGCAGGAGGCCGCCATCTGCCTGGAGGTCACCGCCGCTCATCTCGACGACGCGCAGCGCGCCGTGGTGCGGTGCATGATGGACGAGTTGCCGCGGCTCGCCGAAACGATGCCGATGGTGTACCGGCACGGTGACCACGCCACCCGCAACTGGCTCTTCGACGCCACCCGAAACAGCGTCGGCCTGATCGACTTCGAAACGGCGGACCACGGCATCGTCGCGGACGAGTTCGTGTGGTTGTACGGCGCGCTGTGGAGCACCCGCCCCGACCTGAAAGCCGCCCACTTCACCGGCTACGGCCGCCTCCTGTCCGACGACGAGGAGCGCTTCCTGCTGCTCCTGACCGCCCGGCTGAGCGTGTCCTATCTGCGCTCCGGCCTCACCAAGGACCGGCCGGACCTCATCGAGCGCGGCCGGCTCGTCCTCGCCCGCATGGCACACCAGGCCCGCTGACCCCGCTCGCCACACGACCCAGGACCACGGCCGTACCGGACCGGGGCCCGATACGGTCAAGCACGGGCGCGGAGGGCGCGACCGCGGTCCATCGCCTGCCCTCACCCATCCCCGCTCCCTACGCGGCGGATGATCCCTTGCTCGACCTGTCCCTGGCCGCGTGAGCTGCGGATTGCAGCAACGGCGCTTCCGTCGATGGCCTCAGTGTCGTCCAGAGGGTGATCCACCACGACCGTCCTGTCATTCGCCACCCGGTGGAGTCGCTTCGGGCCGCCGAAGCCCACGAGGGGTGGACGCCGTGTTGTGGCTGGTCGAGATCGGCGTCGCCTGGTCGCGATATCGCCACCTGCGTCGGTTCGGCGCGCATCGGCACTCGTGCAAACAGCCTGGGGGATGTCGCACGCCCCGGGGTCACATCATGTGCACTTCGACCGAAAAGCCACGGGCGAGGACGTCGTTGAGGTGCTCCGCATGGGCGCCGAGCCATTGCTCGGCTGGGCCGCTGGGGGAGCTGATCCCAGGAGCACGTAGTCCTCGGAGTCGGAGGTGCTCCGGCCGCAGATACAGCACAGCAAGCGTTCGGACATGGTCTCGGCGGGGCTCGCGACGTCGGGCACGAGCGGCAGATTAACGAGCGTAGGTCGTTCGGCGTTGGGATTTATCGCCCTCACCGGAGTGACGACCACGATGAACACGCGAGGCAGGTGACAACTGTCTCGCCCACCAGGTCACGGACAGCGCGCACAAGCCAAGTCGAATCTTCGGGGTTTCGCGGAGCATGGTCGGTCGTCCCGTCTCAGGAGATCTGGTCCCGGTCTCAAATGATCCGGTCCGATTCGCTCGGCATCTCGGATGATCCGGTCCACTCCGTGCGGACACCGTCAGAGGGCGCGTACGAGTGGTCCTGACAGTGTTTCCAGAATGTGTTGAGGATCGCTTGTCGGCGGGTGGGCTCAGCACAGGTCCGCGGGAAGCCGGTCGCGCAGGGCATGGCGGAAGCCAGCGAGCCGTTCTTGCTCGGTGTCGAGATTGCTCAGGGTCTCGTAGGCATGCGCGCGGGCATCGATCGAAGGGTGGGCGACCAACTCCCGGTAGAGAATCCAAATCCCTCCGCGAATGAGTTCTGCGCACTCCACCTGCTGGGGCGTGTCGCCGGCACTGAAGTCCAATAGGAGCTGCAGCAGTACCGTGCGGGTGACCGGTGTCGTGAGGTTGGGGTCGGCCAGGGCCGCGAGGACGACTGCGGTGACCGCCGGGGCGGGGTCCATGAGGTTGGACTGGATCACGACGTGGTTGTCGATTCCGACCAGGGACGTCTCTCCGGGCGTTCGGGTGGCGATGAGCCGCAGGAGGGCATCGGGCAGGTGACTCGCGGACCTGCCGCAACCGCATTGCAGCGCGGCCCAGTTGTGGCGATCGAGTTCGATGCGGACGGCCTGCATCGAAGGATGCTCGATCTGTGGCTGTGGCTGTGGCTGTGGCTGTGGCCGTGGCCGTGGCTGCGGGGCGAACGTGGGCGGGGTCGACTCGGCGCGGTAACGGTCCAGCAGGCGGAAGAATTCCTCGACCGGGCTGGAACCGTCGGGTGTCACTCGTTCAATCTCGGAGGCCCAGCCGAGCGCGCTGTGGTGTCCGAGATGCTGCTCGAGCCACCGAGCAAAGGAGCCTTCGGGCCACAAGTCGAAGGGTTCGTCGACGGCGTGAACGCCGAGCGCGATCCGATAGCCGATCAGGATGGACTCCAGGTTCCGGAGCGAGCCGCCAGGCAGCCAGACGCCGGGGCGTAGGCGGATCTGCTCCAGGAAGTCGCGAACATCCGTGCACTCATTCCAGTGCTTGACGCTGTTTCGGGGACCGTGCGCAATCGGCATGGCGCGAGCCTACGGTGTGGGGTTCGACCTCGCCGGATCCCGTGCCCGACGTGGACCCTGCCCACGCCAATGGGTCTCGCCGTGACGCCCGGCGGACTGCCGCCATCCCTTGCCCGCTCCACTTGTTGTTCTCGTCCCGGGAACACGAGGTTGGGGGGTGATCCGCGCCGGGTACCCCCACGAGGCACGCGCCGGCATCCCAATTCGTTCATCCGCGCCCGGGTGAGGTGTCGACGCGTGGGTTGGTGGTGGCGTGTCAGCGGTAGTCGTCGGGGTGGCCCTGCATCCAGGTGTTGATCCGGTCCCGGGTGTGGAGCAGCGTGGTCTGGTGCTTCTTCAGGTTCTCGAAGGATCGGTCGCCGCCGAGTTCGGTGTCGAGTGCCTTGATCAGGGCGATCGGTTCGGGGAAGTGGCCTGCGCCCTTCGGATCGGTCTTCATCGCCCGGTCCAGGCGGTGCAGTTCGTCGTGGACCCGCCCCAGGAAGTAGGCGCAGTTGCTCGGGGTGCAGGCTTCCTTCAGGGTTGCCTGGAGCCCGGCGAACGCGTCTCGTACCTTCACCTTCGGTACCGCGGCCGACGGCGCGCTCGACGCACCGGCGGACGCCGAAGTACGAGCGGGGGTGGGCGAGTCGGTGCCGAGTGTGCGCGATGGCACGGGCACGCTCGCCGGCGCACTCGCCGCGGCCGCCTCTTGCGATCCGCCGTTCGAGGTGTCGCAGGAGACGGCGAACACGACGGACACCGTCACGGCGAGCACCGCGCCGCGCACCGGGGGTGGGAACGACGTGAACACGGAAATCCTCCTGCGGTCGTCGAGTCCCACGACCCTAGCGTCACGCACCGACGCCGTCCGGCTACCGCGATGAAGGGAACTTCGAAAACCCTGCGGGAATTCGACCGGGTGCTCCGTGCGACGCCGCGGCCGACGGGGCTGTTCGCCGAGTCGGGCCGGATCGCGGAACGCGGCGGCGCCCGCCATGGGATGCGTGGACGAGGAGCTTTCCGAGGACGAGATGCGCGACCTTCTCGAAGCGGACGAGGACGACGCCGAACCCGACTGGTGGGACGACGACTTGTACGACTTCTCCACGGCCTGACCCCGGTGAGGCGTCGCCGCGTCCCCCTGCCGCGTGGTCCGACTCTTCCCGGTGGGGGTGGGCCCGAAGCCGTGATCCTGCACGTCTTCCCCGATCCGCCACGGACTTCGATGCGGGTCGTGCCAACCTCGGGGGAGGGGTCTCCGACGCAATCGCGGTTGTGGCGGGTCGTGTGGATGCGGTGATATCGCGCCATGACCAGGGACCCGACGCGGTTGTGCTCGCCTGCGGCGCGGAGGAGGTCGAGGAGCCGTTGACCCTCCCGGACGCGGAACGCACGCGGCATGGGTACTTCGCGCCGGCTTGCCGCCACCCCCGCCCCCCGGTCAAGGGCCGCGAAATTGCCGGGACCGGTGCCGAGGACAGCAGCACCACGATCGCCGGCGGCGCGGGCGCGGGCGGCGTTCTGTTCGCGCACCCGCTGCCGCGCCTTGGGCGTAGCCACAGCCCGGCCCACACACACCCGTTCAGGCGGTGACGAACCGGGAGTAGACCTGGCTGACCGGGGTGCCGAGGGCGGGGCGAACCGGGCCGGGTGAGGTGGGCCGACGTGCTCACCGGGAGCCGATCCCCTCGGCCGCATCGCCCGCGCGACGAACGAGCGGCTCCGAACACGCGTTGCCACGCGCCCGCGGCCCTTCGCGGTCCATCCCCGTCGGGCGCGGCTCGCGTCACATTCGCGGCTTCGCGGTGTGTCGCGTTCGGTGGGTGCGGCGCTTCGGTGGGCGCAGATCACCCGGCTGCGTCCCGAGGATCGGTCCCGGCCGGGAATCGGCTTGCATCGGGCGGGGGAGCTGGGTGGTATCCCGGGATGGGTATGGATGCCGAGGTTGTCGTGTTGGCGCTGCATGCGCACGAGGTGATGGAGCCGTTGACGCGTTTCGACGAGAGTCGTTCGTGGCGGGGGAGGTTCGAGCCGATCGAGGTGCTGGGCGGTTACGGGTGGGCGGCGGAGTTTCCGCGTCAGAGCGGCAGGACCGGGTTGTTGCGGTCTCTGGAATCGTTGGCGTGGCCGCTTCCGGGCAGCGTGCAGGTGTTGATGCACGACGTGGACGACGAATGTTTCGGCCTGTGGATGCTCCACGACGGGAAACGCGCCGAGGTTCCGCTTCCGCGCACACGTCGCTTCCATCTCCCGGCGCCGGCAACTCTCGAATTCGCGCCGCATCCCGGCTTCCTCCTGCGTACCGACGGGTCGCGAGCCCTGCCCGCACAGACCCCGCCACACCTGCGCGACCCCAGACCGGCCTGGTGACGACGCCTCCGGCCGCGTCGAGGACAGCCCTCGTGTCACGGCATTCGCGCGAGTACCCCCTGCACCCCGTCGAGGCGAAAGCGCCGCGCCGTTCCAGGGCGTGCTGCTCCTCGTTCCGCACCTGCGGGCGCCGCTCGACGAACAGCAGGTGGTCGAACAGCATCCGGATGGCGATCTCTCCCCCGAACATCCCGGGCCGCCGCAGGGCGAGGTGCCCCTCCGAGGTGTGTTCACGGGCCGGTCCCGTCGTCCGGGTCGGCGGCGTGCCTACTGCGGATGTTCGGCCGCGCCGGTTTTGCCCGTCTACCCAAGCGGATAGTGCTCGGTTGACCGTCTCGTTGCGGCGGTAGGCTGCCGGGGACGAAAGAAGAATTGCCGTGGACGCCCGTATTCCCCGGATCCGCCGCAAGCTGGCCGCCATCGCCTTCCGGCCACATCGCAGCCACTCGTTCGGAGAAGAGTGGCACCGGTTCCGTCTGGGCGCCCGGTTGGCCGTTGCCCGATTGAGCGCCTTCGAAGCCGAGCACGACCTGCTTCTCCCTGCCGCCTACAGGCAGTTCCTGCTGCACATCGGAGGTTCGGGCGCCGGGCCGTTCTACGGTCTCGTCGACCCGACAGCCCGCCCTGTGGCGTCGATCCACACGATGGATCCCCCGGGCGAAAACCGGGGATTCGATCTCGTCCCCGCGGCCGGCACCACGCGTGACAGGTTTCTGTCCATCGCCGAGACGGGCTGTCTCGATCTGGTCCTCATCGCACTCGAGGGGCCCCTGACCGGCCGTGTCGTGATCGGCAACGGCTCGGGGTGGTGGGGACCGAACGTTTCGTCGGCCGCCGACTTCCTGGCCTGGTACGAACGTTGGCTCGACCACATGGCCGCGGGCAAGGACAACAGAGCCCTGGAACTCACCTCGCCTGCCCTCCGGGCCCATCCGGAGCGATGCCGCATGGCCCCACTCCTGTGACACACCACACAACCGGGTCGGAGCCGGAACCCGCGAACATTCGCGACCGTGAGCATCCGCAACCGCCGCCCGAAGTCCTCGACAAACGCTGTCGTCAGAAGTGAACGAAGCCAGGCATCGAAGGCTTCACCGAGGCCGAACCCGCCCACGAAGCGCCTGTGTACGGGCCGCCGCCGTTCCGGACAGGGACGATTGGCTCGCGCACGCCGTCTACCACCGCACGTCGAGTTCGGTGGACAGCCGCATCCGCTCCTCGCTCGGTTCTCGGGCCGGGGCCACGGGTGGGTCGTGGGGTGTTGGCGGCGCGGTGCCAGGTCGCGGTCCATTCCTCGGTTCGGCCGGTGGTCGTGTCCGTGTCCCGTCCGGCGGGCGGCGGGCGGCCCTCCGGGTACAGGTCGTTCTCGAGTTCGGCGTATTGCTCCGGGGTGAGGGTGGGCGTGAACCCGGTGGGGAAGCGGTGCATGAGCGGGTGCACCTCGAGGTTCTCCTGGCCGTGCTCGGAGCAGACCGACGCCAGGAGGTGCTCGCCCTCGCCGCACCGGCCCCGATCGTAGGCACGATCGTGGGTGAGGCACACCCGCGCGAACCAGCCGCAGTCGTCCGTCTCGGAGGGCTCGTGGAACGACGGGTCCCGCACGACCTCGATCACCACGTCCTGGTTGTCGAGGCGGGGTATCGGCCGAGGATCGCGCCACAGCAGTCGCGGAGGGAGCATGCCCTCATGATCGCGCACGACATCCGGGACACCCCGAACCTGCCGGCCCCACAGGCGCGCGCCCGAATGTTCGTGATCCCGACCTCGACCCACCCGCCGCCCTGTGGGTGGTGCGCGGTCGCGTGGTCGGGGCGTCAGATGGCGGCGAGGGCGGTCAGGAGCGTGTCGGTGCGCAGCCGGAGTTCGGGCGTGTCGGCCCCGGTGACCCGGACGGAGGTTTCCTCGCCGTCGACCGCGCGGGCGAGGGCGACGACGAGCGTGGCGTTCGTGCCGGCGAGGGGGTACGTGTACCACCCGTGTGGCGCCTCGTCGTCGGTGTCCTCGACGCCGACCTCGACGGTCTCCCAATCCGTGCCGTCGAACGCGTAACCCGCGTAATGCGACAGCAGTTCCAGGAACGCGCGCAGATTGCGTCCCCAAATCCATCCACCGATCGGCTCGCCCACCCGCGTCCCTCCGTCCTGGAGAGAACAGCATGACAGGCGGGCCTCGGGACGGCACCGGCGACGATCGGTGGTGCCCGAGCGTCGTGGGCGAACTCCTGTCGATCCGGTCGGCCGGCGTTTCCCGCGCCGCTGGTGGGGCCACCGACAGACGCGGAAATACAGGTTCGATCAGTTGGCGGCCGAGGCAGTCGATCGGCCGCGCCTCGACGCATCGAGAAGCTGTGGAAGGTCGGCGCCGACGGCAACGAAACGAAGTTCCGCGCCTCGGCGAGTTGGACATCTCCCAGATGCGTCGTGTGCGCGGGCTCGGGGTCCAGCAACGCGAGCGGCTTCTCGAGCGGTTCGACCACAGGGCTGGACCACACCGCTACGACGGGCGCCCGGACGGTGGCATCGACGGCCGCGACAACCCGCCTGTACGGATCGAGTTCCCTGAGAGCGCCCACCGGAGCCGGCGTGTTCGTCACGCGAGTGATCGCCACCGGGTACACGCGCCGTGCGCGAATCTCCACGGACAGCCCCTCGAAGGATCGCGAGGCGGGTCGAGCGCTTCCTTTAGAGGAGGTTTGTCGCCGAGGTCGATTCGATGGGCGCCTGCCACGCCTTGGGCGTGAAGCCCCGGGTCGGCGGTTGGTGGGTGGGCAATCGGGAGGGGGCGAACACGTTGCGACGAGGTCACTCCCCGCCTGTCGGCGGTGATCGCCATTATGGAGCCATGGCCGACCCGAACCTGACCACCGGCGGTATCTGGCGACTTCACCACGGCGACCGGGAGATCGCCCGGCTGACCGTGACCGGTGTCGACATGCCCTGGATGTACGCCGCAGTCGAGACGCTGCCCGACTTCGAAGAGTTCCGTACACTCTTCGGCGAGCAGGAGCGGGCCGTCGACGAGCAGGACTGGGAGAGGGCCGACACCTGTTACACCCGGATCCGCAGCGCGCTCACCATGACGTTTCCCGACGGCGGGGGCCCGGTCACCGAGTTCTTGCTGCACATCCACGACGACGGTACCGCCGATTGGCGTTGGCACGACGAGCCCTTCGACGCGATCGACCGGTGACGCCACCGGGGTCGCTGCTTCGGAGAACGAGGCCACCGGGAAACGGCCGTCATCTACGCGAAACCCGGCCGTGATCAGCCCGGTTGCCCCGACGAACTCCGATCCCGGGCGGGTCCGGTTCGACGTGCGAACGACCGGAACCCCCGACGCCGATCGCGCCCTCGGTCCGTGCCGGCATTGAGTCCCGCCGGGTGCCCGGGTGACACCGCAGGGGCTGTGCCCGCGACGCTGCCCCGGCCGCAGGCCCTCCACGACCTCGGGCCCGCCACCTCGGACGCCCACGATCACCGGCTGCGCGCACTCACCGACTCCGAGCCCTGGCTGACGCAGGTCGACGCCATGGGCGTCGCCGGGTTGTCACACACCCTGTGGCGGATGCTCGACCCCGACACCCGGCCCCTTCCGGAACCCTGCTTCGTGATACAGCCGCGACCAATCCGTCATGGGAGCGCATTCAACCAGCCGCCACGGACGCCACCCCGACCCGAGAGGGCGCACCCCAACGCCGACCCCAGTCACAGCGGCGGACGAAGGGGCAGCCACGATCTGCCGCACGGCAGCGCCGTAGGAGCACCCGATTTGTGCGCGAGCGTGACGTGAGCCTGGTGAGGGCTCCCCCGCACGGCCGGTACGGACGACCCCGGCCGGTCGCACAATGACGAAGTCCCGACGGCCCGGCCGGGGTTTGCCTCTCCAGGGTGCGTGTGCATCAACACGGCGGTGCGGCTGCGGCGGCTGGTGCTCGTCGAGGCCACCCGACGCCGCCCGCCCCTGTGCGCCGTGCGGAGCGACCTGAGTGACCGACAATTCGAATTTCGCCTCACGAGCGAATGAGTGCCGCCGTGATCGGACGCCTTCGAGGACGGATTCCCACGCGAGCCCCGGTGGCGTCCAGGCGACTCGTGGAGCGGCGGGAGGACGGTCTGCAGCGTCCCGTCAGGCGGATCGCTCGGCACCGTAGTGGCCGTGGCGCATCAGGAACCTCATCGCGTCGGTGCTGTCCGCCCGGATGTGTGCCCGATCAACATCGACCGCAGCGGCTCGGGCAGGTCCTTGCCATGCGCTCGGGTCCATTCGAGAGAGCCGAAGAGTTGGGCCGCGCCGTCCAGTCGGGCCGCGTTCGGCGCGCCGGTGACCAGTGCCGTGATGACGAGGTCGGGGTCCTCGGCGAGCAGCATCCGCTCGATGACCATGTCGTACCACATCAGGCCGCCGGCGGACTCCCCGGCGGAAACCCCGGCCCATGCCAACAGGACGCCGACCCGCTCGATTCCGTCGGGATGGCCATCTCGGACGAGCGTCGCGAGCCGGGTCTCCGCGTCGCGCAGCCGATCCGACCATGCCCGGCGGTCACGCCCCGGCGGAACGGAGACCTCGGTGGCCACGTCACGCAACCCGGCGGGCGCGGCATTCAGCCAACGCAGCCGACGCCGCTCATCCTCGGCCCGTTGCATGACCAGGTCCGCCTGAACGTCCCGAGACCCGGTCAGGCCTCGCTCCGCCAGCCACTCGGTGAGCGCCGGACCATCCCGAAGCTCGGCATCGCAGTCACCGATTCCCCGAAGACGAGATTGGTGGTGCAACGTCCAGACGACGACCGGCTCGCCCTCGACGCCGTAGACCATGATCGTCGGCCAGCCATTGCACAGGCATCGGTCGCCGGTGCCGCCGTCCACGACGGCTAACACGCGAGCCAAACCGGTGATCCCGGCACCGGTCACCACGATCCTCGCCACGCCTGCGGAGTCCGCCTCGCCGGGAGATCCCTCCACGATCACGACGCGCCCGGCACGGTCCAGTACACCGCGAAGGCGCGCCGTCGTCGGAACGCCCTCATCCATGCCCTTCGTTGCCTCGTGGATCACGTCCGCGAGGGTACCGGCCCGCCACCACGCCCACGACCCTGGCCAGCGAGCTACCCAGCGCGACCGGTATCGCGTCGGGACGAGCGCGGCCTGCGACGGCCCTCGACGCGGTGCCGCGCCACCGCGCACGTGGCTCGATCAGGTGTGCACCGCGAC
Organism: Embleya sp. NPDC056575; assembly: GCF_042793325.1. Lineage (NCBI taxonomy): Bacteria > Bacillati > Actinomycetota > Actinomycetes > Kitasatosporales > Streptomycetaceae > Embleya > Embleya sp. NPDC056575. Next base: position 239,545 of record NZ_JBHTVA010000003.1, read on the forward strand.
CGGTGTGGGGTTCCGCAGGTGTTTTACGGGGCCGCGGGCCAGCCGTCGAGTTCGACGAGCCGGAGGCCGGTCCCCGTCGGGGAGTGCGACCAGCTCGTAGACCCCGGTGTGGTCTGCGGTGGTGATTGGGTTGAGCGAGCCGAGCTCGTCGGTGGCGTAGGGGTGGGTCTGGCCGGCCATCGGTGCCGTCGAGGAAGACGGCCGTACACATGCGGAATCGGGGTGCGGGCAGGCGCTCCACCTTGTCCAGGCCGTGACGGGCGGCGAGTTCGACGAGGTCGTCGTCGGTCGGCGCCGGATCCACGAACACCGCGTTGTGTTCGGGCCCGGTTAACGCGTGACGGCCGTCCGCGCAGACGGGGGACGCGCTGAGATATCCGATGAGTTGGGGCATGGTCCATTCTCCCGCCCGACGTCGCGAACACGAAGCGAACCGGTGACATGTCATCTGCGAGTCCCGTTCGGAGCCGACTCGGCTGTTTTACGCCGACTTCGACCACGCGGATCGTCGCGCAGCCACCTTCCGGCTGGGCGCGGGGTTGGACGGTGCCCCGGCCGAGGGTGACCGCGACGCGCAAAGGGTGGCGAGGGTCGGCGGGCGGATGGCGGCGGGCTGCCCTACGGTGAAGGGATCAAGGGGATCTCTGCCGGGGAGTGCGACGGGTGACAGCGGCGACGGAGCGGCTCGGCGACTGGGTCGTCGACAAGGATCAGGTGTGGATCCATGGTGAGCGGATCACCGATGGTCACGTCGCGCCCGACATGCGTGCGATCGCCTGTCTGGACCCCGCGCTCGCGCGGGACGGGCGATGGGTCCTGCGCAAGACGCACCCGTCGCGGTGGGTGGGCGAGGAACACCCGGATCTGTCGGATGTCATTCCGGTCGGTGACGATGCCCGGTGGAGTGCCGTGGCGTGGTCGGCCTGGGTGTTGCGCGGTGTGCGTGTCGGCGCGGTGAACGGCGGGGCGGTGGCGGTGGATCACCCCTGGTTGTCCCGTCTGCAGACCGGCTATCGGGTCGAGGGCTCCGCGACCCACGGTCTTCTGCGGATCGTGCGGGAGGAGCCCGCTCCGGGCCTGCTGTCCCCAGGCGCGGTCACGCGAACGGCGGTCGGCGTTGTGACACCGAGGGAGATCGACGAGTCGGACCCGGTCGTCCGGGCGATCCTGAAGAGCCTGGAGCCCCGCTGACCGGGATCCGTTTCACCACCTCCTGCAACATCACCGGATCGAGCGGAGGGCTGATGAGGCTCGCCCGTGTGGGCCCCGAGACGCGAAATGGATGCTGTTGGCGATCTCGACCGGCCGGCCTCGCCATGGGGCGACACTTCCCGCGCAAGGCAAAGCTCAGTCACGCGGCCGGACTTCGACCAGGCACATCGTCTCCCCGTTCACGAGCGCCTCGTCGATGAAGGTGTCGTCGATGGCGTCCCCGCGCGCACCCCGCGGGTGCTCCACCGCGATGTGCCGGTCGCGCAGCGCGCGCCGGACCCGTCGGACCAACATGTCGTGGTCGGGGGCATCCCCCGGGTCGACGACGACAACCAACCGCGCCTCACGGGGCGCGTCCATCCCGGATACCGACACGTCCGCGGCGAAACCGAGTCCGGCCTCGTCCAACGCCCTTCGGGCCGCGTCGTGCACGGCGACGGCGGCGAGATACTCCTCCACCCGATCACGCCCCAACGCGGGTGCGACGCTGCGCGCGACGTCCGGGGCGGGAGTGCCCGATCGGAAGGCGGCCGTGACGGCATCGACCAACGCACGCCTCGCACCGTGGTAGTTGTCCAACCCGGGCGCGATGTCGCGAAGGGCGTGAGTCATGCGTCCCAGGCCCGGCCCCCAACGGAATCCGCCTCGAACGCAATTCGCTCGCGCCGGCCCGGAACGTGGTGCATCCCCACGGCGATCACGGCTACCGCTCCGTCCACCACACGCCAACCTGCAAGGCGCGGATCGGATCGAACGGCCGATGGACCCGAGGCGGGATCCATGCTGTTCGAGTGGAAAGGATCGAGGACGAGAGCGAACGCGAGCGCCTGCCGGCGACCTTCGGCTGTCCGTGCGCGGAACGGGGGTCGGGCCGGGGAAATATGTCCCGCGATTGGGAGTGAGTCCGAGGCCATGTAGGCATGTCGGGGCGTTGTGGCAGCACCCTCGTTGTGGCCGACCGTACGGATGACGTGGACTGGTCGGGCTTGTTCCATGCCTCGGGCCCGGCCGGTGACACGCCGCGGTGCCTGGCGGCTCTCCTCGGCGACGACGCGTGGGCTTTCGTCGAGGGGTACTCGCACCTGTGGTCGCAGACCCTTCGCCGTGAGGTAGGGCTTGGCCTGTAACGGCGCCCACGGCGATGCTGGTCGCCGAGCTGTTGGACAACCCCCTGCTGGGGCCCGACGATCCCTCGCTGCGCAATGCCATGCTCGCCTATCTGTACGCGATCGGCGTCGCCGCCGACCTCGGCGACCGGGCCGCGGAAATCCGTGCCCGGGTCGAGGAACGCGCACCGGAACTGCGGGCCTGGTCCGCCGAGTACGTGTCGACCGGCGCAGACGGCAGGACCCGGATGTGGCAGGACGGCACGGGGTTGGGTGAACTCGTCCTCGACCGGGCGGCGCTCGCCTGCTTCGACGCGGCTCCCGAGCTCCTGCGGCGCGTACTGCCCCACCTCGCGTCGGAACACACCCAGCGCAGGGCCTGCGCCGCCGCGGCGGTCGGGTCACTGGCGCGGCATCCCGCGGCCTCGGGGCAACGTCCGGAGTTGCTGGAGGAGTTGATGTCGGCGGCCCGGGCCGCCGATTCCCCGTGCGATCCGGCGACGATCGTGATCGCCATCGGCCACCTCGGCGGCGACACGCGCCCCTGGGTCACCGATCCGCACGCAGGCGTTCGGGCCTGCGCGGCGCCGGCGCCCGATCTCGCCGGCGACGACGCGGCAGTACGGGTGCTCGCGGAACCGGACCGGTCGCCTCACCCGTTCAGCCGCGCCTTCGGCGACATGGCTGCGCCTGTGCAGTTCCAGTTCGAGCCGTATCAGGGTCTGTTCCCGAGGCTACACGCGACCTGACGCCCGACGCTGGGACGTGCCGTGTCGACCGCCGCCGACGTGTGGGCGAGCGGGGTACCCAGTGGAAGGCCACGGTGCCGTCGCCGGCACCGTGCATGAGTGGTCGGTGTGGTTCGACGGAATCGGTGGCATGACACGCTCCGAGCTCCCCGACGGCTGGACCCTTGAGCGGATACGCGATGTATCCGGTGATCGGGAGGCCGTCGTCCTCGACACGGACCGTGTCGTGACGTACTTGGGTGGGCCGCATGGTGCGGACGAAGTCCTCCAGCCGGAGATCGTCCTGGGCTTCCACGGCCTTTGTGTCGTGAAGGCCGTCGACGATGACGATTGGTACATGGGTGGCCTCAACGGCGACGGCACCATCGAGTGCTGGAGCGCATACAACGGCCTGTGGGACGCACTTCGCGGACTCTGAGCAGGCCCATCTCATTGAATAGGCGGCGGGAGGCGATCACTGAACTCGCGGGGAGCCGAGCATCGGTTCGACCGCTTCCCGCAGGTCAACCTCACTCTCGACGGCCCACCCTCCGGCGCGCCCCGTCGTGCTCGGGGACCGCGCCGGCACGGGAGCGGATCGGGCCTTGTCGTATCCACTGCGAAGGTGCCCTCGAGGGCTCCCGGCCGTACGCGCCCGTGGCGTGGCTCCAGGCGCCGGCCACCCTCCCCACCTGCTGAATCCGCCGGCCCGCAGGCGCGACGTTCGGAACCGAACGCCGATGCACGTCCCAGCGCCGGTATTTAGCAGCGCGGGCGCCCACGAACCACGTGCCGATCGGGACGCTGCACCGGGCCCGGCTGTCCCTCCGTGGTTCTCATCCGCGAACGTGTTCCCGAGGAATCCTGCCCGGGGAGTTGTCGGCCCTGCTCGGTCGGTGGGCGAGCACGGGTCGCCGGATCGGGTGTCCCCGGCTTCTTCTAGCATCCGCACATGCTGATCTCTACGACGTATACCCACACGTGGCGCACCGGTGCCGCGGCGACGTTCGCGGCTTATCCGAGGTGGGGCCGCTGGGGGGTGGTCGCCGTGCCCGTGGTGGTGTTGCTCCTGGCGTTCCCCATGGGGAGTCTCCAGATGGGTCTGTGGTCGGTCTTCTTCGTGCTTTTCATGGTGTTCGTGCACGGCAGGCACGTGCGTGCGCTGATCGGGCAGGGTGCGATCGACGTCGTGCTCGACGAGGAGGGATTCACGCGCGAACGGCCCGGTGTGAGTACGGCGAGCATACGGTGGACGGCCACGTTGGGTGTGCGGCGGCAGTTCGGGCTGCTGGTGATCCGCACGGCGCCGCGGTCTGTGGCCACCGTGCCCGAGGCCGCCTTCAGCGCCGAACAACTGGCCCGACTCGACGAGTTCATCCGCGTACGCAATGCCCGGACGGTGACCGCCGGATAGCCCGACGGTTCCCGCGTCGTCGGCCGGGTGTCACTCGGGCCGGCAGACGGATCGTGAAGACCGAGTCGACACCCGGGATGCGGACCGAGGTCGTGCCGGCTCGGGGATGCGGGCCCGACGACGCCCGTCGCGTCACGGCAGAGCGGCATTCGGCATCGTCTCGGCGTCGGGTTTCGACAGTGGGGGCCGAGTGTTGCCTCCGGTTGGGGTGTTCGCGATCACGGTTTCCGCGATCGCGAGCACGGAGTCGAGCTCGGTGCGCACGTCCGCGGGCAGGGTGTCGACGCCGAGTGCGTAGGCACGCACGGTCGTGGCGGCGCAGGCGTGGTGTGGGGAGAGGGCGTCGACGATGGCCAGGCAGAGGCGGCAGCGAAAGACGTTCAGTCCCGGGAGGCGGGTCGACGGCCAGCCGGTAGAGGTGGGGCAGTCGGGCGGCGGGGTGTTCCGGGTCGCAGAGCGTGGCGAGGCACGCGGTGACGGTCTGTTCCCACGGTTTACCGGGCGTGGTGGTGGCGCACAGTTCGAGGGCTGTGGGCGGGTTGCCGGTCGTGGCGTGTGTCAGGACCGCGATCTGGCGGCCGTCGAGCATGCGCCGGCCGATGCCCCTGTGCGCGGCCAGGTGGGTGTGGGCTCGTTCCCAGTGTCCTGTGGCGGCGAGTGCGCGGGCGGTGGTGGCCAGGAGGATGGCCCACAACCAGCGTCGTATCTCGCGGTGTTCGTTGCGGGTGGTGGCCATGGAGGACGCGGGGATGCGGATGCCGTCGACGATGATGTCGGTGCGGGTGGCGACGGCGGTGTGGATTGCGTCGACGAGGGTGTGGGCGCCGGGGCCGTCTCCGGCGCGGATGCGGAGCCGGGCGAGGTTGATCAGGTGTTCGAGGGCCTGGCGGACGGTCTGAGCGTCCAGGGGCCGGGTGCGCAGGTACAGGTCGGCGTGTCGGTGGCACCAGTGGCGGGCGAGGTCGGGCGTGCCGCAGTCGGAGGCGAGCAGGGCGGCGCGATTGTGGACGGCGGACGCCTCCGCCCGGTCGCCGGTGCGTGCCGCCTCCCGTGCGTGTGCGGCCAGTTCCGCGACGCGAGCCGGTAGCGGGCGACAGACGGGGCGCGGTCGGGGGACGAGAGGAAAGCGCCGCGTGGCGGCGTCCGTGGCTATTGCCACGCGACGGTGACGGGGTGGTCGGGCCGGGCCAGGACGAACCGTCCGTTGACGGGGTCGGTGGGGGCGGGCCGGTCCTCGAGGGCGAAACGGACGGTGCGGGCGCGGAATCCGTCCCGGTCCCACGTCCGGATGTGCCCGGCGACGGTCTCGGCGAGGTCGCCGGCCTCGGGTCCGTGGGCGATCACGCCGACCTCGTGCCGCGCAGCGCCGTCGACCGGTTCGCCGGCGCGGGCGGTGAGATAGGCCAGGGCGCCTGCGGAGGTGGTGGTGGCCATGGCGGCGATGGGGAACATCGGGGCGACCAGACCGCGTTCGCGGGCACCAGCCTCGACGTTCATGCGCATGATCGGGTTGGTCAGGGCGCAGCCAAGCCACAGGTCCAACCACTCGAACGATTCCCCGTTGCCGAACGTCACACCGATCCAGACGGTGTGGCGCAGGGTGTCCAGGACACCGGTCAGGGTGGCGGGATCGGTGTGGGGGTGGTTGTCGCGGTGGGTCTGCAGGGTGACTTCGCTCGTGCCGGTGAGGTCGATGACGGTGCGGGAGTCGTCGCTGATGCCTCCGCGCAGTGGCATGAAGACCGCCATCTCGCTGCTGCGGCCGACCCAGGTGCCCGGCGCGCGTTCGAAGGCGATGGTGCGCGACACGGCGCCGGCCAAACGCAGCGGCAGGAGCAGGCGACCGTCGGGAGCGAGTTGGTCCAGCCAGGCGGCGGGGACCTCGTGGGCGCCGACGGTGGCCACCACACGGTCGTGTGGTGCCGCCTTGGGGTGGCCGAGAGCGCCGTCGCCCAGGACCACGTCGACGGCGACGATCTCGAGGATGCGCTGTCCGGGTTCGACGGCGAGTTGTTCGAGCATGGCGGCGACGATCGTCGGTTGTGAGGCCGCGCTGAGCGATACGCCGTCCTTCGCCTTGGTGTAGACGGCTTCGTCGGAGTACGCGTCCTCGATCGGCGCGTCGGGGACGAACAGGTGGCGGGGTACGATGCGCAAGGCCGCGTGGACGGGGGCGCTGCGTACGGTGCCCTCGTCGCGCAGGCGGTCGGCGAGACGGTGGCGTAGGGCGGTCGTGGACGAAGTCGCGGCGTCACCGAGGGTGTCGGTCATCGCACGGACCCTAGCGGGACTCGGGCCGGCGGTGCGGACGGTCGGCTGTGACCCGGTGCGTGGAGCGCGCCGGTGGAGCATGTGGTCGGCGTACGGCGCCCTGTTGTGGCCCTTGCGGTCCGTCGGTCTTCGGGGCGCGGTGGTTCGATGCTCGTGATGTCGATCCTGGCGGGCTGCGGGCCATCGACGCCGAATCGTTTCGTGCTGGTCGTCTCGGACGGACCGGCCCGTACCCGGTGCCGAATCGGTCGAGAGGTGAGCGATTTCCTTTCACGGTTACCCGGTGCCCAGGTGTTCGGTGACGCGATGATGACGGGATGTGAGGCCGCAGAGCGGGAGTTGGGCGTGTGTGTTCGATCAGGATCGTCGCCGCGGTTGCACCGCACATACCTCGCTGGCTTGGAGCGGATGAGCCGGTGGCGTCCGATTGCGCTGCGGGGAGATGGGGGTCGGGTGGACGAGGAGACGTTCGAGCGGGGGATGAAGTGGGTTTTCGGGATCGTCTTGGTTCTGGGGGCGGCGACGGTGTCGTGGCAGTGGCTGCGGGGACAGGCGTGGCCGTGGATGACGGAACACCCCTGGTGGGTGGCTGCGGTGGCCGGGACTCCCGTGGCCGGTCTCGTGGTCCTGGGTCTGGGTCGTGGCTACGACGACTTCGCGTACGTCGAGGAGTCCGACGTGGCCGAGGAGGCCCGTGTGGGTCGGGCACGTGGCGGGTTGGCATGGCTTGAGTCGGTGAGTCCGACCGATTTCGAGCACGCCTGTGCCGATTTCCTGAGGCGTGACGGTTTCCGGGCGGTGCGACGCGTGGGTGGTCCCGGCGACAAGGGGGCCGACGTCCTGGCCGAGGACCGGTCGGGTCGCGTTGTCGTGATCCAATGCAAGCAATTCGTGCGACGCGAAGTCGCTTTGTTCAGTGGATAGAAGAAGGAGGAATTCTATCTCCGGCAAGTGATCAAAAGGCCGGTCCCCACGTTCGGGTGCGCCTCTGGTAACGGTAGCGTGCTAAGCCGGATGCATAAAGCCCAAGATCTCAACTCGTCGTGAGGAACAGGTGAAGGGGGAGGACGGAAGGGCGAACGAAAGTGAACCTCTGTGGCAACTCATCGTTAATGCAACTCCACGCCGACGAGGAACGGCAGAGCGTGGTGGTAAGTCCTGGCGAGGTAGATCGCCGAATGGGTGAGCTCTGGAATCACAGCTCACTGGATCACCATGGGACTCGGTGCACAGGGGGCGCCCTAACCACTCCGCAACTGAACAATGTGGAACGCGGAAACCCCGTAGAGGTCCGATTTTCGGTAAGCCGAAGGTAACAACGGCCCAATCTCTCTGCGGGAACAGGATGATCCGAGAAGCGAATGCTGCTGGAGTGAAAACTCAGGGGAAAAGCCGGATTCCGACCCTCCAATCACCGGTAATAACTCGGCAGATACCGAGCCTGGTGCCCGGGCCCGAAAGGGAGCCCACGCGGATCAGGTAGGCGAGACAAGAGAAACTGCAAGCAGTCCCCATTGAGGCGCAAGTTAGATACCGGAGGAAGGCCTGGCGCAAACGTTGGAACGTTTATGTCGTGCTTCGCCGGAGAATGGAACCTCAAGCGCGAACAGCCATACCGCCAAGACCGAATGGGCAAAGGCCGAACAGAGCGTCAGACGGCTTCCACAGCGTATCTTTAGAGCCTCGCAAGAAGGCGATCTGAAGAAGGTGCGAAACCTTCAGAAGCTCATGCTGCGTTCACACTCCAACGTGGTGGTGAGCGTGAGACGCGTCACGCACATGAGTCGCGGAAGAATGACGGCCGGCATCGACGGAGAGACCACGCTTACCCCTGCACAGAGAAAGCAGCTCACCGAGGAAATCTCGGCAGAGTCGAGTCTCAAAGCTCGGGCCGTCAGGCGTGTCTACATCCCGAAGTCGAACGGAAAGATGCGCCCTCTCGGAATCCCGGTCATCCGAGACCGGGTGCATCAGGCCAGGGTAAAGAACGCTCTGGAACCTGAATGGGAGGCGCGATTCGAGGCCCGGAGCTACGGCTTCAGGCCCGGCCGCAGCTGCCGTGACGCTATAGGCACCAATCACACAGTCACTTCCGGACAGTTCACGAAGAGGCTATGGGTGCTTGATGCCGACCTGGCAGCGGCCTTCGACCGCATCAACCACGAACGGCTCCTTGAAGCCATCGGCAACTTCCCGGGTCGAGACTTGATCCGACAATGGCTTAAGGCAGGAGTGATGGAAAATGGGAAATTCTCTCCAACCGACGAGGGAACGCCCCAAGGAGGGGTGGTAAGCCCGCTCCTCCTAAACATTGCCCTGGACGGGATGACCGAAGCGGCGGGGGCGGCCGAAAGAGTTACACGTGCCACCCTCACTGCCCCATCTTTGATTCGGTATGCTGACGACTTTGTGGTGCTCTGCACCTCCAAGGAGGAAGCACTGCTGGTTAAGAATCGCCTTGCAAAGTGGCTGGCACCCAAAGGGCTGTCCTTCAACGAAGAGAAGACTCGTATCGTCCATCTCCGTGAAGGATTTGACTTCCTGGGGTTCAATATTCAGCGACCGCGTAACGGCAAGGTAATCATCAGGCCGAGCAAAGATGCAGTTAAGCGACTGACCCGAACGCTCAAGGAGCGCATTCGCAATATGGTGTCCTGGCCCCTGGAAGCTGTTATCAAGGGCCTGAACCCCATAATTCGCGGATGGTCTATGTACTACCGGGGGGTCGTCTCCAGCAACGTCTTCGCAAGTCTGGACTCGTACATGTTCCAGCGGCTGTGGAAGTGAGCCAAGAGAAGACACCAGAAGATGGGACGACGATGGTTGGTCACCCGCTACTGGGGAAATTTCAACCTGCACAGACAAGACCGATGGGTGTTTGGTGATCGAAAGACTCGCTACCACCTGGTCAAGTTCGCTTGGACCAAAATCGTCAGACACGCATTAGTAAAGGGACGTGCCTCCAAGGACGATCCCAGTCTGAGAAAATATTGGGCCGATCGATCCCGGAAGCGTAAGCACCCAAGTTCCAGGAAACTGGTGACCGCCTTGGCAGTGTGGCAGAAAGAACTGTGTCCAAAGTGTGGGCTCGACCTGATCGAAGGCGCGGAATTCGAGCCACAGGATGTACGCGAGTGGGTCCTGTGGTTCTCGGCTTCAGCGAAGCGGCTGCATGTGCACCACATCGTGCGTCGACGTGACGGAGGCTCAGACGAAAGGTTGAATCTGGAGCTAATTCACGCTGACTGTCACAGGGCGCACCATGCCCGTGACAACCGCGAATCAGGGAGCCGCGAAGCGAGCTCGCAGCCCGCTTGAGCCGGATGCCGGGATGACTGGCACGTCCGGTTCTGAGGGGGGCCCGGTACAGCAATGTGCCGGGCCTACCCGACGCGAAACCGGTTTCCGCCGGGCACGTCCACGCGTTCAACGGGACGGCCGGGCCCGAGCACGGCGCCGACGTCGCGATCATGGTCGGGCTCAACGGCTTCACCGCCCCGGCGGCGGAATTCGCCGCGGACCACGGCATCCACCTCGTCGGCCGCGCCGAGCTGGGGGATTGGGCGCACGGTGCGCACCTGTACGACCTCATCGACGTGTACCGGTAGCGCGGCCGCATCCGCGCCGCCGCCCATGACCGAGTGGGAGCCGAACGCGACGCCGCCCCGGGCTCCGGCAGCGATGCTGCGCGCGGCGTGGCCCGTGCACGTCCCGGGCGCGATGGCGTCGACGTCCGCGCCTCTCGGCGGGGACCCGGTCGCCTCGGTCAAGGCCTCGAGTCGTCGTGCCGAGGGATACCCGTGACCGCAGCCACCACCCCGCTGTTGCTCGTCGACGGCCATCACCTGCTCTACAGCGCCTGGTTCGGCTTCCCCGCCCGCATCACCAGCCGCAACGGCGCCGACCTCACCGGCGTGTTCGGCACCCTCGCCCTGCTGTGGAAGTCGCATCGCGAACACGCGCCCGGGCACGAGGTCCTCGTCGCCTTCGACGGCGAACACGGCAGCGCGGCACGCGCCGAGGCCGACCCCGACTACAAGGCCAACCGCGCCGATGCCGACCACAGCCCCATCGCATCCCTGCCGTGGGTGAAAGCAGCCCTCGATGCGATCGGCGTGCGCTGGATCGAGCACGACACCGCCGAGGGCGACGACACCATCGCCACACTGACCACCCGAGCCCTCGCCGAGGCGCGGGCGGTGCGGATCATGTCCGGTGACCGCGACCTCCTTCAACTTCTCACCGACGCGCGCGTGAGTGTCCTCAACCGTGGGGCACCGCCGGAGCGACGCATCCGGACCGCTGCGGACGTCGAGGCCCGCTTCGGGGTCGCCCCGGGGCAATGGCCGTGCTTCCGAGCCCTCACCGGCGATCCGGCCGACAATATCCCCGGCGTCCGCGGCGTAGGACCCGCCACCGCCACACGGCTTTTGACCGGCGGCCTCTCCCTCGAGGGACTCCTGGTGTCCGATCGCCTCGTCGGTGTCCTCGGCAGGCGCGTCACAGGCCACGCGGCGTCCCTTCGCCGTTGGCGTGACCTGATCCGCCTCGATCACCGCGTCGACCTCCCCGACGACCTGACCGCGGGGCGCCGACTCCACACCTCCCGCCGGCCGCCGAGATCATGGACGCCCTCGCACTGTGGGACGTGGCATCGCTGAACGCACCGCCGAACAGCGCGAGGGAGCGGGCCGCGTGCCGACCCCGATCGACGGTGTGCCCCTGACCCACGTCGATTTCGCGCCCGTCGGCCTCGACGAACGCCACAGCCGCTGCCCTGAGGTCGCGATCGCGCGCCGGCACGAAGGCACCAAGGGACCGACACCGAATACGGACGACGATGTCGAGGAGGGGAGTCGGACATCGGGTTCGTCGTGCCGGCCCGGCGTCCCCGACCGTGTCGCTCGCGGCGCCCGCGTCGGGGACGGCGGGGGGCGCCGACCGACACGAGCGCGACGAGTACGCGATGACCGACATCCTGCTCGCCGCCCGGCGGGCGCCCGAGCCGGTCGCCGGCGAGGGATGCCGGAGGTGAACCACGCCCCGGGGGTCGACCTCGACGTCGTCGGCGCCGAGCTGCCCGAGAACGCCGAAGTCTCCTCCTCCGGTGGGGAGGTCGAAGGGGCGGACGCGGCCGGAGAGCACCTGGCCGAGATCCGTCACTGCAAGACCCGCGTCGACGCGCAACCGCCATCTCCGCTGTAACTCGACCTCGACTGCGACGCCATCGAGCGTCGTTCTTTGGCGAGAACTACTGGGCCGCATGGTGATTCCGGCGGAACCACCACCGTCAGGCGGAGTTCGCGGCCCGGCGCGACACGACGACCGCCCACCGGCCCGCGCATGCCGGGTCCGGTGGGCGGTGGAGAATGCGGCTCCCGGTCAGCCGGCCACCGGTGCGTTCAGGAGGGCGTCCAGCATCACCGCGAACTCTTCCGGGCTCACGACACGAACACCCAGCTGTTCGGCCTTCGCCCGCTTGGATCCGGCTTTGTCGCCTGCGACCAGGAGAGACGTGTTCTTCGACACCGACGATGACGCCTTGCCGCCGGCTCGTTCGACGAGTTCGTTCATCTCGTTCCGTGACAGGTTCGCGAGGATCCCGGACATGGCGCCGGTCACCACAACCGTCATCCCGTCCAGTGGCCCGGCGTCCCGGGACGGCGCCCCGGGACGGCGCCCCGTCGTCCGGCGTGTGCGTTTCGAGTACTCCGGGTTCGGTCAGGTTCACGCCGGAGGTCACCAGCTTGTCCAACACGTCGGACAGTTCGGCGAGTTCGACCACGAATGACCGCCGCCTTGATCGGGCCGATGCCCTCGACGAGTGCCATGGTCTCCACGTCCGCATTGCGGATGGCTTCCATCGTGCCGAAGTGGCGGGCGATTCGACGGGACATCGACCTGCCGGTCAGGCGTACCCCGAGTTCCCTGATACCCACTTCGGGTTCCGCGGCGGCGATTTCGTGCCGTACGCCGCTCGGGTTGAGAACACGGTCGTCGACCGCCAGCGGACGTGAAGGCCGCTGTCGCCTTGGAGAAGTGGCCACTTCATCTTGGCGTCGTGTCGGTGTCGTGGAGTGGGTGCGCGGGGAATCCGTTCTTGCGTGCACCGACGACGATCGTGAGAGTCGGTAGCAACAGCGCGAGGGCGCTCCAGCCGAGGTAGCTTGCTCCGGGTCCGCCGAGCAGGAGTCCACCGAGGATGCCGCTGCCGGCGATGCCGATGTTCCAGCCGGTCACGAACAGGGATTGGGTCACGTCCCCGGCCGCACCGGCTGCTTCGGCGACAGCGGTCTGAAGCAGGGTCGCCGCGCCGCCGAACGCGAGTCCCCACACGGCGGCGCCGACGAAGACCGGTACGGGGGAGCCGGTGGAGACTCCCAGGAGCAGAGCCGCCGTGGCGAAGAGGACGCAACTGGTGATCACGAGGGTGCGCAGGTGCCGGTCGATGAGTGCGCCGGTGATCCAGATACTCGCCAACGACAGCACTCCGAAGGTGAGGAGGACGGCATCGACCCGGTTCGTCATGCCGACCGAGTCGAGGAAAGGTGCGATGTAGGTATACAGAGTGTTGTGCGCGAGTACGAAGGTCAGCGTCGCGAGGAGTATGGGGGCGACACCGGGGATGCGCAGAGTCCGGGTGAGCGGGAGCCGGGACTCCTTGGGCCGTCCGGGGAAGTTGGGGACTGTGGCGATGATCCAGACGATCAGTCCCAGGGTGGCCGCGGTCGTGAGTCCGAAGGCGAAACGCCAGCCGACGACTTTCGCGAGGAATGTGGCGGCGGGTACACCGACCGAGAGTGCGACGGGAGTGCCTGCCATCGCGATTGCCATGGCCTTGCCGCGTTGGTGCGGGGCGACCATGCGACGGGCGTATCCGGCGAGCAGGGCCCAGAGCAGTCCCGCGACGACACCTCCGATGAACCGGGACGCGAGCGTGAGGACGAAGTTGTGCGAGAGGGCCGTGATCGTGTTGGTCACGGCGAATCCCGAGACCGCGGACAGCAGGAGGTGCCGGCGCGGCCATCCGATGGTCGCTCGCGTCAGGGGGAGAGCCGACAGCAGCGCCCCCAGGGCGAAGGCCGTGACCGTCTGACCGGCCGCCGACTCGCTCACCCCCAGGTCGCGGCTCATCGCGGGCAGTACTCCGGCGGGCATCGTCTCGGTCAAGAGGGTGATCAGTCCCGCGGTGCCCAGTGCCAGCAGCCCCGCGAGGGGAAACCGTGGGACAGGGGCGGCAATCGATCTGGTTTGATCCGTCTTTGGCATGACCATACGATCAATGGATGACATTAATGTCAGGGTCAAATCGATGACTCGCGACGTTCGTGGGGGGTTCGCACGTGAGGATCGGTGAGCTGTCGAAGCGCACGGATACGCCGGTGCGTATGTTGCGCTACTACGAGGCGCGGAATCTGATCGTGTCGGAGCGTCTGCACAACGGATATCGGGACTACGACGACTACGTGGTCGATCGTGTCCGCCAGATCAGGGGTTTGCTCGACGTCGGCCTGCCGACGAGGATCATCGGACAAATCCTGCCGTGCCTGGACAGCCCGATAACGATTCACATGCCCTATCTGACGCCGGACATGGTTGCCACCCTCGAGGAGGTACGCGATCGCATGGCCGAGAAGATCGAATGTCTCACGAAGAATCACACGGCCATCGGCGACTACCTCCGCGCAGCCGGGTTCGATGCCGAAGCAAGCTGACGGCACGCCTGGGACACCGGATCGGGCATGACCAAATCCCGATCGTTCGACGAAGAGGGAATGCCATGTCGTACGTCGAAGCCGTGGTTCGTCGCAAACAGATGGTCCGCGGCCGCAGGCAACGCGCCGGTCCGTGACGAGTGGCGCGGACGTCCCCGCGCGCCGTCGCCGCCGACATCGAACCCGCCCGACCTCTCGTCGGTGGTGGTGCCGAACGGCAAGCCGATGAACGCCGGTTCCTCGCGGCGTTTCGTGTGGCGGCCGTGCGGGTCGTGACCGGCGTTCGGTGACACGGGTCCCCCGGTCACCGGTCGGGGTCGCCGGGGCAAGGATGCCGGTGAGTTCGGCGATGGCCTCGAGTGTGGGGTGGAAGTACCGCCGGAGGTTCTCGGCTTTGCGGTGGCGGGACTCGGCCATGAGCAGGCCGGCGCCGGCCTCGCCGAGATGTGTCAGGCTCGAATGGCGGTACTCGTGAAGGTGCCACCCGGTTCCGGGACCGGCCGTCGCGGTGTGCCGGTCGAGCAGGGCGTGGGCCTGGCTGTACGAAAGCCTTGCGAGGCCGGTGTCGAGGCACAGGTCGCGCGGCCCGACGACCTTGTTCGGGCCCGGGCGGCGGCGGGTGACGAAGACCCGGCCTGCAGGTGTGGCCCTTGGGCAGGCGGGGCAGGAGGCGGGCGGTGCCCACGTCCTGCCCCGTCCGGTCGTGTTCGCACCGGCGGCGACCAACTTGTCGATCACGTCGACGAGTTCCTACGCCGTCTCGTCGGCGAAGACGATCACCGCACCGGTCCGCTCCGCGGTGGTTTGCCCGGGGCCACACCGTGCTCCTCCAGGTCGTCACCACCTCTTCGTCCCGTTCCGACACACGCCGGGCGGGCCGCTGCCGCGACCAGCCATGGGCCTTCAACAGACGCCATACGCTCGACGGCGAGGCATACACAACCCCGGTGGCCTGCGTGATCACCCGCCCGACCCGCGCGAGCGTCCCAACCTGCCCGGTGAACCCCGCCCGGACCGGCCTCGAGCACCGCCGCCACCTCGGCGAACCCCTCGTCCGACACCCGCCGGTGAGCACCCGGCGGGCCCGCGGAGCGCAACGCGTCCGCCCCGCCGTCCACCCACGCGCGACGCCACACCGACACCGCCTGCGGCGACACACCCGACCTGCGCGCCACCTCCGCCTGCGACGAGCCTCGCGCTTCTTCCTGTGCGATTTCCTTGGAGGCAACTTACTGAGGTTTTCGTCGTGATGTCGGTGGGTTGGTTTTCATTCCCTGGGTTGGATGGTGAGGCCGGTTTCGGCGAGGCAGGCGTCGATGAGGTGGGGGCGTCGTTGGATGTGGCGGAGGCCGTGTCTGATCGTGCGGACCAGGTGGTCGGCGTCGGTGAACGCGACGTTGCCGGTGAAGCCACGACGGACCAGGGACCAGATGCCCTCGACCGGGTTCGGGTCCGGCGCGTAACTCGGCAACTGTCTGATCGTCAGCCAGTCGTGCTCGGCGGCGTACTTGCGCAGGTCGGCCGCGCGGTGGGTGTTGAGATTGTCCCAGACCAGGACGACGGGGCCGCCGAGTTGCAGGTGCGCACGCACGGCGAGGTCGCGGTAGTCGGTCCACGCGAAGCTTCTCCGCTCCCCCTTGCGGCGGGTGTGGAGGCGGGGTCGGTAGATCAGACGGGAGCGTTCACCGGGTTTGTATCAGGCCAAAGCGGCGATCGAGACCCGGCCGCGGGAGCCGCCGCGTACCCGCACCACCGGCGTGGTCCCGCGTCGACCCCAAGTGCGTGCGTGCGGCGGCGTCATCGACATCCCGGCCTCGTCCTCGAAGACGATCCACGCGTCGAGCGCCGCCGGGGTGCTTCCACCGACGGCCACGTCTCCTTGACCCAACCCCGCACCGCGTCCTCGTCACGCTCCACCGCCCGCCGGGGCCGGCTGTTGACACGACCACCCGGCCCGCCGCAGCAACTCCCAGACCCCGTGGATCGAGTACGTCACCCCGAAACGGCGCCGGATCACCGCCTTCACCCGCATCAACGTCCAGCGCTGATCCTCCCAACCATGGGCCCTCGGGCCCATGTCCAACTCCACTTCAAGTGCCGCCACTTGCGAAGGATCCAGTTTGGGGAGCGATGCGGGACCAGCGGACCGCAGACCCTGAACACCCGCCTCGCGCCAGGCACGACGCCACCGCTCCACCGACCGACGTGCCACCCGTAACTCGGACGCGATCACCGCGTTGGACTCACCGCGCCTGAACCGATCGGCGGCATCCAAACGCAACCGCTCGCGCGCCTCCCGCTCCTTGGAAGTCAACCCACCACCCTGCGCATACCGCATATCCACGGCATAACGCAGAGATCTTCAACAGTCCACGACATCACGACGAAAACCTCAGTAAGCTTGACTCCGTCGGTGATCTTGGTGTTTCCCGCCGCACCAGCATGATCAGCGGGCATGTCGGGACTGTTTCGCAGGCCGATACCGTTGTCGAGGTGCCCGTTGTCGCTCCGTCCCCGTTCCGGTGAGCAAGTCCCGTCTCTGACGGCGCGGATCGCGCGGGCAAGCAACCCGGGCGGGACGACGGCAATATGGGTGCGGGACCGGTTGGACGGGCCGTGGTGCGACGAGGACTTCGCCGACTGGTACCCGCGCGACGGCCGTCCCGGTCTTTCGCCCTCCCAGTCGGCCACCGTTTGCGTGCTGCAATTCCCGCTGGGCCTGTCGAACCGGCAAGCGACAGAAGCGGTCCGCTGCCGCATCGATTTCAAATATGCCCTGGCCATGGAGCTGGACGATCCCGGCTTTCACCACAGTGTGCTCGCCGACTTCCGCGAGCGCATCACCCAGGACGACCGCGCCGACCGTCTTCTCGACCTCGTGCTCGCGCGCCTGAAGGAAGCCGGACTGGTACGCGAGCGCACCACGCAGCGCACGGATTCCACCCACGTCCTGGCTGCGGTGCGTGAGCTTACCCGGCTGGAACTGGTCACCGAGGCCGTCCGTGCCGCGTTGGAAGAAGTCGCCCGCACCGCTTCGCATCTGCTGGTCTGCGTGGTCGACGAGGAATAGGGGCGCCGCTACGGTCGTCCTGTCCGCCTGGGCAAGAACCCCACCCGGCCCACGACCAGGATCCCCGCTGCCGGCGACGACGCCCACCAACTTCTGGAACGCCTCCACCGCCACGGACCGGACTACCGACCCGGCCCGCAGGCCGGGGCCCTGCGGCGGATCGTCCTGCAGAACTACTATCGCGACGCGGCGGGCCGCCTGTGCCGGCGCACCGCCGACGGCGGCGGACTGCCGCTTTCCTCCTCGGTGCTCGTCTCGCCGTACGACACCACGGCGCGCCACGTCCGCCACGGGCACGTCATCCGTTGGAAGGGATTCGCCGCGTATGTCACCGAGACGTGCGCCTCCGACGCCGTCAACGTGATCACGGATGTGGCCACCACCTCGGCCGCCACGAACGACGCCCAGGCCCTGCTCGGCATTCACACCCGCCTGGCGCGTCGCAGCCTGTTGCTCGACGAGCACCTGGTCGACGGCGGCTACACCTCCCTGGTCCACCCGGAGCGGGCGATGCGTGAACACCGAGTCACCGTCAGCGGGCCGCTGTCCCGCACCTCACAGCCCCGGCGAAAACCGTCGTCCTCGGAGCGCGCGGGTCCGTGTCGGTGTTCGTTCGTGGGCCCGGGCCCACGACGATTCACACGATGGAGGTAATCGGCACGCCACGGAGCGTGCCCGCGATGTGATCGGATGAACGAGCCCGCACGCCCACGATCGACGACGAAGGATCCCAAATGGCGACCACACGCACCGCACACACCGAATGGGAAGGCAACCTCCTGGACGGGAAGGGGCTTGTCACCTTCGACTCCTCCGGCGCCGGGGAGTTCCCCGTGTCGTGGCCGGCACGCGCCGAGACGCCCGACGGCAGGACCAGCCCCGAGGAACTGATCGCCGGCGCCCACTCCGCCTGCTTCTCCATGGCACTCGCCCACGGCCTGAGCGGTGCCGGTACCCCACCCACCAGAATCGAGACCAAGGCCGACGTCACCTTCCAGCCGGGCACCGGCATCACCGGCACCCACCTGACCGTCATCGGCACGGTACCCGGATCGGACGAGGCGGACTTCGCCAAGGCCGCCGAGGACGCCAAGGCCAACTGCCCCGTCAGCCAGGCCCTGATCGGAACCACCATCACCCTCACCGCCAGCCTCGCCTGAACCCCGCCCGGCCGTCGTCACCATCACACACGGATTCCGCCGGTGGCGCCCACCGAACCGCGCCCAGGGCGACGGCGTTGTGGTCGAGGGTCGAGGCGTGGACGGGCACGGGGAAGAGGGTCTTGGCGTGGAGGTGTTCGCGGAGCGGGTCGAGCAGGGTCTGCCCGGCTCGGCTGAGGCCACCGGACAGGATCACGCATTCCGGGTCGACGGTGAGGACCACGGCCGCGATGCCGGTGGCCAGGTGTTCGGCGAACTCTTCGACCCGGGCCTGGGCGTCGGCGTCGCCGGCAGTGGCTGCGGCGATGGTGGCCTCGGGACCCTGCGGCCACGCGGCCACGGCGTCGAGAGCGCTCTGCCGGCGTGATTCCGGGAGAACGCCGATCTCGCCGGCGGCACCGTGGACGCCTTGCAGGAGTCGGCCGTCGAGGACGATCCCGGCGGTGATGTGCCGGCCGGCGACGATGTTGACGAAATTGTCGATGCCGCGGCCGGCGCCCAACCAGCGTTCGGCGAAGGTGGCCACGCGGGCGTCTTTCCCTGTCACGACGCGCATGTCGGGGCGCAGGGCCAAGCCCCCGGGGAGGTTGCGGCCCTGCATCCCCGGGAGGCGGGTGCTGCGGGTCATACGTCCGCTGCGGTCGACGATGCCGGTGCTTGCGGCGCCGACGGTCAGCACGGCGTTCTCGCGGATTCCGGCGCTGCGGATCGCATCGCCCATGACCTGGCGGATCGCGAGGATGCGATGGTCCGAGGACAGGTTTGGGCCGAGGGGACGGTTTGCCGTGCCCGCTCGGTGCCGGCGAGATCCGTGACGAGCAGGTTGACTTCGTGAACCGCCGGCGCCCGACTGCTCGACCGGGTCGCCGCGACCCATCCCGCAATCCGCAAGACCCGGGTCGACGGCGGCTACCGCCAACACCCCGTCGAACATGCCGCCCGACTCGGCATAGACATGGAAATCTCCGCACGCACACCCGGGGCCAGGGGATTCACCCCGATCCCGAAACCATGGGCGATGGAGCGACCTCTGCATTACCCGGGGCCGCGAACTGCCGACACAGGAACAGGAGTGGGAGGAATCGTCCACCGCTCACGCACGCCGATCAGCCGCCTTCCGCAGGTCGACGCCAACCCGCAGGTTACGGGAGCCGTCCATTGAAGGCTGTGTTCCGGTATGTGATGGAGTGGCCGGAAGTGATCTGGTATCGCTGTGACAACGATGGCTACAGTGCTCGCGTCGGCAACGAACCGGTGGGCTCGCCACACACGATGCCCACCCGTCCGGGGGCGCCGGCGCCGAAGGCCCGGAGGCGAGGCGGCACGGGACCAACCGTCGCGCATCGATCCGATGCGCGGTGCACGCACCCACGACCCTCCGTCGATCGCCGACGTCCCGTGCGATGGCCGGGCGTTCCTCCGGCATGCGGACACGCCACCGGGAATGAGTGCGCCGCCGGTCCGGCGGTGCCAACGAAGGGAGTACATGTTGCGCACTCGATTACGCGGGGGAAGGGCGATCGCCTCACTCGTATCCGTCGTCTCGATGGCCGCAGTCGCGCTTGTCGGCCTCCCGGCGCCGCCGGCCTCGGCCATGGCGGGAGGGCGGCCGCTCGACTGGCAGACCCAGGCCGGCGGCATGGTCTCGCTCAGAATCGGCCCACACACGTGTTCCGGTGCACTGATCAGTCTGCGGCCCCAGGACCGGAACAGCAGGCTCGTCCTGACCGCCCAGCATTGCATCGCCGGCTACGGACTCGACCAGATCCAGGTGTTCAACGGCGGCAACACCATCGACCAGGGCACGCGGTACAGCGTGGGTGCCGCCCAACTGCTCAGGGTGAACGGACAGACCGACACGGACTCGGTCCTCCTGCAACTCACGGAACGCGCCAACGGATCCCTGCCGTTCCCGTTCGACGCCAACGGGAACTACTTCAACGGAACCCGCGTCAGGCTCGACGGGTACGGAGCCAACGACAACACCGGATGGAACTACAACCTTCGGCAAGGGGATTTCACCATCACGTTGCAGACCGTCACCCACGCCTTCTTCGTGGGCGACGGAGCGGTCCCGTGCACGGGTGACTCCGGAGGGCCGTTCATCAACCAGGACGGCGTGGTCATAGGAACCCAGGACACCGGGCCGGTCGACTGCGACGTCCGATGGGCCAACGCAAACGGCATGAGCTACTCGAAACTGCAGGACACCGACATCGAGAACTGGGTCCGCCAACTCGGCTAGCGATATTCCGGACCGGCGGACGTCCCCGAGCGGGCCGTCCGGCCAAGGGCCGTTCGCCGTGGTGCCGACCCCGGGTCCGGCAGTCGGGCTCGTCGCCCGCGGAGCGGGCACACCGGGCCGTCGGACGCAGATCTCGATCGTCGTCGGTGTCGTCGTGATGTCGGCCCGCGATCACAGAGGGGTGGCCTGCTCGGCATCGATCGAGTAGGCCACCACCGCCACCGATCGCAACGTCGCGAGTCACGACAGCCGCAGGCGCGCCCTGCCCGCTCGACGGCCGTTTCACCGACTGCCGAACGCGCAATCCCGATACCCGGCCGACGGGGGACTGTGGAGAACAGGCCGCCGTGACGCGGTACCGCGGCTGCGGTGTGGATGTCGGCGTCCCGGATCACCGGTCTCGTGTGGGAATGATCCAGGTCTGCATCGAGGATACGGCGGCGATGCCCCGGAGCAATGGGGCAGCGATCCTGTCAAAGCCGGCCCCCGAACCACCGGCCCGGCGCCGCGTGGTCGAGCCCGGACACGCCCGAGGCGTCGACCGGTCACCGATCGACGCCTCGAACCCCACGTGAACCCCACGCCGGATCCCACACCCGACTTCACGTCCAGCGCATGCCCAACGCGTCCAGCCCGGCGATCCGCTCCTCCGAGAGCTTCGCCCGCCTGCTCCTGCTCGTGGTCACCCACACCCCCACCCTGACGTCCTCCGGCCACCCGTCGAACGCCACCACCGACTCCACGTGGGCGCGCGGCACCTCCACATGCCCCACCCGGGCCCGGTACGCCGCCGCCACGCTCACCGCGATCGCCCACGCCTGCTTGCCCTGCGCCGCGTTCAGCGCGTCCCACCCGGACCGCTGTCGAGCCACCCACCGCCCGATCGACGTCCCCCGGTGAACGACGTCCAGGCCCACGTCCCACGTCGTCCAACCGGCCGCCCTCGCCCCGCCCGGCCCGCTCGCGCAGGTACTCGGTCGCGTGGGTCAGGTGCCGTTGCCACGCCACCGGTCAATGCGGCGGATGCCACGGCTCACCCTCGACCAGCGCGTCCAGCGCCGCGCCGCGCCCGGGGGACCGCCGATCAGGAGCTGTCCGACGCGCACCGCGCCGGAGCATCCGAACGCGACCCG
Source organism: Embleya sp. NPDC056575 (assembly GCF_042793325.1). Classification (NCBI taxonomy): domain Bacteria; kingdom Bacillati; phylum Actinomycetota; class Actinomycetes; order Kitasatosporales; family Streptomycetaceae; genus Embleya; species Embleya sp. NPDC056575. Next base: position 261,599 of record NZ_JBHTVA010000003.1, read on the forward strand.
GAGCGCATCGTCGCCGCCGGCCTGCAGCAGTCGTACTTCCGGGAGGGCGGCGGCCGCGCCGGAGACCTGGACGCCGTCGAACTCACCGACGTGGACCACCTCGAGTTCGACATCCGCATCTGAAGTCCAACGTGTGTGATCGCCCTGCCGTGACTGAGCGCTTCAGTTGGCCGGTGAGCGTTTGATCCGGCCGCTTGAGCCTTCCGCGTCGAACGCACGGCTGAGTTGGTCGGCATAGGTGTCGAGCAGTGGCTCCAACTGCCTTAGAAGGGCACTTTGTTCTGCTCGAGGAGCGGAGCCGTCTCGATGAGCAGGAGAAACGTGCCGAAACGAGAGCGGTTCGCGGCTTAAGGCCCGATGGGTGTCCGGCGCCGCCGACCGCGATTGATCGGGTGGCGCCGGGAGTCCCCTGCGCGACCGGGTCGACGATCTCGTGTACGTCCACCCGGGCACCGTGCCCCTTACTCGGCGGTGGCCCGGGCGTCCAGGGCCATCGCGGTTTCCAACGAGATCAAGCGCGCGTTCTGCAGCGTCGTGACCTCCCAGCGGTCGTTCTGCCACACGACCGCGAGCAGCTGCATGAGGTAGCGGCTCGAGAGCGGCTCCTCCTCGCCCGGCATCACCAGGCCGACGCGGTGGTGCACCACACCCCAGCCCGGGCGGACGATCCGGGCGAACGGAACCTCGCTCCGCACCAGCCGGGAACCCTTCAGCACCGTGTCGAAGAGCGGCTGATTGAATGCGACTACCGACTCGGGTCCCTTGTGAATGGTTCCCTCGAAGTCCACGAGTTCGGCGTCTTCCGCGAAATCGGCGACGAACGCCGTGGCGTCACCGCGGTTCCAACCCTCGTTCATTCGGGCCGGGATGGCGCTCATTGCTTCGACCGAGTGTTCCATGTGATCGCCTTTCTGCATTCTCCGCTGTCAGTCACCATCCTCGGCAGCCCCGGTGGTGGACGCATTGATCATCTGTGCACGGTTGTTGGACGTGAGCGCCACCGCGTTGTATCCGTAGGTGGCCTTGAACAGCCGGCTGAAGTGCGCCGGATCGGCGAACCCCCAGTCGGCGGCGACAGCCGCGACGGTGCGGTCGGTTCCGGCCAGGTCCGCGCGGCACCGCTCCAGGCGCCGTCGGCGAATCAGGGCCGCCACCGTCAGAGGCTGGTCCTTGAAGAGCTTGTGCAGTCTGCGCACGGACATGTGGTGCGCCGCTGCCACTTTCGCCGGGTCGAGATCCCGGTCGGACAGCCTCGCCTCGATGAAGCCGACGATCCGGGTGCGCAATGCCTCGTCGGCGACCGGCCGCGAATTGCCCAGTTGAGCCGAGAGCGCCACCGCGATCAGCTCGATCACCGCGGCTGCCGACCTGTCCGCCTCGTCGGCGCGGAACCCGTCCAGGGATCGCGCCATGTCCCGCACGAGCGAGGACACCAGGGCCCCGGGGCCGCGGTCACCGCGAATACGCACTCCGGCCAGCCGGGCGGCGTCGTCCGGTCCGAGCCGCAGCGAGCGCCGCGGTACCAGCACGGTCACGTGCGTGGTCGCGGTGCCGGCGAACCGGACCGGCCGCACCGGGTCGATCAGGACCAGATCGGCGGGCCCGAGCACAGCGGTGCTGCCGCCCTGCTCGGCACGTACCCACCCCCGCGTCACCAGCTCGATCTGCCACAGCTCGCTGTCGGCGGCGCGGGCGGATCGCGCGTCCCGGAAGCACTCGCCCTCCGGGGTCACCAGCCGGGCCAGCCGTAGGGGCCCCAGCTCGCGGGTTACGACATCGGCGCGGAAGTCGTCGCCGACGCGCCGCCGGCCGCAGAGGGGCGGCAGGCCGCTTGTCGCGAGAGTCTCCAGAAAGGCGTCGGCGCCGGTCATGCGACATCAGCGCGCGCAACGCGGTGCACGACGCCGTTGTTGTGGACGCCGTCGCGGAACCGCGAGCCCCGAACCACGCCCTCGCTGCGCGGGCCCGCCTGCTCCGGCGTGCGCCGTTCGGCGATGCTCGGCACGTCCGACCACGCCTGGACCGGGTGGACCGCCACCCGCCGGAGGACCAGGCGCATCAGCTCACGCTGCGCCAGGCTGCCGATTTTCGTTTTGCGGTACTCCGGGCGCTGCATGATTCCGATCATCACACAGCCCGAGCTCGGCTTGGGCTCCCCGCGGCCGCCGAGACAACCGTCCGCACCGGCCCGGCGTTACCTGTCCCACCATCCGGAAGCCGCCGCGAGATCCGGCCCACCGGATCCGTCATCGGACAGCTGGATCGTCGAATAGCGCCGGTATTCCACGATTTGCGCCAACCTGCCTGCTGTAACGCTCAACCGGCCAACCGAAGCGCGCAGTCACACCTGCCGCATCTGCGGTCGGGTCGGTGACCATTGCTGATCCCCGCTGCCCCACCCCACGCACGTGTGCCCCGCCGTAGGACGGCGGGTGCACACGTGCGTGGGGGAGCGGCTTGATCAGCCGAGGTGGCCGATGTGGATGACGACGATGGTCACGGTGGCGTCGGTGATCTCGTACATCACGCGGTAGCGGCCGACGTGCATGCGTCGCAGGTCGGGGGAGCCGTACTCGAAGGTGCCGTCCGGGCGCGGGTCGTCGGCGAGGAGGTCGACGGCGTCCATGAGTTGCCGCAGGCCGTCGGGGTCGTGGCCGGGCGCGGGTCTCGCGGCCGGCGTCGGCGCGACCGTCGGGTCGTCGTACGTACGGCTCGTCCACCCCGCACCCGCACCCGCACCCGCACCCGCACCCGCGGACCGCTGCCGGACCCGCCTGCGAAACGCGGGCCGGTGGGCGTCCGAACGGGTGGTGTGGGGCCGATACGCCGCCGGTTGTGGCGTCGGCCGGGCGGAGTGTGGGCACGGGCAGGAGTGCCGGTGCCCGGTGTGGGCGCGGTCGGCGCATTGGGCGCCGCGGACGGCGAGCGAGCGGCGGACGACGATGGCGACCGGAACGGTGAGGACATATCACGATGAGAAGGATTTCGGGTACATCACGCCCGACGGCGGCGGCCCGGAGGTGTTCGTGCATCACAGCGTGGCCGCGGGTCGGTTGGAGTTGAATCCTGGGGACAAGGTCGAGTACACGACGGTCGAGGGGGCCAAGGGGCCGCAGGCGGACTCGATCACCGTGTTGTAGGCGCGGTCCCGGGTCCGGCACGGTGGTCGTGGGGTTCGGGCGTGTGTCGATGGCGAGGGGGACGACCGGGTCGCCCGGTGGACGGCTCGTGCTCGCGGATCCGCCTCCGAGGGTCGAGGCTGTCCTACGTTCACGAGCGCGGGATCCGCCGACACGGACGGCGGCGGCATCGCCACGGTCAACGGACGGTTGGTTGCCGTCTTCGGGCCGGACCGCGGACGCCGAGTGGGCCGCTGCCGCTGCGGCCGTGTGGCCGAGTGCGGCCTGACGGTCCCGCGCGCGTCGATCACGAACGACCCTGTCGGCCGATCGCGTTCACCGCCTACGCGCTGCGTCTGATCGTGGCCGCGTTCGAGTGTCGCAGCGAGACGGACTCAGTGCCGGCGACGTCCACCTTTGACAGCCGGCAGATGAACCGGGTGGCACTGGCCCAGTTTTCGTACTCGCGGTGTCGGTGACCCAACTGGACGGCTTCCGCCCCATCATCGGGACAACGCGGATCAACGCGTGAAAATTCGGCTGGGACGCCGCCGGCCGCCGTCGTGCTTCTGCTCCTGTGGGAACCGGGCAAGCTCCTGACCCGCTGGTCGAGAGGCGTCTGACGAGTCGACACCGATCGGGCGGGACCGGAAACAGCGGCGCAGGAGGAAAGGACGGTCGGTGACCACCCGGCGCTCGAGCAACGGACCGCTCTCCCGACTGCGGGCTGTGCCCGGGATCCGTGCGGTGTCGTCCTACCGGCGCGAGTGGCTGGTCAAGGACCTGGTCGCGGGCATCGTGTTGACCACGCTGCTGGTGCCGCAGGGCATGGCGTACGCCGAACTGGCGGGTCTGCCGCCGATCACCGGCCTGTACACGACGATCCTGTGCCTGCTCGGGTACGCGGTGTGCGGGCCGTCCCGGATCCTCGTGCTGGGCCCTGATTCCTCGCTGGGTCCGATGATCGCCGCCACCGTGCTGCCCCTGGTGGCAGCCGACGGGGACCCCGAGCGGGCGATCGCTCTGGCATCGACACTCGCGCTCATGGTGGCGGCCATCATGATCCTGGCGTCGGTGGCGAAGCTCGGTTTCATCGCCGATCTGATCTCCAAACCCACGATGATCGGCTACATGAACGGCCTGGCCCTGACCATCCTGATCGGTCAGCTGCCCAAGCTGCTCGGGTTCAAGGTCGAGGCGGACAACCTGATCCGCGAGTGTGTCGGCCTTGTTCGGCAACTGGCCGACGGGGCGGTGGTGCCCGCCGCCGCCGCGGTTGGCGGCTGCGGTCTCGTCCTGATCCTGGTGCTCCAGCGCTTTCTGCCGAAGGTCCCCGCGGTGCTCGTGATGGTGGTCCTGGCGATCGCCGCGGCCGCCGTCTTCGACCTGGGCGAGCACGGTGTCGGCCTGGTCGGAGAACTCCCCGAGGGCTTCCCGCCGTTCACCGTGCCCACGATGCGGCTCGCCGACCTCGCGCCGCTGTTCGGCGGTGCGCTGGGTATCGCCCTGGTGTCCCTGGCCGACACGATCTCCAACGCGTCCGCCTTCGCGGCCCGCACGGGCCAGGAGGTGCGCGGCAACCAGGAGATGGCGGGGGTCGGCGTCGCGAACCTGACGGCCGGTCTCTTCCAGGGCTTTCCGGTCAGTACGAGTGGATCCCGTACGGCGGTGGCGGAGCGCGCCGGGGCCAGGAGTCAGCTGACCGGGGTCGTCGGAGCGGCGCTCATCGTCCTCATGCTCGTGCTGGCTCCGGGCCTGTTCCGCAACCTCCCCCAGCCGGCCCTCGCGGCCGTGGTCGTCACCGCGTCACTCTCCCTGGCCGACATCCCCGGGACAGTACGGCTGTGGCGGCAGCGCCGGGCGGAGTTCATGTTGTGCTTCGTGGCCTTCGTCGGCGTGGCCGTACTCGGCGTGTTGCCCGGGATCGCCATCGCCGTGACCCTGTCCGTCCTCAACGTCTTCCGACGCACCTGGTGGCCGTACAACACCGTCCTTGGGCGGGTCCCGGGCCTGGAGGGCTTCCACGACGTCCGCTCCTACCCGCAGGCAGGCCGGCTCCCCGGCCTGGTGATCTACCGTTTCGATGCCCCGCTCGTCTTCGCCAACGCGAAAGCTTTCCGTGACGAGATCAGGCGACTTGCCGGCGCCGACCCGCGGGCGAGCTGGATTGTGGTCGCGGCGGAGGCGATGACCGACGTGGACACCACCGCCGCCGACATCCTGGAGGAGCTCGACGAGACGCTCAACGCGAACCACACACACCTTGTGTTTGCCGAGTTGAAAGACCCCGTGCGACGCAAGATCGAACGGTACGGGCTCACCCGCACCATCGATCCCCGGCACTTCTTCCCCACCGTGGAGGCCGCCGTCGCCGCCTTCCGCCTGCGTACCGGAGCGCGGTGGACGCCCCCGACCACCGCCGAACAACCCGCCCCGCCCGAACCCGACGCCGAGGCTCCTCCCCCAGCCAACGAACAGTGACCGGCCTCCGGGGGCGAGAAATCCGATGGCCCCGGACAGCGGACCCGGGCATCGCCTCGCCCAACCGCACGCCGCTGTGATTCCGGGGGTGGTGGGTGGTGTGTGGGTGGTGGTGTGGGTTGGGGTGTTGTGGGTTGGTTGAGAACATCCGGGTGTGTTGCACATAGCCCTGCGGGTCCAAAGGTCTGAACCGTGTTTGTGCTGGTCGCGGGCTTTTGCCCTGGTCGCGGGGGCGGGGTGGCGGTCTACCGTCCGGGTGTGGGACCCGGTAGTGGGGCGGTGTCGGGTTCGGCGGTGTGGTCGATGCGGGTCCGGTCGAGGTTGGTTGTGGTGATGCGTTCGGTGCTGTCGTCGATGGCGGTGATGGCGGCTTGGCGGATGAGGCGGGAGGGGGCTGCCGATGCGTCCGGCGGTGCGTTGGTGGAGATAGGGCGCGAGGTGGTGGTGGTGCCCCGGCGCGGTGTGCGTTCGGGTCGAGGGCGGTTTCCACGCCGGCGATCCACTCTTTGAACGGTTCGCGTGTGCCGAGCCGTGCGGGGAAGGCCCCGCACTCGATCAGCGAGGCCCGTCCGGCGAGCCCGGCCCCGCGTACCCCGGCGAACAACGGTGTGGCGGTCACGTTGCTGCCCGCGTACACGAACGCCGCGCCGATGCGTTCAGCGAGGTCTTTCAACAGATCCGCGGTCTCCGCGCCGGTGGTGGTGCTCGGGTTGAGGCGGCGGGTTCTCGTCGATGAGGACCAACCGGACGCCAGCCCGGTCGTAGGTGTGGCAGACGGCCTCGGTGATCTGTGCCTGCGTCATCCGGGTGGTGACGGGGGCACCGAGATAGCGGGCGAACTCGGCGTCCAGGGCGTTCGCGGTCGCGCCCGGTGGCGCGAGGACGTGCGCCACCGGCACCCGCCCCTCCGCCCCTGCACCCCCCGCGCCGCGTCGGGCGGCATCGGCGAGGTGGCACGCGGGTGCAGGGCGGTGGTCTTCCCGGCCGCGGCGGAGCCGCCGGTGATCAATGCTGGTCGTGCGGTGGTCGGTTGGTGGCGGCCCGGGATCATCAGCGTGCGTATGTTGGTGGCGAGGGTGTCGCCGGTCGGGGTGCGGACGCACGCGAACGCGCAGTGGTAGGCCGGGTGTTCCTCCCGACTGCGTGGCGGGGCATCGGGTTCGGGCGGTGTCGGGGCCGGCGCGGCCACGAAGTTCCGCCGGCCCTGCCGGGTGGTGACCGGCCGGGATTGTTCCGTCGCGTCCACCCCTCGCCACTGGGGCCGTTGCCCGAGTGCACCCCGGGGCTCACCATTTCATGGCCTCCTCGTGGGCGTCGTAGAGCCCGTACCCCGTGTACGGCGGTGCGGGGGAGCCGGGCTCGTCCTCGTCTTCGTCGGGGTCCGGGAGCGGTGATTCGTCGAGGCCGTCGTCGAGTTCGTCGAGACTGTCCTCACCCGTCCCCGGGACGGTGCCGCCGGGGTCCTGCCCCCGCCCTTCGTGCACGGAACGCGCCGGCGGGGGAATCCGGATGGGTGTGCCGCGGGCGAGGAGGCGTTGTTCGGTGCGGGTGGCCCCTCCGGCGCGGGTACGGCGCATGAGCCGGTCGAGGGCTTCCGCGAGGTTCGCTTCGTGGACGTCCGCGTTGGTGTGACGGCCCCGACGGTGGCACGCACGTACCGCCGGGTGCGTTCGTCGAACGGGTGGTGGGTGTGGTCGCGGTGGATCCAGGGGATCCGCGTCGACTCGCCGTCGGGCAGGCGGATCCACACCCGACGGCCGTCGTGGGGGTTGTGGCGGACCTCCCACTTCCCGCCCCGGGCGACAACGCCGGAGGGCTGACCCCGGTACGGGCCCGGGACTTCGTGGTCGTAGGTGCGGTGGTCGATGCGGATCCCGCGTTCGGTGACGGCCTGCCATCGCACCGGCAGCAACTCGAGGTAGTCACCGCCGTTCAGCGGTACCGGCACGTATCCGTACGCCGCGACCGGCGCGGCCCACATCCGGTTCGGCGTCGACGCGACCCTCGGCATCACCGGATGCCGCAGCCCCTGGTGCGGACGCTGGTGCCGGTGCACGAGCCACTCGTCGAGCAGGTCCTGCAACCGGGCGACGCTGAAGCACGCCTCACGTTCGACATCCGTGCCACGCCGGCCGGCGTCGGAGCCGGTGTATCCCGGAAGGTGTCGGCAGAACAGGGAGTTGATCGATCCGAAGGTGCGCTCCACGATGCCCTTGCCGTCGGCGCGAACGGCGGAGCCGGCTGGACACCGATTCCCAACGTCTCACAGGCCGCGGTGAACGCCCCCGACACGAAGACCTTCCCTTGATCCACGAGGATCGTTTCCGGTATCGCGAACGGACACGGCGCCGCGCCTTGCAGGCGCTCGTCCAGCGACATCGACCGGGCGTGGGGGAGCACCCACGAGGGCGAAGCGCAGTGTGTCGGGCCAGGTGGGCCGGGCCGGGTGAGGGACGGCCGTCTCCGTGAGCGGCAGCGCCGCGTCCACGGCCGGTGTCCCGCCGGGGCGCAGCACCGCCGCCGGGATGGCCCGGGTGGCGACGTCGACGGCGATGGTTACGTTCGGGCCGCCCCACCGTGCCGTCCCCGAACAGCGCCGGGCCCGGTCGTCGCACTCGGACATCAGCGGTTCGGCGAGGAAACCGAGGTGGGACATCCGCTCGTGGGAGGCGGTCTCGGCGAGTTCGGGGAACTGGGCGCGGATGGTGGGCGGCCGTCGATCGTTGCCCGGAAGGTCAGGGCGTCGGCGCTTGTTCATGTCGGTCGGGGTCGCAGACGTCTCGCCTCCCGGGTGCGGGCCCGTTCGGTACCGGCGTCGCCGCGTCGGCCGTCGTCGCCGGACCGGGGCGTGTCCAACGGCACGTGCAACGGTGAGGATGCGTCCGGGCTGGTGGTGGGATGTTTCGCGGTTGGTTTCCCGCGCCTCGCACCCCGCTCGCGTGGTGCCGCGTTCGGTAAACCCCGCCCTGGGAGCGCCCGTTCGACGCCTTGCTCCCGAAGCCGGCTGCGCACGTCGCTGCCGGAACGCCGGCGCCTTCCACCCCGTCGCCGGCACGATGGACATCGCAACCGGGGCCGGGGGAGCGACGTCGAGGAGGATCGTGGCCGCGCATCGCGTCCGTCTCAGCGGTGGGAACGACTGGGGAGTGGGCCTGCGCAGTCGGGCGGTCGGCGCGCCGGTGTTGTCCGCGCGGGAGGTCGCCCTGGTGATGCGCGACCTGAACGACATCCTGCGCAGGCTCGACGCCGCCGTCGCCCGATACGACTCGAGCGCCGTCGACGAACTGACCACGTTGGCGTGGCAGCGGGCCGCCGAGGTCCCACAACACACCACACGACGCCAACGCGTCGCACTGATCACCCACCGACGGAGCGTCGATGCCCCGGCCTGGCGGGAGAAGGCCCGCACAGTCCGCCCCGTGCCCACGCCGGGGCGGGTGGCGCCCGGCACCACCTCCCACCACCGCCCCGAGCCCCCACGGCCCGCCGCACCGGCGCCGCCGGAGATGGGCCGGCTCCTGGAACTCGCCACCCGACTGCGGCCGATCCTGACCCGCGTCGCGCACCGCGGGTCTCTTACGACCTGGGCAAGGCTGAGCGAGGAGGCACGACTGCCCCGACTGCGCCGCGACGATCGGGGCGCGCTGTTGTGGCTCGTCGACGACGATCGCGAGGCTCCCGACGAACCCCTGTTGTGCGCCCTGGTGACCGTGGGAGACCGACAGATGGATCCGCTTTACCCTCTCGTCGCCGAACATCTCGGCCGCCCCGCCGAGGCCGCCGTGACACGGCAGCGTGCCGCATGGGCCCTCGAGGTTCTCAAGGTTCACCAACACTGGCGTCACCGCCGCGCATGAACCGTGCCCGGTACCCGGCACGCACGGATCCGACCCACAGACGATCCCGCTCGCGGTGGACCGTGCGAGCGGCGACTTCGATGGGGTCGGGAACTCGTCGACACGACATCCGCACGCCGTGTCTCGAACCAGCCGCCCCAGCGCTGTCGTCCTGTCGTCCCAGGCAACGACCTCGTCGTCGGCCACTCGCCACCCGCGCCCCGGGCGCCGTCCGGGGTCGGACGCGAAGGTTGCCGGCGTGTGCTCGGGAGATTTGCGGGGCTCGATGTGGTGCATCTAGGATTGTGGCGGGTTCGTGAGAGCCTGCCGCGGGACGGGAGACGACGCCATGCCACCGGACGCCACCGACACCGCCACCCACGCCCATGTGCCTCGCGGGACGGTCGAAGACCCCGCGGACGGTGCGCGTGAGCGTCTGGTGTGGATGGACACGGGTGTGTGGCGACGAGCCCGCGCACGGGCGGGCGACGACGCCTTGGACCTCACCCCGGTGCTCGAGGCCCTCCTGGACGCCTTCGCGGACGGCCGGGTGACGGTGACCCCACCCCCGGGCCGCTCCCTGGGCCCGACCCGCGACGGCGCCCCTCGCACGGGATGCCGCACGGGCCCGCTGTCCCACCACGTATGGTCGCGTGCCGACCACCGTCGCGCGGCGGCGGGCGTGAAATCCATGCCGGTCCTGTGCGAACTGCTCCTCGGCGGCTACGTCGACGGACACCTGACCACCACGTTGACCGCGACCGGCCACGTACCCCCCGCCCACCGAGAGGACGACGCGGCATGAGCGAGCCCACCACACCGCTGCCGAACGGCGAACTCCTGCCCCGCCCCGAGCGCACTCCCGACGCCCTGCGCGTGGCCCTCGCCCGCGTCGCCCCCCACCGCCTGCCCGAGATGGAACGCCAGAAGAACGAAGCCTTCCAACTCGCCGCCCAAACCGCGCACTTGGGCCCGATCCAAGGTTGGCTGACGGTGTGGGCCGGCGAGGTCGAGATCGAACGCCGCCCCGACCTCCTCACCCGCCGCCACACGGCCGAGCAGACCCTGCAAACCCTCGAACGCCACGACCCCGCCTGGCAGTCCGCGCGCGCGGAACTCCTCGCCGTCCTCACCGAGGCCCGCGAGGCCACCGCGTGACCTGGGCCTGGGAGTACGAACCCGACGAACCCCACGTGACCGCCGACGCCCCACCGGTCCTGATCGTCCAGGTCGAGGCCAAGGCCGCCGAACTCGTCCGCGCCGCCGAAGCGCTCTACCTCCACGGCGAGACCTACGAGGGAATATCACCCCAGGGCGGCACGGCCCTGGTCGCGAACGGCATGTTCGTCTACCAGGTCATCCCACGCCACGAACGCGTCTACATCCTCCAAATCACCGCCTGGTAACACCCACCACCACCCGAGTTCACACCCGGACCGACCAGGCCCCATCCCCGCTCCCACGCGGCGCCTGCGGATGACGGCGCCCATCCACGCGATCAAGGGCCCGCCGTCCTCGACCGCGACCACCGGCCCCAGCCACGCCCGCCCGACCCGTACCCCCAGCTCGCGGCCGAACGCCCCGTCCACCCGCAATACCCGAGGCCGCCCGGCATCGCCATCGCGCCACAACCGCTCCGCCATCACCGGATCCGGCAACGCGTCCGCCACCGCGACCACCCCCGGGAAGACGACCGCGTCCCGCCCCACCACCCGCCACACTCGAAATCGCCCCCCGGCGTCCCCGCCCGCGACCGCGCGCACCCGCCGCGGCCGAATCTCCTCCCGCTCCCACGACAGCGCCGACTCCCACCGCCGGCACACCACCGCCCACGCGATGCCGAACACCTCCCCGGCATCGACCCCACCCCGCGCCGCCCGCCGCTCCACACCGGCCCACCGCCGCCGTGCCGCCACCGCCTCCGGAACCTGCGGGCGTTGCGCCACGGCCTGCGCGTCACCGTCCCGGCCGCCCCGTGCGACCCCCGCCGGCCGAGCCCGGCCGGCCCGGCGCCGACCCGGCCGCGCTACTTCGGGTACGACCCGGACCATCACCCCTCGGCCGCCCGACGGTCGCGGCACCCCGGACACCTCCGGCACCCCGGCACCCCGGACACCTCCGGCACCCCGGACACCTCCGGCACCCCGGACACCTCCGGCACCCCGGCACCCCGGACACCTCCGGCACCCCGGCACCCGAACGCCTCGGGCACCTCCGGCACCCGGCCGGCGAAGAACCGGCGAGGCGCCCGAAATCCTGCCCTGCGCGCGACCGTGCTCGACGCCCGCGCCGAAACTCGTTGCCTCACGACGACATGGATTCCGCCTCGACCGGGCGTCGAAGGGTCGAAGCATCATCGGTCGCGAAGGAGTGAGCGTCCTGAACAGTGACGAAGAGGCAGAATTTCGAACATTCGTACTGACCAGACGTGCCGGGTTGGTCCGCACCGCCGTCCTGCTCACCGGAGACGTCGGCGACGCGGAGGATCTCACGCAGACCGTACTCGCCAAGGTGTACGCGTCGTGGTGTCGGGTGAACCGCGCCGACAACCCCGACGCGTATCTGCGCCGCATGCTGGTCAACACGTTCGTCTCGCGCAACCGGCGGCGGCGCGTGGCCCAGTTCCTGTCCCTTCGCACGATCGAGGCCCCCGTCCCGGACCAGACCGAGCGGGCGGTCACTCGCAGCGTGCTGATCACCGCGTTGTCCCGGCTGCCGGCCGGGCGGCGCACGGCGGTCGTCCTGCGCTATTGGGAGGACCTGTCCGAATCGGAGGCCGCGGCGGCGATGGGCTGCTCGGTGGGGACGGTACGCAGCCAGGCGTATCGGGGCCTGGCTCAACTGCGGGCCGATCCGGACGCGGCGGCGCTGGCGTCGCCGGAACCACGGCAGCACGAGGGGACGCGGTCATGACGGAGGGGAGTGTGCGACTCAGGGAAGAGCTGACCGCGGAACTCGACGCACTGGACGTGCGCGAGCCGGGTTGGGAGGCGATCGTCGCGGCCGGCCGGCGCACCCGGCGGCGGCGTCGGGGGGCGATCGGCGCGGTCGTGGGTGCGGCCCTGCTGATCGGGCCGGCGGTGCAGGTGTGCGGGGTGCTCGACCCGGGATCGGACCGGGCGGTGCGGGTGTCGGCGGGTACGGCCCCCCCCGGCGCGCCCGCCGACCTGGTCGGTCAGGGCACGATCGACGGGCATTCCTGGGCGGTGCGGGTCCATCGACGCCCGGACGGCACGGAATGCGCGAACGGGGAACTCGACGGCCGCGCCGCCGGATTCACCTGCGGCTCCGCACCCCAGGTCCTCGTCGGCGATCCGAGAACGGGCATCGGCCATCTCAACTACGCCGGCGGCCCGTTCGGGGACACGTTCGGCTCCATCGTCGGTGTCGCCTCCGACGAGGTGTCCGTGGTCGTGCTGCGCCTGGACGACGGCACCGAGTTCCGGGCCGTCCCCACCGATGTGGGCACCGCACACCGCTATTTCGCCTTCACCTTCTCGGGCCACCCGCACTACACCCTCGCCGCCTACGACCCCCTGGGCCGCAGACTCGCCCAGGGCATCGAAAAGTAGCGCCGCCCCCTCACCCCCACAACCCCGAGCCCCCCGACAAACCAGGGCCGAACGCCCCTACCCACCACGCCACACCGGAATCAGAATCCGACACACAACCCGACGCACCCACCCGAAAGGTCGAATCACCCACACCCCCACGGGCCCTCGACCGGCCCGGCCGAGGCACCCATCGCCCGGGTCCCGGCCGGGCCGTGACGTGCCATGCGACCGCCTCGGATCCCGTCGCCGGGTCGAACACTTCCCCCGAGACGAAGGCCCGGCTCGCCACGGGCCGCCCACTCCGGTTACCCGGGGGCATGCAACTCGAGATCGGGCACGAGGAGAAGGCCGCTGCCGGACCCTGCGCAAGGAGCCGATGCCGTCCTCCGGGATCTTCATCCGGCAGCGCTTCACCCGCCTCACTCCCACCGAGGCCCAGGACGTCATCCCCCTCTACCACCCCATCCGGGCCCACGCAGACCCCGCCGACACCGCCGACGCGCGGACCAACACGCAGCCCACGGCAGCCTCCGCGACCGGCCCCACCCGACCACCCACACCGCCCTCGAACGCGCCGACCGCACCCACGTCGACCAAGAGGTGCTCCGCCGGGCCTTCGGCCGTCTCGGCTTCGGCAACCAGACCCAGCCACCACCTCCACCGACACCCCCGACCTCACTCCCACCGAACACGAACCCCCCGACCCGCCGCCCCCGCCCCTTCACCAGCGGATGCCGAGTTCGGTGAGGAGCCGGACCCGTTCCCCGTTCGGCGAACTTTGGCGGGTGCGTTGGTTGTCGACCCATTTGCCGAGCCGCGCCTCGACGACCCCGCCGCCCCCGCCCCCGTTCCTCACCACCGCATGCCGAGTTCGGTGAGGAGCCCCACCCGCTCCTCGCCCAACGAACTCCGCCGGCTGCGCTGGTTGTCGACCCACTTGCCGAGCCGCGCCTCGACGACCCCGCCGCCCCCGCCCGCGCCGCTCTCGGCCCCGGCCGCCGTCTCCACCGCCACGGTCTCGACGTGCGCGCGGGGTATTTCGAGGTCGCCTTCGCGTTGGCGGTAGGCGACGGCCGCCGTGAACGCGGTCTCCCACGCGCCCCGGCCGCGCCTGGGTGCCCGGGCGGCCGCGGCGCCGTCACCCGCAACCGCACCGCCCTCCTCCACGCCCCTCCCGCCGCCTTGGACGACTGCCTGTTGGGCGGCGGTGTGTCCGTGGCGCCGTGCCCGGCGCGGGGCGGTGGCCGGACCGTCTTCGAAGGCGGCGTCGGGGTGGTTCCACACCATCCCGGGCATGCGCACGCGCCCGACATCGGCCCCGCGGCCGCATGTCTTGCGGTCGGTCGGCCGAGTGGGCTTCGTGCGTGCTGTCATCGATCGGAATCGGACCGGACGGCGGCGGTGCTCGCGCGGAGTTCTCCGGCTGCGGCGAGTGCGGCTGCGGCGGCTTCGCGGTCGGTCGGCGAGAGGTGCAGGCGTGCTGGTTCGTCCGGTTGTTCGGGGGCGCGGGCGAAGTCGTCGAGGCGGATGTGAGGTTCGGTGAGGTACGCGTGTGCCTCGGCTCGTCCGGCGGGCGTCGCGGCGGGGTCCTCGCGGGATGTCGCGCCCTCCGGAATCTTGACGGCCTGTCCGAGGTCGCCGCGCGGGTCGACGGATACGATCGCGTTCGCGAGTGCTGCCGCGAGTCTGCCCTCGGCGGGTGCCGGCCCGTCGGTGGTGTCGGTGTGGTCGGGTGGGTCGATCCTCGGCGCGTCCGGGTCGCGGCTTCCGGGGCGGTTGCGACGGCTGCCCGGCCGTGCCGCCGCGGCGAGAACCCTTCGCGGCGGGTGCACGGTCTTTTCCGGCACGGTAGTGGGAACCCCCGGGTGGGTTGCGCACATGTAGGGGTGTGAACATCTCCACCGAGACCGACCGCGATTTGTGGGACAGGGCTTGCGCGGGCGAACGCTCCGCGTTCGGTGACCTGTTCGATCGCCATGCGCGCGCGGTGCACAATTTCCTTTTTCGGCGCACCGGCTCGTGGGCCGACGCCGAGGACCTGACCTCCGCCGTGTTCCTGCACGCGTGGCGGATCCGGGCGGAGGTCGTGTTGTTTCAGGACAGCGCGCTGCCGTGGCTGCTTGGGGTCGCCCGCAACATGGCCGCGAACAGCGGCCGGGCGCTGTTACGTTACCGGGCGCTGCAGGCCCGACTCCCACCCCCGCCGGCTGCTCCCGATCACGCGGACGAGGTGGCCGCGCGACTGGACGACGAACGCGCGATGGCGAGCGTGCTCCGTGCGGTTGCCGCGTTGCCCGAACGCGAACGCGAGGTGCTGGAACTGTGCGTCTGGAGCGGTCTGTCCCAGGAGGCGGTGGCCGCGGTCCTGGGCGTGGCCGTCGGCACGGTCAAGTCCCGGTTGCACCGGGCCCGCGCCCGCCTGCGCGACCTCGTGGCCGCGCTCCCTCCGCCCGCCGGCGATCTTGCCGCGACCGATCGTCCGTCTTCGCGCGTGAAGGACGTGTCCCGATGACGAGCCCCCACCACCCGCCCGCCGACCGGGATCTGCGGGCACACGCCGCACGCCGGGCCGAGGTACTGGCCCTGCTCGACGACGCGGACGCCCTCGACGACGCCGACGCCTTCGTCGACACGATCGTCCCCATCGAGATCGGCGCCGCCGGCCCGAGGCGTTCCGGCGCGCCCCGGCGAGGATTCCTCGCGCGGCACCGTGTCCCCCTGATCGCCGCCGCATCGGCCGCCGCCGTGGTGGCCGGTGTCGCCGTGGCCCTGCCCCACGGCGATGCCCGACCGCACAGGTCGACTGCGGCTTCCGTCGCGCCGTCCCCGTCTCCCGCCGCAAGCACGGCGATGTTGCCCGAGTTGTCGAGGAACATGCTTCCGGTACCGGCGGACCGGGCGATGTCGGAACCACTCGCCCGCAAGTTCGTGGCCGACTGCGTGCGGACCGTACCCAACCCCGAGGGCCGCCCACAGACCGAACTGGCAGAAAAGTTCCGCCCCTACCTGGCGGTGCGGACACCACGGTCGGGTCGGCCGGACGAGTACTTCGCGATCGCGGTCGACGACCGGGCCCGGTTCGTGGGGTGCGGAGGCGAAGCGGACCCGACGTCGATTCCGTCCCCGGAGGGCGACCCTCGGGACACCACCTGGATCGACGGCCCGGTCGACTACGGCGGCGGCGGGGGCAACTCGCTCGCCGGGAACTGGACGACCAGCGCGTGGGGCCGATACACCGGTGCCGTCAGCCGGATCACCATGGACGTCGGTCGAGGCGAGCAGGACGCGTTGATGGCGGGCGGGGTCTGGTACGTCTCGGCTTCGTCGCGCCGTCCGAACGAACCCGTGAACGACGACGAGCGGCTTCGCGCGTACGACGCGTCGGGTGCGCTGCTCTGGGACTTCGTTCCGGGCACGGCTCGGAGTGCGGACGACTGCGTCCACACTCCCGACGGCCGCACGCTTTCCGCGTCCCCGCGCGACGCGAACGGTCCGAAGGATTTGCCGAAGTGCCGCCGGGCGACGCGCTGGGCACCGGGCGATCCCCAGGCCCGCTGAGCAAGTCGGGGAGGAACGAGCCGGATCACCCCGGTGCACCGGATCCGATCGGGGCCGCCCAACCCGAGGCGCCGCTCGCCTCGTTCCCGAGGGCGGCCCTGACGGCGACGTCGAGGTTCGCCTGTCGGCGTCGGCGCGGATCGCGACCACGTGGTCGAGCCCGCGTTCGGTCAACCCGGCCCGGAACAGCGCGTTCTGCCCGTAGCCGGCATCCGCCACGACCACCGCGAGTCGAGGCCGCCTCGTCCGCATCGCCCGATCCCTCGCCGCAAGCACCGCGCATGGCCTGGCCACCGATGCCGGCACGCCCGACCACCCCACCGCCTCGTCCACCATGACCGCGCGTGTGAGTGTGTGTTGTGGTGGTGGTGGTTGGTCGTCAGTGGGGTGCGGGTGTCGTGTGGGTGTTTGTGTGCTGGTCGGGGTGTGGATGACCGTGACCGTTTCGACTGTCACGGGGGTGACCATCGACTGACGTCGGGTGCCTAACACAAGCGGGTTGTTCTGTCATGGAGTTGCCCATTCCTGTGTTCGGGATCCGGGGCGCGGTATGTGCTGGCCGGCATGGCGAAGAGTCGGTCCATGTCGTCGGTGGATCCTTCTGTTGGTGTGCCGAGCGCGGCCGTGGTGTTGCGGCCGATGGTGGTGCGGCGTCTGCTCGCGGTGGCGGAAGCGGGTGGTGTCTCCCGCGCGCATGTGGCGGTCGCCGCGGACGCGGTGGGTGTGTCCGAGCGCACCGTGTGGCGTTGGTTGGCGGCAGCGCGCGGGTCGGGTCGTGTGGACCCGCCGGGACGCGACCGGTTCACTCTCGATGACACGCTCTGGTCATGCCTGGCGGACCTGGGCGGGAATGTGAGAGCCCTGCACCGCTGGATGAGCGATCGGGCCGCGACCCGCGCCGAGGACGAGCCGAACACGAAGCCGATGGTGTCGTTGACGACGCTCTATCACGCGGTCCGTCGTGATCTCCACTCGCCACGTGTGCTCGGGATCGCCCGTCCGATCCACGGGTCGGCCGTGGACTGCTACGACCGCGCGTTGGCCGATCTGGCACTTCCGGGAACCGTGGACGAACAGGGCCGGCCCACACCGCCGGTCCCGGCCGCCGAAGCCGTTCGGGGGACCGATCCGATCGCGGGGCCGGAACCCGTCGATGACGGTGTGCGGCTGTACGCGCCCGGCGCGCACCTGGTGTCGACACGCCAACTCGGCCAGGTCGCCGAAGCACTCGTCCATACCGTCGCCGCCCGCGGGATCGCCTGCGTGTACGGCGACACCGGGCACGGCAAGACGGTCGCCGTTCACCAGGCGTTGCGTCTGCTGCCCAGGCGGGTCCCGGTCCATCGCGCGCAGGTGGCGGTCAAACCCGCGCTGCCACAACTACGGGCCGCGCTGCTCACCGCGTTCGGCCTGCCGGCCACCCACCTGACGAACCGCACCGACGCGGCCGACCGCGTGCTCGTCGACGCGCTGAAGGAGCCGGGCGTCCTGATCGTCGACGATGTCCAGCGCATCGCCGCTCCCGAGCTGGACTACCTGCGCCTCCTGGCGGACGCCCCCACCACTCGGACGTCGTTGGTGTTGTGTGGAGCGGGTGCCGAGCGCACCCTCGCCCGAGCTCCCGCGCTGGCCTCCCGCGTCCTGACCTGGCAGCAGGTGCCCCGTTTGGACACGTCTCAAGTCCCGGGCGTGCTGCGCCTGTTCCACCCGTTGTGGGATGCCGTGGCCGACGAGGACCTGCTCCACACCGACCAGGCGCACGCGCGGGGGAACTTCCGTTCCTGGGCGAAGATCACGTCCCACCTGTATGCGGCCCGCCATCACGAACCCGGCAGGAACGTGGACCACACCCTGCTGACCTGGGCCTGTTCCCGCCTGGGCCCGCCCTTGTGACGACACGCCGCGCCGCGTACCGCACCCGCGATCGAAGGACGAGACATGGGCTCGAGCGAAACCCAACCGCCGGCCGACGAGACCCGCTCCGCCCCTGCTGCCTCACCAGGGCTCGAAGCCGTTTCGCGGACGACGTTGCGGGCGCCGGCCGTGAGAAGCCTTCTGGGCCTGCGTTCCCGACGCGCGCTCACCACCAACCACGTCCGTACGACGGCGCAATGCCTGGGAGTATCGGAGCGCACGGTGTGGCGATGGCTGGCCGACGCCGGCACCACACCCGAAACCGCCACACACCCAGGCGCCCGCCATGGCGATCGGTTCGAGATCACCCCGGAAATTCGGGTGTTGCTGGCCTATTGGCGCGGCAACGCCTCCGCGGTCCACCGCGAACTCGTCGCCCGCGCCCGTACGGCCACCAGTCCGGGGACGCCGGCCGGCGACGCCGCCTCACCACCGCCCCCGCCGAGCGGGATGCCGCTCCCGGGCGGCGCACCGCCGACGGCCGTGCCGGTGCTGGATCCGGTGCCGTCCTTGTCGACGTTCCTGCGCGCGCTCCGTCGGGATCTGACCGCAGGGGAGCGTGCCGGCCACCGCAAGGGCCCGGAAGCCGCCCGCGCGCTGGACGTATTCGCCAAACGCCCCCGGACCTGGCGCAACCACACCTGGGAAGCCGACCACGTCCCAGCCTCCCTGCGGGTGACCGCCGACGGCGACCTCGTCCACCCGTACATCACCTGGTTCATCGACTGCGCGACCAAGGCGATCACCGGCGTCGCCGTCACCCCCGGCCACCCCACGCGGGCCTCGGTCCTGGCCGCGTTGCGTTCCGCGATCGTGCGCACCGACCCCTACGGCCCGTTCGGCGGCCTGCCCGAGCACGTGCGGTTCGACCGCGGCAGAGACTTCCTCTCCCGCACCGTGACCACCGCGCTCACCGCCCTGGACGCCGACATCACCGTCCTGCCGCCCTACAGCCCGCACCTGAAAGGCGGCATCGAGAACCTCAACCACTGTGTCGAGCGGATGCTGTTCGCCGCCCTGCCCGGCCACACCCCCAAACAACCCCGCCGACGACCCGACCGCACACCCGCCGGCCCGACACTGTCCTTCCGCGACTTCACCGAGCAACTGCTGGCCTGGGTGACCTGGTGGAACACCGAGCACCACCCCGCCGCCCTGAACGGCCGTACCCCGCTCCAAGCCTGGAGCGCTGACCCGACCCCGCTCAACGACGTCCCGGCCGCGGACGTGTGGTCCTTCACGCTCGAGGACGACGCCCGCCCCCGCGTCATCACCAGCCACGGAGTGGCCTTCCGCAACCGCGACTACATCGCCGACTGGATGACCGGACAGGCCGGCCGCGAGGTCAGGGTGCGGTTCATGCCCCACCACACCCACGAGATCGAGGTCTGCACCCCCGACGGCCGCCGCCTGGGCACCGCCCACCTCGCCGACCAGGCCACCGACGAACAACGCGCCGCACTACGCCACGCCCGGGCGGCCCGCGCCCGCCGCCTGCGGGCCGAGGCCAAAGCCGCCGAACAGCTCCGCCACGACCGCTTCGCCGCCACGTCCACCCCTGCCGACGCACAGCGCCTGGACGCCCTGACCGCGGCCGAGG
The DNA here is from genome assembly GCF_042793325.1 of Embleya sp. NPDC056575. Taxonomy (NCBI): domain Bacteria; kingdom Bacillati; phylum Actinomycetota; class Actinomycetes; order Kitasatosporales; family Streptomycetaceae; genus Embleya; species Embleya sp. NPDC056575. The sequence goes on from NZ_JBHTVA010000003.1 coordinate 281,661, forward strand.
CCGCCCGGGAACTGGCCCGCCACCACGACGGCGACCTGACCGCGCTGGCGTTGCCCGACCTGATCCCACCCGCACCGCCACCGGCCGACTGGGCCACCCCCGACACGCTCAAAGCCCGCGTCCGGCCCATCGACCCGGCACCCACCCCCGCCCAAGAGGACACCCCATGACCCCTCGCCTGCCGCCCGCCCACACCGACCAGTACGTCTGCCTGCCCGACGCGCGCCTGGTGACCACCCGCGCGCTGCTGACCGTGCGGGAGAACCTGGCCGACACGATTGCTGCCCGCGCGATGACGTGTATCCACGGCGGTGCCGGCTTCGGCAAGACGGTGGCGGTCACCACTTGTCTGCGCGAACTCGATCCCGGCGAGGACATCCACCGCATCACCTTCCACGCCCGTCCCACCACCCGCGCGGTGCGCCACGAACTGTTCACCAGCCTCGGACTCCCGGGCCGGCCCCCGCGCTACGCCGGCGAGTTCGACCACCTCCTCAAAACCGAACTCGCCGCCCACCCCCGCACCCTCGTCCTCGACGAGGCACAGTGGCTCTCCAGCGATCAACTGGAATACGTCCGCTACATCTGGGACGACCCCTACACCCGGCTCGCGATCGTCTTCGTGGGAGGAGAAGGCTGTCACCAGACCCTGCGCAAGGAGCCGATGCTGTCCTCCCGGATTTTCATCTGGCAGCGCTTCACCCGCCTCACCTCCGACGAGGTCCAGGACGTCATCCCGCTCTACCACCCCATCTGGGCCCACGCCGACCCCGAAGTCATCGCCTACGCGGACCAGCACGCGGCCCACGGCAACTTCCGCAACTGGGCCCGCCTGACCGCCCATACCCACACCGCCCTCGAACGCACCGGCCGCACCCACGTCGACCAGGAGGTGCTCCGCTGGGCCTTCAGCCGCCTCGGCTCCGGCAATTAGACCCAGCCACCTCTACTGACACCACCCCCTCGATCCCACTGCGAATCTCACACTCACCGAACTCGAACACCCTCGGCCGACACCGCCCCTCACCACCGCATGCCGAGTTCGGTGAGCAGCCGCACCCGTTCCTCGTTCAACGAACTCCGCCGGGTGCGCTGGTTGTTGACCCACTTGCCGAGCCGGACCTCGACGGCACCGCCACCCTTGCCCGCGCCACCACCGGGTCCGGTCGCCGTCTGCGTCGCCACGGTCTCCACGTGCGCGCGGGGAACTTCGAGATCGCCTTCGCGTTCGCGGTAGGCGACGGCCGCGGCGAACCCGGTCTCCCACGCGCCCCGCCCGCGCCTTTGCGCCCGTGCCCCGTCGCGGTCGGCCACAGGGCCGCCGACGCCGTCGCCCGCAGCCACCGCGCCGCTCTCCACGCCGCCGCCCGCTGCGCCGCTACCGCCCCGTGCCGCGCCGCCACCATCACCCTCCGCTGCGCCGCCGTCGCATTCGGGGTGGATGCCGAGTGCGTCGAGCTGTTCGAGTTGTCCGGGCTGCAGCCCCGCCCGCACGGCTGCTCGCCGGTGCCGCTGCGCCCAGGTGCCGATGTCCTGGCCGCCGGCGACGTGCCCGGGCGCGAGTTCGTCGAGGGCCCCGCCGCGCTCGAGGAAGAGTCGTACTTCGTTGGCAGCCCTTTGCCAGGCGATGGTCCACCCGTCGGGCTTCCACCACGGGTCCAACTCCTCCAGGGCCCGGCGGCGTTCGGGGCGCGCGTCCAAAACCCCCGCGCGCCGCTGGTTGGCGAGCCACTGACCCACCCGTACGCCGTCCTGGACGGCGCCTTGTGGTGCGGCGAGGTGCCCCACACGCTCGACATACCGCCGTGCGACGGCGAGCCCGTCCTCGAACGCCGCGTCGGGATGCGACCACACCATCCCGAGCATGACGAGTTTGCGCACGCGGCCGGCGTCGAGCCGCCCGGCGGCGTACTCCCTGCGCTGCACCGCGGCCCACTGCCCGAGGGGATAGTCGTGGTCGTGTTCGTCGCGTGCGTCGAGGGGGATCCTCATGTGCCCGTGCGCACGCAGGAACCGCCGCGCGGCCAGGTAGCCGCGGACCCAGTCGCGTTCGTCCGGGTCGATCACCCGCAGCCGCACGAAGTCCGCGACGACCGCGGGGTCACGCGGGCTGGAGAACCGCAGGAGGGGCTGCGTCTCCGCCTCTACGCCCCCGTCCGACCCATCCGGACCCACCGGCCCACCCGCGCCCTCCACGACCCCACCCACGCCCCCGACGGCCCCCTCACCGCCCACCACCACACCACCTGCCGCCGCGCCGCCGCCGGCCGCCTCGTCCGCGTCGTCGTCGGTCCCGTCCTCGGCGACCGCCCGTGCTGCGCCGTGTGCCCGTGCTTGGGGGACGGCGAGTGCTTCGACCAGTTCGGGGGCGTGGGCGCGCAGCGCCCCAAGGACGGTCATCAGGTACCGGTGCCCATCCGACAGGAGCATGTCGTCGGGGTGTTCGTGGTCGTCGAGGAACACCGGAACGATGATGGCGGCGACCTTGCCCTGCCCCGGTTTCTGCCGCAGGGCCCTGCCCAGGGCCTGGGTGATGCTCACGACGCTGGACATTTCATCGAAAATCGCCACAGCGTCGACGGCCGGGCAGTCGATCCCCTCGCCGAGGATCCGCACGTTTGCCACCACCGACAGGTCACCCGACACTCCGGGTTCGGCGAACCGGCCGAGGACCCGCCGACGATGCTCGGCCGGGTGGTCCCCGTGCAGCCATTCGGCGCGCACGTCCGTGGGGGCCTGGTCCGGGAGTTCGGCACGCAGCCGCCGGCCGACATCCGGAAGCCCCAACGCAAAGGCCTCGGCCTCGGCGACGCGGTGGTGGAACGTGATGACGGTCCGCAGATCGTTCTCGCGGGCGGTCTTCAGGAGTGCGGTCTGCAAGGCGGCGAGGCGTTTGCCGCGCCATGCCTCGACGAGCATCGGCGCCTTGGGGCTCTTCTCGTCCAACGCCTTGCGGGCGTCGCGTCGAGCCTGGTTGAGCTCGGCGTCCCGGATGTCGGCCACGAGCACCACGAACCGTGCGAGCAGGCCGCGTCGGATGCTTTCGGCGAGCCCCAAGTGGAAGATCCTCGGGCCGTAGATGTCGATCGCGTCCATGGACACCGCGAGTTCCTCGGGAAGCGCGGGAATCCGCGGGACCCCGGCCGGCCGGGTCCGCGCCGTCTCACCGTCACCGGTGTCGTAGCCCCCATCATCTGACACCTCATCAGATGAAACGGACACTTCACCGGTTCCGTTGATCATTCCGATTTGCATTTTCGGCGAGAAATACTCGTCTTCCGAATCGAGATCGAATGCGATGCCGTCGGGCATCGGTGGAAGCTCGATGTGTGATCCGGTGTGAGGTTCGACGTGGTGCTCGAGACCGTCGCCCGCGCCCCGCGCCGCGCCCCCGGACCCCATCTCGAACAACGCCCCCTGCCTACCCGCGCCACCCCCGACACCGCCCCCGCGTCGTTCGCCGCGCCGCCGCCTGCGCCGCCCCTTGAAGGATTCGTAGATGCGGGGTGTGGCGGTCATGTACAGCCGCCGCTGCGCCGGGACGAGGGTGTTGTCGTGGATGTCGGTCCAACTCTTGTCGACGTGTCCGGCCGCGCGGTGGGCCTCGTCGCACAGCACCAGCCTCCACGCCGGAAGGGCGGGGATCCCGTAGGGCCCGGTGTGCGCGTGAATCACCGCGCCGAGCGAGGCGTAGGTGGCGAACACCGTGTACCAGCCGTGCTGTTGGGCCCACAGGGCGAGGCCGGGCCCGCTGGTGGTGGCGCGCACGCCCGCTGCGCCGAGCGCATCGTCGCCCTCGAGGGAGCACACCGCGAGCATGGCCTCTTCGTGCCCGAGGGCGCGCCAGGCGGTAACGGTCTGGGTGAGCAAATCGAGGGTGGGGACCAGGACGAGGGTGCCGCCGGTGGGGGCGAGGCGTCTGGCGGTCTCGGCGGCGATCAGCGTCTTGCCGGTTCCGGTGGCCGAGACCAGGAGCCCGCGGTTGCCCCCGGGGCGTACGGGGCCCTCCAGGCCGCGCACCGCGGCGTCGACGGCCTCGACCTGGTGCGGCCGCGGCCGTGGGGCGAATTCGCGCACCGACCCTCCTTGTCGTCACTTCCGGAACGCCCGACAGGACTCCCGATATACGTCAAAGTCTACTTGAGTCATGCTTGAGTCACCTCGATCTTCAATCCTGTTGAAGGAAAACATCAACGACGCACCCACCTTTCGAGTCGTGCGCCGATCCTCCCGTCGCGCCGCGGTCACGTGCGCGGGGCGGGGGAGTGGTACGCGATCGTGTTTCACCGCGGTTCGGGTACGCCGAATTTCCCCAGTCGTGAGCGGATCGCGCTCGGTTGGCGGTCGAAGCGTCGGGCGAGTTCGACCAGGCCGTGGCCGGCGGCGTGGAGTTCGAGGAGCAGCTGCTCGTCTTCGGGGGTCCATCGTTGGTAGGCGTTGGCGTGGCGGGTGCGGATCTCCTCCACGGAGTAGGCCTTGTCCGCGGCCTCGTCCGTGCGTGAAGCCGGTTGTCCCACACTCGTGTCCCGGGCGGGGATCAGTTCCACCGAGCCGAGTGAGGAGGAGGGGAAGTCGCACACCTCGACTCCCTCGAGCCAGAACGTGGTGGTGCCGTCCTCGAACGTCAACAGGTCCGCTCGGAGGTCGAGTTCGCGGCACGTGGCATCGGGGTCTGCGGGATCGGCGACGGACTCCTTGAAACGCAGGCGGAGTACCGTTCGGGGCTTCGGTTCGGTCATGACGGAAACGATGCCGGCCGAAACCCACCTCTGCGGCCCGCCGCTTGTACCGATCCGCATCGCGGATCGGTTGCTCCCCGCAACGCGGGGAGCCCGCGCCTCCTCCGACGGAGGAACTCCCTCACCCCACGGCCCACTTCGTGCTGCCGGCGGGCCGCAAGGCGGCCCCGGTCCGAGCCGCAACGCGGATCGGACGCCTCCCGCAACGCGGGAGGCTCCCACTTCTTTCCGATCCGCAACGCGGATCGAGCTCCCCGCAACGCGGGGAGCCTCGGTGGCGCAACGCGCCACCGCGAGCCGCAACGCGGCTCGCTTCACTCGCAAGCCGCGCAGCGGCTTGGGG